>JACPZS010000239.1 GCA_016195385.1 Verrucomicrobiota bacterium
AGCGGATGGTCGGCGGGGACGCGCTGGTTCAGGTTGATGGTCGTCAGAAACTCCGGCTGGGCTTGAGGCTTTCCACGCATAGTATTCCGACTTTTCCGCCCCGCCATTGTTCAAACTTGGTTGGAGTATTTCAGCAAACTGCTAGGGGATCATGGGGGTCAAAAGTGCTAATCAGGTTTAGCCCAGCCCCAATGGCACCGAGAACTGGCTGCCCAGCGGGAACTACCGACAACAGTGTCCCGGCGACGCCAAGCGCCTTTCGCCACGCGGGCACTTTGTGGCGCTCGTTGACGTTGTTATTGGCACGCTGCATCAAGTCTTGTTCGATTTGCCGTAGTTGCGCTGTAACTTCCTGGACTCTGTTGGAAATCCTGATGGACTCGATCTCCAGCCCTGGAATTAAATCGATGGCGTTCCCATATTCGTTTTGAAATTGGACAATCTCATCTTTGAGCGAAACCCGTGCGGAATTGAGTGCGTCCACTCGGTTCTGCACCACGGTGGCTGCATTACCAACCCAGTATGATAAATAGAGTTGGCGGATGGAGCGTTCGATCTCGTTCTCGAACGCCAGTTTATTTGCCTCAAATGAAAGCAGCGGCACCCAACCGGGCGGATTGCCGAAATAATCCAGATTGCTATTGATTCGGTGCAGTAGCGTGCCCATCTCGTTGCGCATCGCGGTTAACTGCAATTGCCAGTCGTCGGACAACTGGCTCCAATCGGAAGAACTGGCGAAATCATCAAGCAACTGTGAGTAATCGACTAAAACTTGCTTTGCCTCGTCCAGATAGCCGTAGAGGTAGGAATCTTTCGCGTGGGCGACAATTGCGCGCAGAGCAAACGGAGACATCCAAGACATTGGATGATGAATCAATGTAAAACTCCCCGGCGCGCCGACGGGAATGTCTGGTTCTGGAGCCGGCATATCTTTTCCCGGAACGGAGAAGTGCGTCTCAACAATGTTTGTTACGGATAATGTTGGATACGGTATACCGTGTGGTGGAGGTGAAGTCCGGCCGATGAGTATATTTACCTTCCATCGATTCGCTGGATTTGGCAACCCTCCCCGACGCCCCTTGGTGTCATTTCCTTTACTGCCCGCTATGCCCCCTTCGTTGCGAATGTATGGTTGAACATCCTCTAAAAGATACATCGTGCCGCCTGTTCCTCCATCGCCGGGCTTACCAGCACTTTTCGCATCGTCGCCATTTCCTGGCCAGTTATTCGGATCTCCACAGTAGCCGTGGGTCACGGGCGAGACGAGTCTGGCAGGACAACAATCAGTCTTGTTGATTTCCAGATATGTTGTATTTGGAAACTGCATCACTTCGAATGCTTGAGCTCCTCGTGCGCAACCCGAGCTTACTTGGTCCGGCATGTCAACGCCATCGAGCGCGCCATCCTGGCCTATGCCCGCGGGTTGCCCTACTCCGCCGTCCGCGATAAAGCGAATTTTGGTGCCACCGGCAGACCATAAATTCGCGATCATGAGATTCATGTTACCGCCATTCAGTCCTGCGGCTCCATTTTGGAACTGAGCAGGCCGGGTCGTGATACTGCGGGGCGTCGTTACAATCGAGGCGGGTTCCGGCGTGCCTGGAGGATCTTCGAACCGCAATTCTCTCGCATGAATCGTGACCGCCGTTTGCGGCACCTTGAACGCATCGCGGAAGATGACTTTCTGCGCATGAATGTCCAATTGCTTGATATCATCGTTGTCACTGTAGCTGAACAACCCGTTGGGGTGTCCTTGTTGAAATACAACTGTGTTGCCGGAAATCGTGATGGTCCGGGTCGTCCGCATCTGGTTATTGAAGCTCTCCGACGCGGAACTGAGCACTTCATTGCGGGTAATGTAGTTGTTGTCTTCCGGGT
Source organism: Verrucomicrobiota bacterium (assembly GCA_016195385.1). Lineage (GTDB taxonomy): Bacteria > Verrucomicrobiota > Verrucomicrobiia > Limisphaerales > JACPZS01 > JACPZS01. The sequence continues at coordinate 1,879 of JACPZS010000239.1, forward strand.
CGGGAGGTGCGTGAACCGGTTTCAGCCCAAAAACATCCTGCTCCGGCGGCAGGTGTGGCAGCGGCGTAAAATCCACAGTCTGGCCGTCAGATTGTCCGCCGAGTGCGGCAATGAACGTAACAGTGAACAGAGTTTTGTCCGCCAAATCAGGCGTGTAACTGAATTGCCCGGAAGCCGAGTCCAGGGAAAGTACACCTTGCGGCTGCGGACTTGCATTCATCGAAAACGCGGCCCCAGCACCCAATGTGCCAGAATGAATTCGGAACGCCGCCGTCTGCCCGTACCAAACCGTCTGCGGCGGAACATCGCCAAGGTTGAAGTCTGGCGGCGGTAATTGTGCAACGCCTTGGAGGCAAGCAGCCGCAAAAAGCAAAATCGCCACCTCGAATTGGCAAATCTTCCCCTTGAATCGCGAGCCGTTTCGATGTGTTTGCGCTCGCTGGGTCATGCAATTTGCTTCATCCGCTGCGGCAACACATCGCAATTTGCCGGTTTTGCGGACCAAGGGATGTGGCGAGGTATCGAACAGTGAATCGGAAGGTGGTTGAAAGGAATTAGTGTTCATAGGAGAGAGAGTTTGAATTGTGACAGTTTTGAGGATTTCATGTTACGCACCCACTGGCGAGTTACGTAAACGAAGTCAACCGGAAAGCAGTTCGGGTTGGCTTCGTTGTTTTGGAGGTTTAAAGAACATGTCTTCATCGGGAAAAGGAATTTGTTAAAAGTTTTTAGAGTGTTGCTGTCTCAGTTCTCGGAGGGTTCATTTCATGGTTGAACCGTCCAAACGCCAAATCTGATTCTTTGCCCATTCTATACGGCTGGAAGTACCGGAGTTGATCCGTCAGGTCAAGCCGATTCGGCAGCCGAGGCCTTGCGGCAGCGGCAACGAATTTCGTGATTTGGCGCGGTCAGATCGAAGCGATGAAAGGCGGTGAAATGCCAACCCCGCATGGCAAATTCCACGGCGCGCATTGATCACGGCTCACGAGGACGTTCGCCCTCCCAAATCACAACGGGAGGGCGCGGCTCCTGACAAGCCCTGATCAAAAACGAACGGCCATGCGCGCACGAAGAATCGAGCCGGCGCGCCGGCAAAACAAGATTTCACGGCTCACGAGGACGCTCGCCCTCCCGGGTTTGTTTTTTACCTCGCGCGGACGTTCGCCATCTCCTAAAAGAAACCTCATGGAACCCCACCGAGACGATGTTGGCCGGCACAAACCCGCCTCCGGCGTCCGTATCACGCTGGGCGAGCCAACCATTGTCTTCGTCACCGTCGCCGCCGAGCATCGCGTTCCGTGGGTTGCCCAGCCGCGCGTCCACGAATTCGTCAAACAGGCATGGAACGAAGCGCAGGCGTGGCTGGTCGGTTACTATCTTCTCATGCCAGATCATCTCCATTTCTTTTGCGCGCCTCGCGATCTGAACATCCCGTTTGACCGCTGGCTGACCTATTGGAAACGGCGCTTCACCATCAACGCACAAAACCCCGAATGGCGTTGGCAATCGCACAAATGGGACACGCGCCTTCGTCGTTCCGAGAATTACCACGACAAGTGGGTTTACGTGCGCGAGAATCCAGTACGTAAAAGGCTCGTGACCAATCCCGATGATTGGCCGTACCAAGGCATGGTGAACATCCTTCCGTGGTGACATGAATCCTCAAAACCGGGAGGGCGCGGCTCCGGACAAGCCCTGATAAATTCGGCGAACTTTGCGCGCACGCAAGCGGCAAGAGACCAGGGTTCGCGAGGACGCTCACCCTCCCATCCCACATCGAGAGGGCGCGGCTCCTGCCGAGCCGTGATCAAAACGGACGCCTTGGTCAGTGAATAATTTGGCCTGACAACCGGGCCGGAGGGGATTATCTGAAAGGCATGAGTGCCGAGACTGCTGAATTGCTCGCTTCGTTTGACGCGCTGCCCGCCGCCGAGAAACAGACGTTCGTAAAAGAACTTTTCCGCCGGCTTCCCCCGTTGGATTCCGGGCCGCTGAATGACGAAGACGTGGCGCGTGCCGGAGATGAACTGGCGGCGATGCTGGACCGGGAGGAACATGACACCCAGGCGCGGTGAGGTGTGGCTGTGGGATTGCGGAATGGTGGAGAAGTCCCGTCCGGTGCTGATCCTGAGCGTTCCCTTCGCCGACACCGACCGTGCGGTGGTGACGGTGGTATTTCATAGCACGGCGCTGCGCGGCTCGCTCTGGGAGGTGAAGCTGCCGGTTCCCTTTCTGAAGGATGGTGCGTTCATCGCGCAAAGCGTCGCAACTTATCCGACGGCACGGGCCATTCGACGACTTGGCGCGTTGACACAAACGCAATTGGCTACGGTCGAAGCTGCGGTTTTCAAGTGGCTTGGAAAAGTGTAGCTGTAGCATGGCCCGCGAGGACGCTCGCTCTCCCGGTGATGGAGTTTGAACACGGATGGCACGGAGGGGCACGGATTGAAAACAGCCAAGGAATTTTTTGCCACCGAGACGCAGAGAACGTAATTCGCCTCAGATCCGATCCCGGCTCGCGAGGACATTCGCTTCCTGAGACAGATGATTTCTGGACACGGATTTCGCGGACGATCACGGATTTAATCGGTGTCAGTCGGTGGAAGCTGTGTCATTCAAATTACGGCTCGTGAGGGTGGTTTCGTTCGTAGATTATTTTTCCTCAAGTTTTTTCCCGTGCCTGCCGAGAAGAAAATTGAAAGAGAAAGAAACATAGTATGAGAAATGAACAAACGAACAAAGCCAACATGGGCCAGACAACACACTTGAGTCTCCAGGCCAACGCCAGCGTCTGGAGTGGGGTGCCGGGAATCGTCAGTGCCGTGGCAACCCTCGGTCAGACGCTCACGGGCATTCAGGCGGCAGCGCTCAAGCAAGAAACGTTAACCGGTTACGGTGCCGCCAAAGCTGATGCGCGCGCGAAGCTGTTGAACACGGCGTTCACCGTCTGCTCCGGTCTCAAGGCGCTGGCCTCGGCGAAGAGCGACAAGCAACTGGCCAGTCAGGTGGATTTCTCCCGCACGGATCTCGCGCGTGGCCGCGAAGGAGCAGTGCTGAATCGTTGTCAGACGATCCTCGATCTGGGCAATGCGAACGCGGTTGAACTGACCGCTACCTACAATACAACTGCGGCGGATTTGAACGCGCTCACGCAAGCGATTGCGGCCTTTGCGGCCTTGCAATCCAAGCCACGACAGAGCCGGGCGGCGATCGGCGCAGCCACGAAGGAGTTGGTGGATTTGTTCACGCAGTTGGACGTGGTTTTGAACGAACAACTGGACCCGTTGGTGGAGAAGTTCCAAGCCAGTGCGCCGGCGTTTTACAATGAGTACAAACAGGCGCGCGTCATCATCGACTCCGCCGCCACGCATGAATCACAGCCCAATGTTCCCGCTACCAACACGGTGCCAACTGCGCGCGCTACGACCGCGCTGTCCAAAGTGGCGTAATAAAGCGTCCGGTATTTTGACATGAACCCTCGCTTCGCAAGAGCGGGGGGCTTTTCTTTTTCCGACCTGACATGTGAGCGACTGCGTTCTGCATGGGGAAAATTACACACTCAGCCGCAAAGACTACATCATGGAGAACCTCCTCGTGCAGGTGGAAGATTGAGCAACGATACGCAGAGCAACCAATTCTGAACCGGTAACAAGGGTGGGTCGCGTAAGCGCGGAAGGAGGCGCTAGTATTTGCGTTACAATGCTTGATAGCGACCAATGTAACCGTCACTCGCAGATGATGAATGCGTGAGCAGTGTTTAGATGAAGATGGCGGATTTCAGTACAGTAGAGCGAAGAGCAACAAGCTCGATTTCCGGCACTGCGAGTGGCGCGCATCGGAGGGTTCTTTCCCGGCATGGCAAAAGAATACTACAGCGGGACAAGTTTAAAAACTTTGCCGCGCGTGCCGGAGACGAGGTTGGCACCGTTGGTCAGCACGTAAATTTCGCCTTCGTCGTCTTCGCCCATCGCCCAGACAAATGCTTTGAGACGTCCGTCGGGGTGGTCTTTCACGGGCAGCGGCTCGACGGTCCATTTCGCGGAAGAGTTGCCAGCCGACGGAATGGTCGCGACGAGGATGATCCCATCACCAAGCGCCATCGATTTGGACCAATCAGCGAACACGTATTTTCCAACCAACTGCGGCAGCGCCTTGCCGCGATATACGTAGCCGCCCGTGATTGAGACGCCAAAAGATTCCGGGTCGTCTTTCATACCACGAAAAGTTTTGTAAACGAGCACCGGATCGATCAGCGGTTTGCCGTCCGCGCCGACTTTCGGAACTTCGACGGGGGCCGTGCGCGGGTTATTCGGATCGAAGCCATCTAAGCCTTCGCGCAAGCGCCAGCCGTAATTACCGCCTTTGACGATGACGTTGATTTCCTCCCAGCGTTCCTGGCCGACGTCGGTGACGATCAATTCGTGCTTGCCGCCGCGATCGAAGGAAATGCCCCAAGGATTGCGCACGCCATACGCGTATATTTCCGGCCGGCCACGCTTGCCGTCAGCGTACGGATTGTCACTGGGAATTGCATACGGCACGCCTTTGTTCACATCGATGCGCAGAATTTTTCCGAGCAGCGTTTGCAAATTTTGGCCGTTGCCTTCGGGCGCATGGCCAAATTTTCCAACGTCATTGGGGGCGCTGCCGTCGCCAAGGGTGATGTAGAGGTAACTATCCGGACCAAACACGATGCGCCCGCTGTTGTGGCTCCAATCTGGTTTGTCGATTTCGAGGAGGATGCGCTCGGAGTCGGCCGAGGAAACGCCGGAATCTTTTTCCGACGCGCGAAATTCGGACACGCGCATGGTGTTATTCCACGGCTGGGGATCATGCGCACCGCCAGCGCGCAAGGGCGCGTTGAAGGCGACATAGAACTTGCGATTGGTTTTGAACCGGGGGTGCAGCGCCATGCCAGTCAGCCCGCGCTCGTCCATGCCTTGGTTGAGTTGCACCATCTTGCCGCGCAGATCGAGAAAGGGTGTTTCTACTCGTTGACCGTCGCGATTGAGCACGTAAATAACGCCTGCTTGATCCGCGACCAGCAGCCGGCCGGAACCGTCGGGCAGCGAAGTAAGAACAATTGGCGCGGCGAAACCTTCAGCCAGCAGTTTGAGGCTGACTTTGGGAGTCGTGTCCACGGCACGAGCCGGCGCAGACATCAGGAGCGTAAACGCGCACAGAGTGGCAAGAATTGTTTTTGCAAATCGGTTACAGTTTTTCATGGCAGTCGGCAATCGGGTCTGAGCGCATTGGATCACGGTTCACGGAAATAAACCAGCCAGTCCAGTGCGAATTTATTTTTACTAACGCAGGCCGGATCCAAAATTCATCCCGTTCGGCCCGGAGGTGTCGTCGGTAGGGAACCAGAAGCGTTTGGTTTTGTCCACTTCGTCGTAAGTTTTCTTGGTCATCTTTTCGATGTGATTGTCGGCCATCACGAGGTTTCCGCGATTGCCATGCCGCGTCGCCAGCGAGCGCACATCCACGGATGGGCCGACGATGCCGGTGTAATCGTTCGTCGCCAAGCTCGCTTCCATGAACACCATCGTCTTCGTCGGCGCGATGAAATTCGCCATGTCGGTCGCGTGGCAGATGCCGCAATTCATGGGATAACTGAAGTCGCGCTTTTTGTTGACGGCACCGAAACCACCTGCGGGCGGCACGGTTTGTTTACGTCGCGAAGAAAGTTCAATTTTATCGCTCGGACAAAGATAAACATCCTTGGATTTGAGATGCGGATATATCGTGCCGGTGGTGAGATCGCCCTGCTTCACGTAAAGCCAGTTGCGAAAAGATGGCAGATGGCCGTTGTAATCCATCGAATAGGTCATCGCCGCCAGGCCAAACTGGCGGAGGTTGCCGATGCAAACCGCGCCGCGTCCGGATTCTTTCGCGCGGCTCAGAGCCGGCAACAGCAGGCTGGCGAGGATGGCGATGATCGCAATAACGACCAGGAGTTCGATAAGTGTAAACGCCCGTTTGAGGACAACCCTGGAGGAAACGGATTTGTGGCGGTTCATGGCAGTGGAATGTGAGTGGTTGGTGATCGGTCGGCGAGATTTTTTGAGGCGATTGTCAATGCGTGCTCGTGGGCGACTGTTTCTTCGTGGACGTGTTTTCCGCTTGTGGCTGCTGCGGGCGGGCTTTCGTTTGCAGACGCTGAAGTGAACGCCGGACAAAATCCGCCGGCAACGCAAAGGACGCGACGCGATCCGCGCGGGCAATATTGAGGCCGATGGCTTTTCCTTCGAGATTGAGCAATGGCCCGCCGCACTGCCAGTTTTGCAGCACGGTGTCATGCTGGATCGCCAGTTCAAAACCCTGCGCCCGGCCGCTCAACTTGCTTCCCATGCGGCTCATGCGATCCTCGCGATCGGATTCGCGCCCACCGCCTTCGGATTTTGGCGCCATCAAGTTCACCGAAGCGTCAAACTCTTCTTGTTCCCGCCGCACACGCAATTTTACCGATTGGCCTTCGCGAAACTGGCGCAACGTCTTCATGAGTTCGTCGCTCTGCTTCACCGGCCAATCGTTTACTGCCAGAATCCGATCACCCGGTTTCAATCCGGCGGCTTCGGCGCCCAATCCAGCCATCACGCGAGCGATGCGTGCGTCGGACGCCTGGAAGTCCAGTTGCACGCCGATGAACGCTTTTGGGTGCAGAATTTTTCGCGGATGCACGCTCACTATCCCGATGGCCTGCGGCGTCTCGGCGATTCCCGGCGTCACGACCCATTGCCCAACGGTGACTTCGTCGGTGCTCCATTGAATCGGCACCAAACCACGGGCATTCACTTTCAGCAACGCCACGTCGTTTTCTTCATCGACTGCCAGCAACTCCGCGGGGACTTCTTTTCCGCTCGCCAGCCAGCAGGATAATTTGCCGGGCTTGATCTCGCTGGCTTTGGTGACCGCCAATCCATTCGCATCAACGACCGCGCCCAGCGCCACGGTGTTTCCGTTGAGGTCAATTTTCACCACTGACTGACGCGTGAGTTTGGAAAGCGGCGCGAAAGCTCGCAGAGTCGCATCCCCGCGCTTGAGCTGGTCGGCAGACAGTTTTCCTTCTTCTGCTTGCGAGATGACGGCAGCGCTGACGAGTGACAACGCTAAAATCAGCCAACGTCCATTGGCGCGTCGTGTTCGTGGCGCTCTGACTTGGGCGTGGAACTTATGAACGAGGCACATGATAATCAGCGACGACGAGGACGGGCCTCCACTTTCACCATGACGGAGAGATTGCCCTCACCCCGCAGCAACTCCAATTTCAATTCATCGCCGGGTTTTGCCTCGGCCACCAAACGCCGCAGTGATGCGTAATCATGGACTTCATGATCGTTTATCCGCTTCACTATGTCTCCGATTTTCACTCCAGCTTTGAATGCCGGTCCGTTTTCGGGAACGGTTTCCAACTGACAGCCCGCAGGATGATCGACACCGCGCGCGCCGATCCACGGACGTGGAGGCGATTGGTCGCCGCCCCAGCTTTCGGCCTTCGCCAACCGATCCCACGAATCGCGAAACGGCGTGATGGGTACATGAAAATTTGCCGCTGCCGAGTCAGCGATCCAACTGTGAATGCCGATCACGCCTCCGCGCATGTCGAACAGCGGCCCGCCTGAATCGCCAGCTGTGATCGTGCAGTCAGTCTGCAGCGCATCGTCCGCGAATCGAATGATTCGGCCAAGTCGCACCACGACTGGCCGTTCGGGATCGAACCCGCCTGGATGGCCCAGCGTGAGCACCCAATCGCCGAGCCGCGCCCGGCTCAAATCCCCCATCTCCACGTGCGGCCACGGCCCATGATCCGTAATCTTCATCATGCCGGCATCGACCTCGTGGTTTGTGCCCAGCGTCTTGCCCCGCGCCGTCCTGCCATCGGGAAAAATGAAACGCACATTGCGATTGGGCTCTTCGCACACATGCGCCGCGGTCAGCACCAAGCCGTCCTCTGAGATCACTACCGCGCTGCCCGTGGCGCCGCCAACCTGGACGGCGACGACCGCAGACGAAATTTTTGGCAGGAGCGCTTTGATGTGTTGCTCGATGGCTTTGAAGTCATCAAGCGAAGCCGGGCTGGATTTGCGAAAGGCGGCCGGCAAATTATTCGCGCCGGCGTTCGCACGCGCTGATTTGTCGTTGGCCGTTTTGATCGGCGGCAAAGCTGCGCGACCAAAGTGCTCGCTGGCATGAACAAGCGCGAGCGTTACGATGGTGATCGACCAAATCCGCCGGCTAAATTCTTTTGGAGCCGGCAAGCGCAAGGCGAGCCTGGCGACATCGCGGTTGCTTCCAGCGCACGTATTTCCAAGCAAATTCTGCCTCGATACTATCATTGAAATGTTGATACCAGACGCGGTGCCAGACGGCATGGTTCGTATCCCGTTCTGGTTTCGCATTGTCAGAGCTTCTGTCCGATGCGTAACAGATTGCCATCCGGGTCAACGACCGCAAACTCTCTCATGCCCCACGGCTTGTTTTCGAGGACATCCATACGCGGGATGCCTTTCCGGGGCAACTCCGCCCGGACAAAAGCCCGGTAAATGTCTTCCACGTCCAAAACCCTGATGTAGCACATCGCATGGGATTCAGTGGGTCGAAGCCCCGGGTGGGTGAAGAAGTGAAGTTCCACCGTGTCCCGAGTCAGGATGGCGTAGGAATACGGCTCGCCCCAAATTTTGCCGTCAAAGCCCAGCCTCTTAAAAAACTTCAGCGTGTCATGCACAGACCGACTGGGCAGTATTGGAATGGCGATGTCGTGTTTTAGCATGAGAAGGGATGCTGGCGAACGAAATGCTAACGCCAGAGCGGTGCTTTTATTTCGCGCCCTGGTCAATCCACGCGCGCACCAAAGCCACTTGTTCCGGCGTCAATGGTTTCGCCGGTGGCCCTCCAGGTCCGCGGCCACCACCCTGCCCGCCTTGTCCATCGGGACCACCTGGCCCGCGCTCGTTTCCCGGCCCACCAGGCCCACCGGGGCCGCCGGGGCCGCCGAAGTTGGGTCGAGGTAACGCCGCGTTCAAACCTTCACGCAGTTTTTCTTCGTTGAGTGAACCGCTTTTGTCCGTATCGAAATCCGTTGCCCACTTGGTGAACGTGTTCTTCAGTTCGGCGCGCGTCAGCGATCCATCCTTGTCGGCATCCGCTGCGGCGAAAAATGCCGGCCCGATGAATCGGCCGGGGCCACCACCACGTCCGCCACGTCCTCCGCCCGGCCCGCCTTGCGGCGGAGGCAGCACTTCGCCGAGGCGCTCGCTAAATTGTTCCTGTGTCAGTTTGCCGGCTTTCTCGGTGTCGAGTTTATCAAACCAAGCGTCCGCCAGTGCCGTGAATTCCGGTTTGGAAAGTTTTTGATCCGAGTTCTTGTCGCCCTGTGAAAGCATCTGCGGCGCGATAAACATGCCCGGGCCAAATCCGCCTCGTCCGCCTGGGCCACCGGGACCTCCAGGTCCGCCGGGCCCACCCGGACGCCGCTTGGGTGGCATGGCCTTTTCCTCGTCCAGTTGCGCGACGGCGATGACGAGCGGACTGTCCTTGCTTTTGCCAGGGATGACGACTTTGCCGTCTTCACTGCCTTTGAGGACGGCTTCCAAGCTGTCGAGGCGTAAATCGCCACGGTGACGTTCCTCGCCGTGGCAGCCAAAGCAGGACGCCTCGAAGATGGGCCGGATGTCTTTGGCGTAGGTGACACCCTTTTGCGTGGCGGGCGCGGGAAGTTTGGTAAGATCCAATTCAGCGGCCAGGATGGACCAGGTCGTGGTCGCGAGGCCGATGGCGGTAATGGCGATTCGGTTCATAATGAATTTGACACGCAGCGTTTCGTTGCTGACAAGCATAGAGACAACTGCGGTGTCCGTTCGGTTACAGAACGGTTTCAGAAAAAACGGCGCGCGCGGAAAACTTGACGACTCTCGGTTGGAGACGGATGCAAGCGTGCCTTGAATCCCATCCAAGATTTGTCTCCCTTACCAAAGATTCTCAGTTAATATGATCAGGTCTTAGACGTTAAATTGCATGATACCGAAATTATTTTCCGAATTGGGCCTGTCCGATGAACTGCTCAAAGCCGTCGATAAGCTGGGCTTCGAGCAGGCCGCGCCGATTCAAGCCGCCGCCGTGCCGGTGCTGTTGGAAGGCAAGGATGTTGTCGGCCAGTCGCAAACCGGATCGGGCAAGACGGCCGCGTTTGGCATTCCGGCCGTCCAACTGGTGGATGCGCATCAACGCGCCACGCAGGTGCTCATCCTCTGCCCGACCCGCGAATTGGCCGTGCAAGTTTCGGAAGAAATTCACAAGCTAACGTTCTTCAAACGCGGCGTCCACGCGCTGCCGATTTATGGCGGGCAATCATACGAACGCCAGTTTTTCGGCCTCAAGCAGGGGGCGCAAATCGTCATCGGCACGCCGGGGCGCGTCATGGATCACATGCGGCGCAGCACTTTGCGGCTCGACGCGTTGAAGATGGTGATCCTCGACGAGGCGGACGTGATGTTGAACATGGGTTTTCGCGACGACATCGAGTTGATCCTCCAAAGCGTGCCGGCGACCCGGCAAACGGTGTTTTTTTCCGCGACGATGCCCAGGCCGATTCGGGATCTGATCGAAAAGTATGCGCGCTCGCCGGTGAACATCAGCATTGAGCAAAAGGCGATGACGGTGCCGACGGTGGAGCAGGTTTATTACGAGGTGGATCGTCGATACAAGATCGAAGCGCTCACGCGACTGATCGACGTGCGGGATCTCAAGCTGGGCATTATTTTCTGCAACACCAAGCGCATGGTCGATGAACTGGTCGATCAACTGAATGCGCAGGGCTATTCCGCCGACCGGCTCCACGGCGACATGAGCCAGATGATGCGCGACCGCGTGATGAACAAGTTCCGCAAATCGGGACTGGATTTTCTGGTCGCCACGGATGTTGCCGCGCGCGGCATTGACGTGGATGACATCGAGGTCGTCTTCAATTACGACGTGCCGTACGACGTGGAAGATTACGTGCATCGGATCGGGCGCACGGGCCGCGCCGGGCGCAGCGGCGTGGCGATCACGTTCGTTTCCGGCCGCGAACTTTTTCAGATTCGGCAAATCGAACGCTTCACCAACTCGCGCATCCAGCGAGGCCGTGTGCCCTCGCGCAACGAAGTCGAGGAGGCGCGCGCCGACGTCTTCCTGGGAAAAATCCGCGCCACGCTCGCCAGCGGGGAGTTTCGCGCGCAGCAACCCATGATCGAGCGGTTGCTCGAGGAAGGCTTTGCTTCGACGGACATTGCCGCCGCGCTGCTGCATCAACTCAAAAGCGGCGAAACCCAGGTGGCTGCCAAAGCGCCGCCCAACATCGACCGGCCGCCAGTCGAGCGCCCGCCTTACCGCGAGGCCCGCGAACGCCCGCCTTATGGCGAAACGCGCGAGCGGCGGCCTTATCGGGAAGAACGCGAGCGGCCGCCGTACAGTGAAAAGCGTGAACGTCCGTCGTACGTTGAAGGTCGTGGAAGGCCACCGTATGATGAAGCGCGCCAGCGTCCAGGCTTTCGCAGCAACCGCGACGAACCACCGCGCGCGCGCGCCTTTGAGCCGCGCGAAGCTCGTCCATTCAAGGCACCGGTGGCGGTGGCGCGTCCGGTGGTGCCGCTGAAACCAGCGCAGACTCGCGTGGCGCCGGCACCAGTTCCCGCGAAGCCTGCCGCTGTTGCCGCCGAGCCACCGTCCGCGGCGCAAACTGAGATCAGTGCGTCGCCAAATTCGCTTCCCTCGCCAATGGCGCCGTTCGAGAAAACCGCCATGGAAGCGCCGCCGATTTCCAAACGCTCGGCTCCGCTTCGCGAGCCGGTGGCGCGCCCCAAACCGCTTGGCGCACGCGCGCTGCGGAAGAAACCCTGGCTGGCGGCGACCAATGAATCCGGAGTGGCGGTTTCCACCGAGTTGACACGTCTGCACATGAACGTGGGCGAAGAAATGGGCGTCACGCACGAAGATGTCGTCAACGCCATCGCGGGCGAAACCGGACTGCCCGCCAAGGTGGTTGACAAAGTGGACCTGCGCGAACGTCACTTGTTTGCTTCGGTCGCGACGGAGCACGTGTATGCGATCATTTCCAAACTCAACCGCTCGTCGATCAAGGGGCAGCGGCTCCGGGTAAAAGTGGCGTGAGCGAGCCAGCGTATTTTACAAGTAAAGCAGGCGCTAAACTTGCATTTCGGACGGCCGCAAATTGAAGTTCTTGAATTCCCTCTTGAAAAGCCCCACCGCTTGGGGCGAAATGCCCGCAGTCGAATCGATGTATGAATCTCGGTGACATTTTTGGCCCGGAACAGATTATTGCGGAAATGAAAGCGGCCAATCGCTGGGAGGCGATTGATGAATTGCTGACCAATCTGATTAGCACGGGCAAAATCAAGCCGGAGCACCGTGAATCCATCGCCGCCGTGATCAAAAAGCGGGAAACTTCCATGAGCACGGGCATCGGTTTTGGCGTCGGCATCCCGCACGCTTCGACCGACCTCATTCCGGAAGTGATCGGCGCCTTCGGCCGCTCGAAGCTGGGCGTTAACTTCGATGCGCTGGATAATCAACCCGTCAGCTTGGTGATGTTGTTTCTCGTGCCCCTCGGACAATTTCAAAAACATCTCCACACGCTGGCGGGCATTGCCAAGACGCTTCATCGAAAAGAATTGCGACAGGCCATCGAAAGCGCCCCCGATGCCGCCGCGATTTACACGGTCATCAAAGGACAGGGCGGTGCGAAATAGCTTTTCCACGGCGTTGGCGGCCGCAATGCGCTGCGTTCATCAAGCTGTCAGCCTCCACGGTCCGTCGTTTTCCCCACGCTAACTTCCGTGTTGCACCAATTCATCGAGCGGGCCGTCCAGCAAGCGGTGGCGAAAGTTTTGCCCGACGCCGACATGTCCAGCGTGCTCGTCCGCCCGTGTCCCGATCCCAAATTCGGCGATTACCAGACGAACGCGCTCATGTCGCTGGCCAAGGAGCGCAAACTCAATCCGTGTCAGTTGGCCGCCGACGTGTTGACGCAACTCAATGTCAGCGAATGGTGCGAGAAAGTCGAGATCGCGGGCGCGGGCTTCCTCAACTTCCGGCTCAAAGTCTCCGCGTTGGAGCAAACGCTCGCGGCGGTGGCACGGGGCGGGCATTTGTTTTTTGAGAAGGCCGCCGAACCGCGAACCATCGTCATCGACTTCAGTTCGCCCAACGTCGCCAAACCGATGCACGTCGGCCACATTCGCTCCACGGTTCTGGGCGACTGCCTCGCGCGCACGCTGCGTTTGCTCGGACACCGGGTCGTGACCGACAACCACATCGGCGACTGGGGCACGCAATTCGGTAAACTCTTGCTCGGCTGGAAGGGGCAGCTTGACCGTGCGGCTCTCGCCGCTGATCCCATTGGTGAAATGGAACGTCTCTACAAATCCACTAATGCCGCGTGCGAGACTGACGCAGATTTGCTGGAACGCGCGCGGCAGGAATTGGTGAAGCTTCAAAACGGCGACGCTGAAAATCTGGTCATCTGGCGTGAGATGATCGAATTATCGCAGCATCAATTCGACACGCTTTACGGGCGGCTCGGCGTGGAATTCGATTTCACTCTTGGCGAAAGTTTTTACAACCCGCGCCTCAAGCAAGTTGTCGCCGAACTGCGCGAGCGCGGCATCGCCCGCGAAAGCGAAGGCGCGATTTGCGTTTTCTCGGACGGCTCGCTGCCGCCCAAGGAAGATCCGTTCCTCAAGCAACAAGATGGCCAGTGGACGCCCAATCCGTGCCTTATCCAAAAAAGCGACGGCGCGGCCAATTACGCAACGACGGATCTGGCAACGCTAGCCTACCGGTTTGAAACCTGGCAGCCTGCAGAAATTGTTTACGTCACGGACGGCCGCCAGCAGCTCCACTTTCGACAGCTCTTCGCGATTTTTCGTCGCTGGCATCCAGATGCCAAAGTGAAACTTTCCCACGTCTGGTTCGGTTCCATTCTCGGCGAAAACAACACGCCGTTCAAAACCCGCTCTGGCGAGACAGTGAAACTGGCGGAGTTGCTCGACGAAGCGGAAAGCCGCGCCTTGGCGATCGTGAGCGAGAAGAATCCAAACTTGAGCGAGACGGAACGGCGTGAAATCGCGCGCGTCATCGGCCTCGGCGCCATCAAATACGCGGACTTGTCGCCGAACCGGCAAAGCGACTACGTCTTTAGCTGGGACAAAATGCTGTCCTTCGCCGGCAACACAGCGCCCTACTTGCAATACGCCTACGCGCGCATCCGCAGCATCTTTCGCAAGGCCGGAGCGGGGATGAGTCCGGCTGCGGAAATTCGGCTCATCGCGACGGAAGAAATCACGCTGGCCAAAAAACTTTTGCACTTCGGCCTTGTGCTCGAAGCCGTGACCGAAGATTACCGGCCCAATTATCTCTGCAATTATCTCTACGAACTGGCCGGTGTTTTCACGGGCTTCTATGAAGCGTGCCCCGTCCTCAAGGCTGCCGACGCCGAGCGCGCCTCGCGGCTTGCGCTGTGTGACTTGACAAGCCGCGTGCTCCAGCAAGGCTTGGCGCTGCTCGGCATCGAGACGGTCGAGCAGATGTAACGCATAGGCATTCCGGTCTGGCGGTGGATTCCACTCAAAGAATTTCAAAACCAACGCTTGACGTTTAATACTACCATAGTAATACTACCGCAGTAACACAAAACGCATACTCCATGAAAAAGACAAAAGCTTTTCGTCTCGGCGATCTGCAACTGCGGATCATGAAAGTCCTCTGGGAACATCCCGACGCGACCGTGGCCGATGTGCTCGCCGCGCTCGGCCCAAACGCTGACCTCGCTTACACCACCATCGCCACGATGTTGCGAAAGATGGAGGAGCGCGGCCTTGTAGCCCATCGCGTGGACGGCCGCTCATTTCTTTATCACGCCGCTGTCGGCGAAGCCGAAATCAGCCACGGCATGACGAGTCACCTTGTGGACCGTCTATTTGAAGGCAGCCTTGCGGATGTCGTGAGTCACTTGCTGACCACGCGCGAGGTCAGCCGCGACGAACTGCGCGAACTGGAAAAACTCATCGCCGCCAAAAAGAAACAGTTATGAACCCAACCATTTTATCCAACCCGTGGCTGCACTTGTTCGGCATCCTGGCGTTCGAGTCGGCGATCATTGTCGGACTCGCGGCCGCGTTGCAGATGCTTCTTCAAGCGCCATCTTGGCGGCGCACTATTTGGCAAACTTGCGTGATCGCGCTGCTGGCGGTGGTCATCGTCGAATGCTTCGGCGGCGCGCACTGGCTGACGAAAGCAGCATCACTGAAACCTTCCCGAAGCCAGATCGTGGCAACAAAAAATCCAAACGCCTCTGTGGCGCCACCAATCAAGCCGCAACTAAACCCGGAATTTCGCAACCTGGTCGCCGAGCGAATGGCAACCACTCAACGGCCCAAGCCCTCGGCGTCGTTTCCGCTGCCCGCTTCAACTGAAACAATTTCCGTTCCGCTGGAAATGCCGGCAGTCTCGGCGACCGGTCCGCTGGCGTCGGAAATCGCGTCAGAAACCACTAAACTCAACGGCCCAATGTCCTTCGAGTGGTTCGGTTTAATTTGGACTTTCGGCGTCGCCGTCCTCGCCGCTCGCGGTTTCCTGGGGCGATGCGCGTTTGCCGTGATTCGTTTGCGTCGTCAATCCGTTTGCGACGCCGAGTTGGAGCATCGCGTGCAGGCGTTGGCGCGAGGCATCGGCCTCACGCGACGGGTGCGGGTCATTCAACTCCGCGGCTTGTCCGGGCTAATCGCTTTCGGTTTAGCGCGGCCGACCGTTGCGCTGCCGCCCGATTTTGCCGCGCGCTTCAACGCCACCCAACAATCGGCGATGCTCGTGCATGAACTCGTGCATCTGGCGGCGCATGATCCCGCGTGGAACCTGGCCGCCGATCTCGCCGTGGCGGCGTGGTGGTGGAATCCGCTTGCGTGGTGGGCGCGCCGCGAATTTCGCGCCGCGTGCGAAGCGGCGGCGGATGAAGCGAGCCTCGTCGTGCGGGGCGGCCCAAGCGCGCTCGCCGAATGCCTCGTCGATTTGGGCGCACGCCTGACGCAACCGCGCACGTTCGGCTGGCTCGGTGTAGGCGGAAGTGGATTTCGTTCCGGGCTGGGCCGGCGCGTCGAACGCCTGATCAACTTGCGCGAGCACGCGTGGCATCCCGTGGGACGAACGCGCTCGCTGCTCGCCCAATCCATTGGCCCGGCGGCGCTCGTGGCGATCGCGGTTTGCGGCGCGGCGTGGACCAGCCCGCAATCGGTTCACGAAGGCGAGCGAGCGCGGAAGCTCATGCAACGAAGCTGGCAGCGCCCGTTTGCCGTTTTCGCGATGGCCGGTGCCGCAGCCGAGACTCCATCAAAATCTCCCGAACCCGCGAGCAAGGACGTGCCGAAAGCAACCGCCTCCCCCACTCCCGAACCTGCCCCAGCCGCCATGATGCGTCGCTACGGTATGAGGCCGCCAGCGGGGACGACTTCGCCGGGAATCGATCCCGTCCTGGCTCAACGCTATGGATTGGCTACGACCTCGGCGACCAATCTTACACTCGCTCCTAACCTTGGTCAGCGCATTATTCTGAAAAAACTGGAAAGCATCTATTTCGATGAATTGCCGAAGTTTGACGGCGTGCCCTTGAGCGAAGTTGTCAAATTCCTCAGAGACGAAGCGGTCAAACGAGATCCGACGCAGAAAGGCATCAACTTCATCGTGAACAGTATGGCTCAAGACGGCAGTAACAGCTTGCGCACGATGGTGGATCCGAACACGGGTGAAACGGTTTCCATTCCGCGGCGAGAACCGCGAGATCTCAACAAGGTGCTGATTCGGCTCACGTTTCCGCTGCGAAGCATCCGGTTCAAAGACGCGCTCGACGTCCTCACGGAAGTGGCGGACAGCCCGATCGGATACACGATTGAGGAGTACGCGGTGGTCTTCACGCAGGGAACCAGCCCGCAGGCGGCGGCGGCCGCGAAAGCAGAAGTTGCTGCCCGTGAACAAATGCTTTGGCGCTACGGAATGAAAAAATCTTCCGGTAGCGCGGCAGCCGCGAATGACGCTGTGCCACCGCCGCCACCGGGTATCGTTTGGGATGAGGCATTGGCGAAGCGCTACGGTTTGGTGATGCTTTCGGGTACGAACACAGTCGTGGGTCCAACATCCTCCACCAAGGGGCGGCTGACACTTTACTCGAAACTCGATCAAATCGTCATCGAGCAGACGCCTCCGTTCGATTTGCCATTGAGCGAAGTAGTTCGTTATCTGCACGACGAAGCCCGCAAGCGCGACGCGGAAAAGCGTGGGATCAATTTTGTCATCGCGGCGATACACGATCCCGCGGATGCCACGGCGGTAAATCCTTTCTCCGGCGAGCCGTTGCCCGCCAATCCTACTAACAACTTGAACGACGTCCGCGTGAAACTGTCCGAGTTGCGCAACGTCCGGCTCAAAGAAGTGCTCGACGCCGTCATCAAAGTGGCCGAGCGCCCACTCCAATACTCGGTGGAAAATTACGGCGTCGTAGTTTTCGCGGCAGCCGACAAAGCCGCAACCACGCAGACAAAACCGCAGGCGGCCGTAGCTGCGCCGGCGAAAGAGCTTTTCACACGCACGTTCAGAGTGAATCCCGACACGGTGACGACGGGATTGGAGCGCGCGTTCGGGATTTCGTTGAAGGGGGCTTCCAAGGATTCGCCGACCACGAATCAAGTCCAAACTGCTTTGCGCGAGCTGCTGTCGCAGTTGGGTTTGGACATGACCTCGGGTGGCAATGCCCTTTTCTACAACGACCGCGCCGGCATCCTGATGGTGCGCGCTTCGCTGGCCGACTTGGAAACCGTCGAGAAGGCGATGGAAGTATTAAACGCCAATCCACCGCAAGTTGTGATCGAAGCCAAATTGGTCACGCTTTCGGACGCGGACGCGAAGGCGCTGGGCATGGATTGGTTTTTGGGGAAAGCCTTGATCGATCAGACGACGAATGGAACGGCAGGTGCCAGCCAGCCGAATTTCAGAACCAACGCCGCGCTGACCACTGCGAATGGAATTCTCACCGATCCGCAATTCCGGGTCGTGTTGCGCGCCCTGGAACAACACGGCGGTGTGGACGTGCTGGGTGCGCCGAGGGTGACGACGTTGAGCGGGCGGCAGGCGCAGGTTTCCATGACGGAACGTAAGTCAATCGTCACCGGCATCGAAGGTGAGGCTGATGACAAAAAATCCGAAGACGACAAAACAAAATCGACGAAGAAAAAATTCACCGCGACGCCGATGGACTTTGGGCCGACGTTGGACGTGGTTCCCTATGTGGCGGCGGATGATTACACGATACGCGTGAAGGTCGTTTGCCATGTGAAGGAGTTTGTCGGATACGATGAGCCTCCCAAGTCGAGCAACGCGCAAGACGTGGAGCCGCTGCCTCGCATTCGTGTCAGCGAGGTCGAATCGCACTCGGTGCTGTTGGACGGCCAGACGCTCGTGCTGGGCGGCGGGTTGATCTCGGAAAATGTTTTGACCAAGGACAAGGTTCCCGTGTTGGGCGACATCCCACTCCTAGGCCGGCTCTTTCGCAGTGAAACGGCATTGACCAACAAGAAGCATCTCGTGGTATTCCTCACGCCGAGGATCATCGATCCGGCGGGCAACCCAGTGCATTCGGCCGATAACTTTCCGGTCGCTCCCAATTCCGTTGCTTCGCCGCCGAAGGTTTTTCTGAGCGGCCAGATCAAAAACACCCGTGCCATCTCTCTGCCTGACAACGGAAGCTGGACCATCAGCAATGCGCTCGTGGCGGCGGGTGGCACAACGGAATTTGCAGATTTGAATAAGATCCAGCTGACGCGAAATGGAAAGAAGACAATTCATGCTCTCGATAAATCGTTCCAGCCGTTAAACCCTGACGAAGCGATGAAACTTGAGCCGGGAGATTTCATTTTCGTTCCGGCAAAGACGATAAATTTTTGACCTTCACGCAGCGAACAAAACCAATTTGGAATTCAAGAACTCAGGAAGAAAAACTGCGGTCATTTTCCTGAGTTTCGGAGTTCCAAATTTTATGAATCCATGTCTGCGCGGAAATCAATTTGACCGCGATGCGTGCGCCGATAAGGTTGCGCCATGATCCATTCACCCGGTTTTCTGAAATTGGTCAACGAGGCGCGAACGCGCGTGAAGGAAATTTCCATCGCCGACGCCCGCGCGCGGCTGGAGAAAAATCCGCACGCCGTGCTCGTGGACGTGCGCGAGGATTCCGAATGGCTCGCTGGACACGCCACACAGGCGATTCATCTCGGCAAAGGAGTTCTGGAGCGCGACATCGAAAAAACTCTGCCCAATCAAAATGCGGAGATCATCATGTACTGCGGCGGTGGTTATCGTTCCGCGCTGACGGCTGAAGTCGCGCAACGCATGGGCTATCGCAATGTTTTCTCGCTCATCGGCGGCTACAAGGGGATGGTCGAAGCGAAGTGGCCGATGAAACAAGAGGCGTAACGCGCACGAGTCTTTTCAGATTGGTTCGTCAGGATTCGGTCGTTTGTCAGCAGTCGTTCGAGCGTCTTCTTCCAGGAAGCGTCCCACGCGCCAAATCGCAAAGCCCAGCACCGAGAGTGCGAGCACGGCCAGCGTCGTGCCGATGGCAACGTCGCGCAACCTTTCGCGGGAGACATCCTTGACGCCATAAATGAACGCGCTGGCGGTGAGCAACACGACCGCCCCTGCGAACAAGAGAAAGTTGCGGCGGGAGCGGCGTCCGTCATTGGCGATCTTCGGCCACGCAAACCATGAAACAACCGCCGCCACGAGGAAGACAACGAGCGTGCCCGGTGATAGCTCGATATGAACTTGTGGATTGATCTGCTTCAACGACCAGAGGAACGCCGCCATGAAGCCCAGGCTCACGGCCACGGACAACTGCATCACGCGCGCGAACTGGCGGTCGGTTTGGGGTTCGTCGGGCACGATCAAATCTTTCAAATCCGTTAATCGAACATCTTCCCCGGATTCAAAATGCCGTGCGGGTCGAGCGCGCGGCGCAGTTCACGCATCACGCGCATCTGGGCCGCGCCGACAAACTTCGGCAGGAAATCCTTTTTCGCCAAACCAACGCCATGCTCGCCTGTGATCGTGCCGCCGAGGCGGATGGCTTCGTCGAAAATTTCTTTGAACGCCTCGTGGACGCGGTGCATCTCCTCCTTGTTTCGTTCATCGGTCAGGAACGTGGGATGCAAATTGCCGTCGCCCATGTGGCCGAAAGTGCCGATGCGCAGCCGGTATTTTTTTGCGATGGCTTCGACGAAACGAATCATCTTCGCCAGTTCGCTGCGCGGCACAGTCGCGTCCTCTAGGATGGTGGTTGGTGCCAGGCGGGCGAGCGCGCTGAACGCGCTGCGGCGGGCGGCGGCGAGTTTGGTGGCTTCGGTATCGTCTTTCGCGACGCGCACTTCCGTCGCGCCGTTTTTGCGCGCGAGCTCCTCCATCTGCGCGGCTTCGTCGGCCACAGCGGCGGGATGACCGTCGGTTTCCATGAGCAACAACGCCTCGCAATCGAGTGGCAGGCCGACTTTCGCAAAATCTTCGACGCAATGAATCGTGGTGCGGTCGAGAAATTCCAGCGTGCAGGGAATGATCTGCGCCGCGATAATCTCCGAGACGCATTGCGCGGCTTTGTCCATCGCGTCGAAGGTCGCGACCATCGTTTTCTTCGCGGCGGGTTTCGGAATCAGTTTGAGCAAAACTTTCGTGATGACGCCGAGCGTGCCTTCCGAGCCGATGAACAAATCCTTGAGTGAATAACCCGCAACGTCTTTCACGCACTTGTTGCCGGTCCACATCACTTCGCCGTCGGGCAGGACGACTTCGAGGCCCATGACGTAGTTGCGCGTGATGCCGTATTTCAAACCACGCAGTCCGCCGGAATTTTCCGCTACGTTGCCGCCGATGGTGGAGATTTTCATTGAGCCGGGATCGGGCGGGTAGAACAGCCCGACCGCGCCCGCGGCCTCGGCGATGGTGAGTGTGGTCGCGCCCGGCTCGACAAGCATCGTCAAGTTCGCGCGATCGACTTCGAGGATTTTGTCCATCTTCGCGGTGCAGAGCACGATGCAACCTTGGCTCGGCACGCTGCCGCCGCTCAGGCCCGTGCCGGAGCCGCGCGTGACGACGGCGATCCGTTGATCGTTAGCCAACTTCAAGACTGCAGCAACTTCAGGAGTCGATTGCGCGAAGACGACGCAGCCGGGCATTTGTTGCAACGCCGCTGTGCCGTCGAACGAATAGGGAATGAGATCTTCCTTCGCAGTGAGGATCGTCGAAGGATCGAAGACACCGCGCAGCTCGGTCAAAAATTTCTGCAATGAGGACATAGTCAGGACACCCTCAATCTTCCAGAAACCTCAGCCCACGCGACAAGAACAAAACCGTAGTTGGAAAAACTTTCAGCGGTGACCAATGGTTTTCGCGAGCACGCCGGGAATGTTGGAGGCACCACTCCGCTCAATGGCATCCCGATCCACGATCAGCACGGAACCTGCGGAGGTCGTGAACTGGCCGTTGCGCCGGATTTTTTGCTTGATGTGGGAGCCGGTGATTTCAACGCGCGCGTCTTTCTCCCGAACGGTTTTCGTTTCTTGTTTGGCGGCTGACTTGGAAGCAGGTGGCTGGGCTTTCTCGTCGCTAGCGGCTGCAGGGATGGTTTGTGAAGTGATGATTACCAGACTGAGCGTGCTCGCGGCCAGTGTTCGCGAAATGCAGATGCCGCGCGGCGATGTAAAAAATGGTTTTAGAGTTTTCATATCATGACACGACGCTAGCTTTTGAGGACAAATCCGCAAGCCTCGGTTTTGTGAAGCCTAAAGTCCGCCTTACTTGGCACGAAACGGCTCACAGTTCTCAAAACTCACGACGCCGTTGCGCAAACCCACACAGCGGCCGGTGTAGGTGATTTCGTCGCCGACGCTGATGAATGTAATTGGCGCGCGTCCTGATTTTTCTCCAACAACGCGCTCGTGATCCCCCGCGACATAAACTTTGGTAAACTCATCCGACGGGCGCACTTCACAAACGACGCGCAGCGTTTGCTCAGGCAGCCGAAAAATTACCCGGTACGGCGAGACGAACAGTTCTTTGTTCACGTCGGTGACGATGCCTCGAATTCGAAAAATCTGCTTGCGGAAGCGCAAGTCAGCCGCCGGAACATCGCTGGCGTAATGGTTTAGCAAGTCGTGAATCGAGACTACCTCGCCCTTGGCCAAGGGCGGCAGAGTGTGAATGGGCGGCGTCGGCGGCTGTTTCTGTTCGGCCTTTTCAACCGCGGGCGGAAGCCAGCGCGCCGGTTTGGCAGCGGCTTTTTTTAGTTCAGTCTGTTCGCCTTTGAGGCGCGCAATCTCTGCTTTGGCGGCGGACAATTCAGTTGCCAGACGGTCAGCATCGGCAGCTTTCCGTTCGAGTTCTTGGAGACGGGCTTTGGGTACGGTTATGGTTTCGTCGGCCAGTGTGACAAGCAAGCCGCACAGAAAGAGAGTGACGAACGTCAACCATCTTGCAGCGCGTATTGCCATAAAAATTTTTGATCGCCACAACCATGCGTGCGCGAAACCGAAAACTCACGTCCAGACACGGCGGACATGAATTCCAGACTCTGCCGTCGAAAAAAAGGCCGCCCCTGAGGAGAAGCGACCGTGTTATGAAAATGACTGCTTAAAACTTCTTGGAGACTTCAAAGTAAACGAAGCGACCAAGAATGTCGTAAGCTTCCTTGGCCGTGTTGTCTTCGATGCCAGAGGCGACAAACGGCGGGGTTTCGTCGGTAATGTTGTTCACGCCGAACGCCAGCCTCAAACCCTTGAGCCACTTGTTGGACGGACTGGACTTGCCGAACTCGTAACCGACTTGCATGGAGATGGTGAAGTAGTCGGAAACCGGAAACGCATTTCCGCTGACGGTATTGCCATGTTCAGTCAAACCGGCCTGGGGATGGAGGCTGCCAAAATCGGTAACCGCTGGGAGGTAATTGCCAATTATGCTGTAGCTGAAGTCACGGTAATCCCAATTCAAACCCGTCACGATTCGATATTCGGGAACATACCCTTGCGAAGTGCCAAAGCCCGAAGTGTAAGTGCCTTCGTACGAGTAAAAGGGCGCTCCGAGGCTGGCGGAGATTTTGTAGTCGAGGATCCAGTTGGCGTTGCCGAACACCGTAAATTTACCACAGGTTTCAGTTGGAATGGCGTAGGTGACGCCCAGATCCAGTCCGTGCGTTTTCAAGGAGGCGGCGGCCGTGTTGGTCAGATTCAGCGTGCCGAAATTATCGACGGTCACCTGGTTTTGCGCCGTGCTGGCCAGGCGTGTTTGATCGGCGAACACGAAGCCCGCCGCCCAGGGCGAAGCCGAACCCAAGGCATTCAAGCTGTTGACGGCGGCGTAAGGATCAGAGACGACGATCTTGTCTTGTTTGATGTTGTAGTAATCCAGCGTGAGCGTCAGGCCGGGGATCTGTTTCGGCGAATAGCTTGTGCCAATCGTCCACTGCGTGGAATCCGAGGAAGGCAGATTGGGATTGGAGCTGGTGTGAGTCTCGATTTGTCCGGGTTGGGTGCCGCCGGCTCCGTTGGGAAGCGGCACGTTGGGATTGTTGACAAAATTCGGACCGAACAGATTGTAAACCGAAGGCGCGAGAAACGCCTCGGTGTAGTTGGCACGAATCGTCCATTGATCATCCACCGGCTTCCAAGTGATGCCAATTTTGGGCACGCCAGAATCGCCACCGGGATTGATCATCTCATAGCGGCCTGAGGCATCCAACGTCAGCGCATGGAAAGCAGGGATGTTGTACTGCTCAGAGAAAATAGGCGCGACAACTTCCACGAAACCTGCGCCGCGATCCCGTTTGCCGCCGGGGAAAGGCGACTCCTGGCTCAAACCCGGAACCAAACCTTGTTGCGTCAGACCGTCGGTCGCCAGGGCGATGGATTCAGATACGTACGATCCACCCACGGCAAATTGAAAATCTCCCGCCGGCAATTCAAAAGGCCGTCCACGCACGACGCCATCGAAACTCCACATCTCGGAGACGCCGCTGCGGAACAACGTCGTCTTGAGCGCGTTGACCGTGGCTGGATTATTCTGGCCGCCAACGCTGAAGATATTGTATTGCGGGACTGGGTTACCGTCTCCGCCGTTCAATCGGCTCAATCCTTGGGCGGCAAGTGCAGGATCATCGTTCGGTTGAAGCGCCAGGCCGAGTGCAGCGCCGTTGATGGCATTGCGGGTGAAATAGGTTTGGTCCGCGCGGTTGTAAGTGTAAGCCGCGTCGTAATCGTATTTCGGCGAGATTTCCCCCTTGAACCCGCCGACGAGGTGATAAGTATCCGACTGCGCATCAAAGATGCGGTTGCCCGAATCAACGAAGCGTGAACGGACACGCGGTGTCCCGGATCCACCCGGCACACCCAAATCGGTGCCGAAGGGATTGTAAACGTTGTTCGCCGGAACAAAAATGCTCGAAACAGCCAGGCTTGGCACGGGCGAAGGAGCCAGTTCCCCGCGGGACATATTGTTCGCGAACAGGAATTCGCCATAGACCTGCAGATTCTTGCCGAACAGGTCGTGTTCAAAATTGGCGAAGGCATTCCGGCGATCCTGAGTTTGGATTGTATGCGTGCCGAACGAAGTCGTGTTCAGCCCGGGAAAGAGCGGTTCGCCCTGGCCGATCGCATCGAGTGCCTGACCAAAAGGAGTCGAACCAAGTGTCAGATAGGGAGTGTAGCCTAGCTGTGCCTTCGCTGCGGCGTTGTAGTTCACCACAGAGCTCGCACCAGCAAACGGCCCGCCTGTGACGATAGGTGGCGAGGTCACCGCCGCGTTGTAACCGGGCGCGCCGATCGCAAACGGCGAACCAGCCAGAATGTAGGAAACTCCGCCCGCCTGCACTTTGGCCGGATACGATGGGCTGAAATAAGTTGGGGGGGCAATGTCATGGTTTGCCAGTTCCAGCGTTGATGCCGAAGCAAATGCTCGATCCTTCGACAACAGAGGATCCATGTAGTAGTAACTCCCGCCCGCTGTAAACGAGGTCCTCTCCGTGGACGCCCCGGCGACAATGGAGGCCCGGCGTTCCAGGATGCCGTTGCTGTCCGGCCTGGTCGGAAAACCAACCCGCCCCGAAATTTCCACGCCGTTCCAGTTCTTTTTGGTGATGACGTTGATTACGCCGCCGATGGCATCCGAGCCGTAGATTGACGAGGCGCCGTCCTTCAAGACTTCAATTTTTTCGATCATCGCCAGGGGGATGGTATTCACATCCACCAATTGCCCGGCGCTCAAAGCCGAATTACCCAATCGGCGTCCATTGAGCAGAACCAGTGTGGGCAGGTTCCGGATGGCGACATTGGCTTCGCCGGCCGGTGAAGCGCCAGCGATGCTGAAGTTGTTGGCCACCTGACCGATGTTGCCCGAGCCGTAGAATTGCGGGCTAATCTTGGCCAACACTTGCAGAACGTCGCCAGAACCAGCTTGGTGAATGTCTTCGGCGGTAATCGTCTGCACCGGCGAGACAGTGGTGCCCTCCGTCTGGGGAATACTCGAGCCAGTGATAACCACCGGCTTCAACGTGGTGGTCGCATTCGTGTCGGCTTGGGCGATGACGTTCGGAGCGGTCATCAACTGACCAGCAACCCCCGCAGTGAGCGTTCCGCAAACAGCGGACGCGAGCTTCTTCTGTGAATGTTTCCTCATAGAGTTTCTCTCTGGTTGATTTTTTTTCGGGCTGATGAATGGGGTTTTAGTCAATCACCAATTTCGTTGCAAGTGAAAATTGGGCATTCGTGGCGCGACGGGGAAACGTCGCGCTCCCGCATTCGCCAACCCAATCGTCACTTATCAACTGCGCCGGTGTGTGAGGCAAATAGTGTCGCCGCTAAAACGAGCCGCTTCAATTCTTCGGCAGAAACGCAAACCCCACCGCTGCGAGGATGCAGACAAACGCGGCCACGTGATTCCATCGAACTTTTTCGCCGAGGTAGGCTATGGCAAACGCGCTGAAGACACAGAGCGTGATGACCTCCTGGATGATTTTCAACTCGGTTGCGGAATAGGTGCCGTGTCCCCAGCGATTCGCCGGCACCATCAGCAGATATTCAAAGAATGCAATGCCCCAGCTCGCGATGATGACCAACGGCAGCGGCGCGCTCTTGAATTTCAAATGGCCGTACCATGCGAGCGTCATGAAGACATTCGAGCACGTCAGCAAGAGGATGGGCAACCAACGGTTTTGGATCGGTTCATTCATAACCGCACCGGAATGTTTTGCTTCGCGAGAAATTGTTTCACTTGGCTGACAGTATATTCGCCATAATGAAAAATGCTTGCGGCCAGCACGGCGTCGGCCTTTCCTTCGAGCAACACTTCCGCCATGTGCTGCAGCGTGCCTGCGCCGCCACTGGCCACCACCGGGACACCGACGGATTCGCTAATACGGCGGGTGATTGTTAAATCAAAACCCGCCTTGGTGCCGTCGGCGTCAATGCTGTTGAGGACGATCTCGCCCGCTCCCAAGGTCACGGCGTGACTGGCCCATTCAACGGCCTCCCAATTCGTCGCCTTGCGGCCGCCTTGCGAAAAAACTTCCCAGCGATCGGGGGCGATGCGTTTGGCATCGATGGAAACGACGATGCACTGGCTGCCGAATTTTTCCGCGCCCGCGCGGATGAGTTCGGGGTTGGCCAGAGCGGACGAGTTGATGCTGATTTTGTCCGCGCCGGCTTTGAGCATCGTGTGCATGTCATCGACGGTGCGAATGCCGCCACCGACCGTGAGCGGCATGAAGCAGCAGTCAGCGACCCGCTGGATGACATCGACCATGCTGGCTCGTCCGTGCGCGCTGGCGGTGATGTCGAAGAAGACCATTTCATCCGCGCCTTGTTTGTTGTAACGAACGGCGAGTTCGACCGGGTCGCCCACATTGCGGAGGCCGCCTTCCTCGGCTTTGCCGAATTGGACTCCACGCGTTACCTGGCCATTGTGGACGTCCAAGCAGGGTATCACGCGTTTGGCGAGCATTAACAAGGCGCGCCTATCTTACCGGCGCGGGGGGATTACCAGGGACAGACCTGGGGCGAAAGGCCTCCGTCACTTTCCCGGGCTGAAGCGGCCGTTGGTGCGTTTAAAATCGCCCTTGGTATAAAGCACAACATCTAACGACTTGAGCGGGGTTGGAGTGGCAAAGCGATAACCTAGCTTATGTATCGCCGTCAGGATTTCCGGTTTGGTCAACGGCCTCACAGTTGTCACCTTGATTACTGCTGCCTTGAGGGACATCGGGTTCTTGATTTTCGGCAGCGTCTGGTGCTTGGCAACTTTGACTTGCGGAACTGCAACCATTTTCGCTTTAGCCGCCAGCGTGACCTTGGCCGGCGCGGCTGCGACAGCCCCTTCGCCTTGCAAGGCTTCATTGATTTGCGCGAGGCGGTTTTCCAACGCGACCTTTTCGTTCAACAACGACGAACGGAGCGCGATATATTGCTTGATTGAATCAATTTTCATCGCACGAATCCTATGCCTGCCGCACTTCAGAAGACAAGCAATGATTTCTTATAGCTTCGGGCCAAGATGAAACAAAAGCGCTCCCTCTAGGTTGTCTTCCTCAAAACGGGGAGAAGGGCGACTTGCGCTATGCAAGCCATCTCCTCCCGCTCGAATTTACCGAGCGACTGTTCGACATGATGATGTTCTAGCTACTCACCAGTTTTCGTGTCCGGCACACACCAGAGCAAGCCTGGTTTATTGAACTTCTGCTCACGCTGAAAAGTTTCGTAACTGATGAAGTGGACCTGTCCGCTGAAGCCGGTGATCACCGCACCTTTCTTGTGCCGATGACCGATGCCTTCGACCTCATTCGGAAATTGACTGGCATCGAAGCCCCCGTTGGAACCCCATGTGCCACTGAAGTTGCGGATCTCCGGCTCCCACATTGCGTACGCGCCAGGATTGAACGCGCCCAGTTTGTAGGTGCGCGGTTTAATTTTTTCAAAACCGCAAACCGCGCCGTTCATGATGTAGCTGGAAATGTGTGGCGTGCGCTTCTGCCAGGAAACGACGTTCGTTTTGTCGAGCGGGCAATTGTAGGTCCGGCGCTCTTTGATGTATGGCCAGAAGCGGCCTTGTTCGACGAACTGGATTTCGTTGGTCTTGAGTTGGTCGGGCGCGTGTCCGCCCACCGGCATGTAAAGCCAGCCGGGGCCGTAGTCATTTCCCCAGTTCGGCCAGGGCATGTAGTCCGTGTTGTCATCGGCGTACATGTGGATGGTGAGGCCAAGTTGTTTGTTGTTATTGACGCAGTAGGTGCGGCTGGCTTTTTCCTTCGCGCCAGCCAGGGCGGGCAAAAGCATCGAGGCGAGCACGGCGATGATGGCGATGACGACGAGCAGTTCGATAAGAGTGAAGGCTTTGGTGGTTTCTGGACTCTTAATTAATTTCATCCAGGCGGGCGAAGATATTTTGTTCATAGGTCAACAAGTTTGAAGATTTCGCGCAGCAGATTGACGGTAAACGCAGCCGGCCGTGGGACGCAGCCCATCTTTAAAACCATCCGACGAAGCGGGTGGTTGAAATTATGGCGGCTGCTTTTCATCGACTAACGCAGCCTAGCCATTCGGCTGGCCGTTTGAAAGCGAAGAATTTTCCAAGAGTTGAGGCGAAGGGCAATTCAACCCGAAAACCGGAGTTAACCGCAAAAGAACGCAGAGAGCACAAAGAAAGCGGGGCTGATTCTGCATAGAACATGGCGGTCAGATTATTCCCCGCCGAAATCATTACCGGCTGTGCTCTTTGCGCTTATTGTGTTCTTTGTGGCAATTCAATTTCGGAATTCGGGCTCAAACAAGCGCTACTCTTGCCGGATTTTTTCCTTCTTCTCTTCGAGTTCGGCTTGGAACGATTTACGGTCGCTCTGCAGTTGCTTTTGGAGTTGTTCCTGCGCGGCAAAGTCGCCCTTGTCGATCGCTTTGACGATCTCGCCGTTCAGAAAAATTTCCCGGTCGGCTACTTTGGCTTTGTATTCGGATTCCAGTTCGGCCAGACGATTCTTTTGGTCCTTCGTCAATTTCTTGGAGGGTGCGGTTTTGCTCAACCGTTCCATGGCGAGTTCGTAAGCGGATTTCATTTTGCGGTTCGGTTGATAATCGTTGCAGTGGTTGGGGCTTTGAAAACCTTCAAATCAAGATTTGCACTTTCCCGTTTTCGACGCGAGCAGGATACGCGCAAAGCGATTTGTCAGGATAATCCAGGCACGCACCGGTCTGCACGTTGAATTCCCAGCCGTGCAGCGGGCAATACACCCGCTCCTTGTCTGTGAAGCCCTGGCCGAGCGGCGCGCCTTTGTGCGGACAAATTCCATCGATGGCAAAAAAATCTTCCCCGACTTTGAAGATGGCAAAGTCGCGATTGCCCACGCGCACCGGCAATCCGCGATCCGCCGGCACCTGACTCACATCCGCTACGGTAAAGTATTCGTTCATGACGCGCGCATGATGAGCAAACGCGGAGGAATTGTCCGCTCAGAATTTTTGTTCCTGGCCATTTTGCCCGCCCATACACTCGAGGGCAATCTGCACTTCGCCATTTTGAATGCGGGTCGGGTAAATGTTCACGGCTATGGTTGGATTGCTCAAGCACTGGCCGGTTTTCAAATCGAAAGCCCATTCATGCAGCGGGCAAATTACACTGCCGTGCTGTAAACACCCGCCGCCGAGCGAACCGCCGGCGTGCGGGCACAAATCATCGAGCGCGTAAAACTGTCCGTCCAGATTGTAGAGTGCCAGTTCGCGGCCGCGCACATGAACCGTGCGGCCATGTCCGTGCGGCAAACTCGTGGCTTCGGCGGCGGCGATGAACTCAGCCATAAAAAATTCAAGCGAATGGAGTCAATGAGCGGAGGAAGTCCCGCCCGTCGGCGGCTTTTTCTTCCACGGCATGTCGGGAAATTTCTCGGGCACGGCGGCCGGTGGCGTCGTTGGTCTGGCCAGTTGCAACTCCGGATCGCCCGCCGGCTGCGCTCCGGGCGGGGTCATGTTGCCACGCCATGACGCGATGCGCGCCTGCAAGCCGTGGTGCTCGGCCGTTTTTTTGTCGCCGCTTTTCATGTAGAACAGCGAGAGATTCGTATGCGCCAGTTGCTCGTTGGGCTGGAGACGCTCGGCTTTGTGGCCTTCGGCAATCGCCGAGGCATAATCTCCTTTGCGGTAATATGCCATGCCGAGCGAAAGCTGGGCGTCGAAATGATTCGGATCCTCGGCCAGCAGGGCCTTTAACTTCGCGATCGTCGCATCGAAATCGCCGGTCGTGAAATCAAACATGGCGTCGTCGTATCGCTCCTGCAGCGTTGGCATAATCTTTTTGACAAGCGCCGGTATCGCATGATTGATGGGCGCGCGCAAGCGGGATGCGTGCGCGCGGCCCGCAGCCGGAAACCCGATGACACCACTCATCAAGATTCTTTCGACCGATTTTGACGGCACACTGCATAGCGAGCACGAAGATCCACCCGTGCCGGTTCATTTGCAGAAACTGATCGCCCGGCTACAGGCACGCGGCGTGAAATGGGTGATTAACACCGGCCGCGACTTATCCGCCTTGATGGAAGGCATCGCCCGCGCGGAACTTTCCATCCTGCCGGACTATGTCGTCGTTGTGGAACGCGAGATTTATCGGCATCACGAATCCCGCTTTATTGCTGACGAAGATTGGAATGGCCGTTGCACGAAGGAGCACGCCACGCTCTTCGCTTCGATTCGCGCGGATTTGCCAGGCTTGATCGACTGGGTCGAGAAACGCTTCATCGCCACCGTCTATTCCGACCCGTATTCGCCGTTCTGCCTGATCGCCGGCCACAATCACGATGCCGACGCGATTCTGGCGCACCTCGAAACGTACAGCCAGGGCGTGCCCAATCTCACCGTGGTGCGCAACGATGTTTACGCCCGCTTCAGCCACCGCGCCTACAACAAGGGTACCGCGCTGGCGGAGATCTCGCGGCAACTCGACGTCGGTCCGGAACACATCCTTGCTGCGGGCGATCACTTCAATGATTTGCCGATGCTATCGCGAGAACATGCCCACCGCCTCGTTGCGCCGGCGAACGCGGTGCCTGCCGTCAAGGAAGTCGTGAGAAAACTCGGTGGTTTTGTCAGCGATCTGCCGTGGGGCCACGGCGTGGCGCGCGGATTAGAAAGCCTCCTCGCCGGAGAGTCAGATTGATACCGCTTTTTTCAGCGCGCGGATTTTTCTTCGGTGAAGGGCAATGAAAGTTTAATCATGGCAAATTCTAATCAAGGATTGCGCGGCGGTTTGTCATTGAGCGCCAGTGCAGATTCTTCGGCGTGCTGACGTTCCTTCTCCGCCACAAGCTGGCGCAATTCCTCTGCCGAACGAATGACCTTCCGTCCAGCCTTTTCCTCGGCTTTGGTGATCTCGTCCAGCTTCGCAAAATACGCATCCGGGTCGGCGGCAAACTCCCGCGACAACTCATCTTTGATCCGCCAGACCTCTTCGAGAATCGGATTCGCTTTCATGGATTCATTCTCCAACAATTTCAATGGGAGTGCAAACCTCTGGTAAAACCAGCCCGTGCGCGGCCATGAACATCCGCAGCTTCGCGAGCAAATGCGGATTCGCCAGATGCCGGCAATTCCAGGTGAGCAGGATGTTCACGCGATTTTGCGCGGCCACGACTGCATGAATGGCATCGGACGACGCGGCGGGCGGGAGCAACCGTTCAGCCAGAATCGCCCGCGCCAGTTCGCGTGCCGAATCATCCACCATCAGAACCGTCAACCCGGCCAGTGCCTCGGCACGACGACGGCGCATCTCCGCGTCACCCAGGCCCGCCTCCCGCAACACCTCCGAGGAAGTCACGCACACATATCGCTGCCGCTCGTCCTGCCACCATTGCCGGGTGAGTTGCTGGTGCGCGGCGAGAATGGAATCCCGGCTCGGATTCGCCACCAAATAACTCACAACCGTCGTCTCGATGTAAATGGTTTCCATTTTACGAATCTGGCATCCCTAAACGCTGCGGGTTCTGAAACCAACCACGAATGCGAGTCACGAAATCCCACACATCGCCGCTGCTGGGTCGTAGATAATTTGAATTGCCTGCATCTTCTCCCATTGCTTCAAAGGTTCTCAAAAGCCATTCGTTTTTTCCGCTCCATTGGTTGCGAGAAAGATTCGGCAACCAACATTCAAGTTCTCCAACAGGGACGACAAAGACACCGTATTGAGCCAGTTGATTGATGAAATTGTTCAAATCAAGTTGGTCGTCGCCAGTCACACACGCCACACCCTGCTTCTTCAGAGATTTCTCAATCGGTTTCAGCTTTGCGTGCAACTGGCCACGTAGTTGGCCTAAAGATTGTCGCGTTGCTGGTGGTATTCCCGCCGCCTCTGCGAGAGTTTGAAAGGCGTCGGATTTGCTTTCGAGTAGCAAGTCAATATCAACAATGGAGGCCGCTGCAACTCCGAGTCGGCGCAACGGTGCGATAACGCGCGCAGTTGTTTGCCAGTTCTGCGCATTTAGAAAAAGGCAGTCAGCGATTTCTCCAGCATGGTGAAAGGTGAGGCAACGATGATTCACTTCATCGTAGAAAGCGCGATCTGCGTCGGCTTCGGTAACAGCGACTGATTCGTAGAATATTCCAGTAAGTGCTCCAATTGAACGAAGCAGAGGCTGGCGCATCAGTGGAATGATTTCTTGCTGTGGCAGCAAGCGGCTCGTTGCTGAACTGTCTCGGTAAGTCAGCCGGACGATGTTTAGGTCAATTCCTGCCTGAACACAGCCCATCAAAAAGGGTGCGCTATGTGTGGCGATAAAGAGTTGCTGTCTGTTGGCTCTAGCGAGCTTGCATAATTCGCGTGCT
The DNA here is from genome assembly GCA_016195385.1 of Verrucomicrobiota bacterium. Lineage (GTDB taxonomy): Bacteria > Verrucomicrobiota > Verrucomicrobiia > Limisphaerales > JACPZS01 > JACPZS01. Next base: position 34,812 of record JACPZS010000239.1, read on the forward strand.
AGTTTGATGCAAAGCGCTGGGTGTAAAAAAGCTTCAGGCTCATCAATGAGAATCATTCTTGCATCGCTTGCCACGACTGCTGCAACCATTCCGCAATACGCACGCACACCATCACTCATCGTATCAATTTTTTCGGACTGGCGGAAGAAGCCCACCACATCATCGGCAAGACTTCTTTCGTAACCCGGCGGAGGCGCGACTTTGGAAATTTTCGCTTCAAAATTCTCCCCGAATGGATCTATGACAAAATGACATTTGAATGCGTCGTGGATAATTTCCTGTGTCAGTTTTCGCTTCGTGTCGGAATAAAAAAGTCTGCTGAGAACGTGAACATAACGTCCAAGCGGAGACTCACGCTTGGTTGGATTGAGCACGTCTAAACGTTCTTTACCCCCAAGCATGAGGAAAAAACCTCGGAGAAAATGCTGACGCACTTCTTCGTTAATTTGCCCGATGTCGTGTAGAGTCGAGAATTCCCTCAAGAAAATTTCCCACGAGGACTTGTGGATTTCATAACTTTTACCTCCACTGTCAAATTGGATAGCACTCGATGGATTGTTCAATGATGGTCTTGCAGCCGCTTGGGCACCTTGTAATTCAGCTAGAATTGAGACTTTCTGCTGTTCGCTCCATGGCGTGAAAATCAAATCCTGAAGCACTTTTCTATGTGGGGCTTGCTGTGGATGTTGAATAGCTGCCTGAAGCTCTCTCAGAAGCAAACTCTTTCCCGAATGATTTGGGCCGACGAACACATTGACGCTGGCTGGCGCAAATTCCAAAGGTGCTTGTAATCCTTTCGATCCCGCGCGCAACACAACGCGTTCAATGGAGTGTTCGGTTTCCACCAACATAGTTGAAAGGCTATTTTAGTTCGTGTTGCTTCGTGTCCGTTCGCACTCCCTTAATACAACCACTTCCCAATCTTCCCATCCGCATCCAGCGTCACGCCCTGACGGCGATACGCCCAGCACATGTAGCTGATGCTCACGAAAAATGACGCGGGCAAGCGGTTCGCCGCGCAAATCTTCACGCCCAGCAACGTCGTCTTGCCGCCGAAACCCATCGGGCCGATGCCGAGTTCGTTCGACGTTTTCAAAATGTCCTGCTCCAACGCGTCGAGTTCGGGAATCGGATTGCGGTCGGGAATCAGCCGCAGGAATTGCGTCTTGCTCAGTTCGTAGCCCGTCGCGCGGTCGCCGCCGATGCACACGCCGAGGATGCCCGGCCCGCAGCCTTTGCCCTGCGCCTGCAACACCGCGTCGAGGATCGCCTTGCGGCAGCCGTCGAGGTCGCGGTTCGCGTTGAGCTTCTCGGCGGGCAACGAGTATTGCGCGCCGACGTTTTCGCAGCCGCCGCCCTTGAGCACGAGCCGCACGCTCACATCCGGCCCGCGATGTTGATGAAAATGAAACGCCGGCGCGCCCGGCCCGCAATTCGTGCCGTCGTTCTTGCCCGTGAGCGAATCAACGGAGTTCTGCCGGAGAAAACCTTTCTTCGTCGCGAGCTTCACGGCTTCCTTCGCCGTTTCTTCAAACGCGATTTGGTCAAAGCCGACCGGACAATCCACGTAAAACAGAATGCTTCCCGTGTCCTGACAGATGGGCTGCGACTTCTGTTTTGCCAGTTGGATGTTGCGGTCGATGATCTTGAGCGCCGACTCGGCCAGCGTTCCCTTTTTTTCCTGTTCCAAAGACGCGATTATGGATTGGTTCACGTCGTCGGGAATCTCGGCGGAGGTGCGGCGAATAAGTTCGATCAAGGAGTCCAGCGGTGCATTCATGCGAGGCGACTTTAGAGTTTGTCCAAATCAGTGTCAACGCGAGCAGGCGCGCCAAACGTCGCTTGTCATCACGCGCCCGCAAAGTTATGTTCGCGCGATGAGATTTTCTCTGGTTCTGCTCGCGATGGTCCTAACGCGGCCCGGCTTGGCTGCCACGGGCGTCGCGTCGGGCGAGCACGTGGAAGCGAAACCCGCCGCCAGGAGTTCCGCGTCGGAGGTCGCAGCCGACGTGATTCAATTGAAAGACAAAGCGGCGATCTCCGGAAAAATTCTCGCGGAAAAATCTGATCAAGTCGTGGTGGATCTCGGTTACACTGTCCTCGTGGTGCCACGAAGTCAGGTGACGAAGATCAACCGGTCGGCATCGCCAGCGGCAATCGCGCTGCGGGGGCCGGTCGTGACGACGGAGGTGAAAGGCGGATTGTATGCGACGGCGCCGACGCCACCGAACGAACGGAATGTGCGCGAGCTGGTGCAGCAACTGGGCGAAGCGGTCGTGCAAGTGCGCACGCCGGGCGGATTAGGCTCGGGTTTCATTTTGAACGAGGAAGGATACCTCATCACCAATTTCCATGTCATCGAAAGCGAAACGCAGATCTCGGTCGAAGTGTATCAGCACCACGGCGCGCAACTGGAACGGAACAGTTTCAAGCAAGTGCGGATTGTCGCGATGAACAAGTTTGCGGACCTGGCGCTCTTGAAGATCGAGGACGCGGCCACGAAATTCGCGCGCGTCCTGCTTGGCGATGCGGACGCGCTGTCCGTCGGCGAGCGCGTATTTGCCATCGGCAGCCCGCTCGGTCTCGAGCGAACAGTGACGGAGGGAATCCTGAGCACCAAGACGCGCGAAATTCAGGGTGCTTTGTATTTGCAGACGACGGCGCAGATCAATCCGGGCAACAGCGGCGGGCCGCTTTTCAATCTGCGCGGCGAAGTCGTCGGCGTCACGAACATGAAACTGACTTTTGGCGAAGGTCTTGGTTTCGCGATCCCCGTCGAGATTGTGAAGTATTTTTTGAACCATCGCGACGCGTTCGCCTACGACAACGACAATCCGAACAATGCGTTTCGTTACCTCGAACCACCGAGCCGCACGAAAACGGCCGCCGCCAAGCCGTGAATCGCCTTATCCCGATCCGTCCATCGTCGCCGACTGGCGCGCAACGGCTGGGTCACCTTCACTCCGATTACTTATGATGCGACTGCAAAAATATATTTCCACGATGGCAGCAATGGTCCTCGCCAACACGTTCGCGTTGGCGGCCACCGTTCCGCCGCCGGAAAAATTGCTGCCCGCTGACACGCTCGGGATTTATGTGATCCCGGATTTTGCGAAAGCCCGAGAGAGTTTCGCGCGCGTGGCGATGGCGCAGTTGTGGCGCGATCCGGAGATGAAGGCGTTTCGGGAAAAGTTTTTGGAGAAACTGAAGAGCGACCTGATCGCGCCGCTGGAGCGGGAACTCGGCGTCAAGTTCGAGGACTACGCCAGCCTGGCGCAGGGCCAGTTCACGGTCGCTTTGACGCGCAACGGCTGGGAGGGAAAAACAAATCAATCGCCCGGCTGGCTGTTGCTCCTCGACACGAAAGAAAAGAGTGGTCAGTTGAAAACGAACCTGGCCGAGTTGCGCAAGAAATGGGTCGATGCCGGCAAGCAAATCAAAACCGACAAGATTCGCGATGTGGAATTCACGACGCTCATTTTCAACGCCGACGATCTGGAGCAAACTTTGAAGCGGGCGCTCAAGAGCAAAGCCAAGTCGAACGGCGCGGAGGAAAAATCGAACGGCTCCACCAACAAAATCGAATTGACCTTCGGTCAATCCGAATCACTGCTGCTTGTGGGCAGTGAAGCGAAGGACTTTGAAAAAGTTCTTAGCCGGCAGGCGGGTGGCGCGGTGCCTGCGCTCGCGGAAGAGGCAGCGTTTGAAAGCAAACATGCCGCGCTGTTTCGTGATTCTATTTCGTATGCCTGGCTGAACCTGGAGCCAGTCATCGAGAATCTCAGCCGGGCCGCCGCGGTGCGCGAAGGCCGGGCGAGCGGGCCGATGGACATGCAGAAAATGATCGACGCCCTGGGATTGCGCGGGTTAAAGACGGTGTCGTTCCACGTCAACACGCCGCCGGACGGCACCGCGCTCAATTTTTTCCTCGCCGTGCCTGAAGCGGCGCGCAAAGGAATTTTCAAAATGCTCGCCTTCGAGTCCAAGGACGCCGCCCCGCCCCCGTTCGTGCCCGTGGACGCGGTGAAGTTCAGCCGCTGGCGTCTCGACGGCCAGAAAGCCTGGGACGCGCTCGAAACCATGCTGGGCGAAGTCTCACCGCAAATGAAAGGAGCCATCAAGCTGCTCACGGAAACCGCCGGCAAGGACAAGGATCCAAAGTTCGATTTCCGTAAAAATTTCATTGGGAACTTGGGAGATGATTTCATCTCGTATCGGCGCAAACCACGGAGCGCGGACGCCTCGGATCTGGCCGCGCCGCCGTCCATCACGCTCATCGCTTCCGCGAACGCCGATCAACTCGCCGTGGCGTTGAAGGCGGTTTCCTCGCTGTTGCCGATGGAACCCGGCGGCGCGAAGGAACGCGAATTTCTCGGCAAGAAAATTTATTCATTCGCGTTGCCAACAGTGCCCGGCCAAAAAGACGAGCGAGCGTTGAGTTTTTCCCCCAGCAGCGGCTACGTGGCTTTCTCGGCGGACGCCGCGCTGCTTGAAGAATTTTTGCGCAGCAGCGAAACGAAGCTGAAGTCGCTGCGTGAAACGACCGGCCTCAGCGAATCGGCGGAGAAGGTCGGCGGGTTGGGCACCGGGTTTTTCGCCTATGATAATAATAACGAGACGCTGCGCCTGCTCTTCGACTCGGCGCGACAGGATCCGGACAAATTTGCAAAAAACATTTTGCCGTTGAGCGGCCTGCCGGGCGCGCCCGATCAGTCCACGGAGTTGAAGGAATGGTTTGATTTCTCGCTGTTGCCGCCATTTGAAAAAATCGCGAAATACTTCCAGTTCACGGTCGGTGCCGGCAGCGTGGGCGCGGACGGTTTGACTTACAAAATTTTCGCGCCGACGCCGCCGGAGTTGCAGAAGTAGCCATCGGCATGCTGCGCTTTGAAGCGCGATGCCCACTTCCATGAATAGCGAGTTGACTGAAGCGGTGGAAAAACTCGGCCTGAAGAATTACGGCCGACACATCTTCCTTTGTGCTGATCAAACGGAACCGCTCTGCGCGTCGAAGGAGCGAGGGCTGGAGGCGTGGGAGTTTTTGAAGCGGCGGCTGAAGGAACTCAACCTGGCTGGGCCTTCGCCGCTCGTGTATCGCACGAAGGTCAATTGCCTGCGCGTTTGCATGGATGGACCGATTGCAGTCGTTTACCCTGAAGCGGTCTGGTATCATTCCTGCACACCCGCCACTTTGGAGCGCATCATTCAGGACCACCTCATCGGCGGAAAAGTCGTCGAAGAATTTTTGCTGGCGCGAAATGAATTCATTTCAGGCAACGGCTCGAACGCGGACAGTTAAATCTGTTTTTAACCGCCCTCCCGCGCCGAACGAACGCTGCCTCAATCGTCCAACGCCATGCTGTCGGCTTGGATGGCAGCGCCAATGCGTTGGGCGGCGTCCAGCGCGAATCGTTCCGCCGATTCGATTTTGGTTTTGAGATTTAGCGAGGCTAGTAGGTAGGCGTCGGCTTCTTCGGTTGGGATGAGGCTCCAACCGCCGGCAGCCCGGCGTTCCCAAGCGCGAGTCAGCAAACGCGTCAGCGACTGATGCAGCCGCTTGCGGTGCGCACGGCGAAAATGGCGAATGAAGTTTGCGTCCAGTTCGTGGTTGCCTCCGAGATAACGAATGCACCCGTCGCGCGTGGCTTCGAACTCGATCTGCTGCGATCCGTAAATGGCCGTCGCGTAGCAATAGGTCAAAAGCGTCAGCCATTCGCGAAATTCACTGCCGGAGACGGCGGCACTTGCCTGCCCCGGGCCGCCGCTCACTTGAGGTTCCGTTTCGTTTACGGCTTCCAGTGCGAGCCGGACCAACGTCGGCTTGTCAAACCAGTTGGCGAGCGACGATGGCAGCGGGTAACGATTCGTCTGAATGTTTGGTTGTGACACTGTGGTCATGGGTTGCCTTTCTTTTGTTGCCGATCTTTTCTTGTCGAAGAAAGCATCGCCGCCACCGGTTACGCTCTCATGTCGAGCGGGTGACTTTGTTGCAACAAAGCTCTTTGCGTAGCTGTGGTTTCTAAATTTCATATCTTTCAATCAAGATTTGTTGATTTGACATTTTAGACTCCACCGCGCTACGATTCGCCGCGATTTGAATCGCGGTTCATCATCGAACCGTTCGAGCCGATGAAAAGACTGCCATGATCACGAAACCGAGCCAGCCGCACCCGCTCGAACGACTTTTGCGCGAACGCATCGTCATCATCGACGGCGCGATGGGCACGGTCATCCAGCTTCACTGGAAATCTCACGACCTGGGCGAGGCGTGGTTTCGTGGCGAACGGTTCAAGGACTGGCAGGGCAAAGACCTGAAGGGCAACAACGAGTTGCTCCAGATCACCCAGCCGCAAATCATCGAGGACATCCACCGCCGCTACTTGGAAGCGGGTGCAGACATCATCGAGACGAATACCTTCTCGGCGACGAACATTGGCCAGCACGATTTCTTCTTCAAACATCACGAGGGAAGGAAGGACCAGGCGTTCTTCGATCGAGTCATCAACGATTCAGCGCTGCAATCCCTGGCGCGCGAGTTGAATCTCGCGGCCGCGAGTGTCGCCCGCAAAGCGGCGGATGCAGTGGCAAAGAAGACCGGCCGGCCCAGGTTTGTCGCCGGGGCCATCGGGCCTATGCCGGTCACGGCCAGCATTTCGCCGGATGTGAATGACGCGGGCTTTCGCTCGGTCAACTTCCAACAACTCGTCCAGGCTTACTCGGAACAGGCCAACGCGCTCCTCGACGGCGGTGTGGATTTGCTGCTCGTGGAAACGATTTTCGACACGCTGAACGCGAAAGCGGCCCTGTTCGCAATTCAGGAAGTCTTCGATAAGCGCGGCGTCAGACTGCCGCTCATGATCTCCGGCACCATCACCGACAAGTCCGGGCGTACGCTCACCGGGCAAACCGTCGAAGCTTTCTGGAATTCCGTCCGGCACGCGCAGCCGCTGACCGTCGGCTTCAATTGCGCGTTGGGGCCGGACTTGCTGCGCCCGCACGTGGAGGAAATTTCCAAACTGGCCGACACGTTCGTGTGCATCTATCCGAACGCCGGCCTGCCGGAGCCGTTGCTGCCGACCGGCTTCTCCGAGACGCCGGAATCGCTCGCGCCGCAGATCCGCGAATGGGCCGAGCAAGGTCTGGTCAACATCGTGGGCGGCTGTTGCGGGACAACGCCGGAACACATCAAGGCTATTGCCGGTGCAGTGCGCGGTCTGCCCCCGCGGAAAGTGCCGCTGGCCGAGCCTTATCTTCGACTTTCCGGCATGGAGGCCTTCACCCTCACGCCGCAAACGAATTTCTTGAACGTGGGAGAGCGCACCAACGTCACCGGGTCGCCCAAGTTCGCGAAGCTCATTCTGGGCGGGCTGTACGACGAGGCGCTGGCCGTGGCGAAGCAGCAGGTCGAGAACGGCGCGCAGATCATCGACATCAACATGGACGAAGGCATGTTGGATGGCGTGGCCGCGATGACGAGATTCGTGAACCTCGTGGCCGCCGAGCCCGACATCGCGAAGGTACCCATCATGCTCGACTCGTCCAAGTGGACGGTTCTCGAAGCCGGCCTGCGCTGCTTGCAAGGCAAGGGCATCGTGAACTCGATTTCACTCAAGGAAGGCGAGGCGAAGTTTCTTGAACAGGCGAAGCTGGTGCGGCGCTACGGCGCGGCGGTCGTGGTGATGGCGTTTGACGAACGCGGCCAGGCGGACTCCTTCGAGCGCAAGTGCGAGATTTGCAAACGCAGCTACGACCTGCTCGTCAACCAAGTCGGGCTGCCGCCGCAGGACATCATTTTCGATCCGAACATCCTCACCGTCGCCACCGGCATCGAGGAGCACAACAACTACGCCGTCGATTTCATCAACGCGACCAAGTGGATCAAGGCGAACCTGCCGCTCGCGAAAGTCAGCGGCGGCATCAGCAACATTTCCTTCAGCTTCCGCGGCAACAACCATGTGCGCGAGGCGATGCACAGCGCGTTTTTGTTCCACGCCATCAAGGCCGGACTCGACATGGGCATCGTCAACGCCGGCATGTTGGAAGTGTACGAGGAGATTCCCAAGGACTTGCTCGGACTCGTCGAAGACGTGCTGCTCAACCGCCGTCCCGACGCGACGGAACGACTCGTTGCCCACGGCGAGGAACTGAAAAAGAAGACCACCGGCGGCGCGGCGGAAGCCAAAGCCGACGAAACGTGGCGCAGCCTGCCCGTCGAGGAACGTCTCAAGCACGCCCTCGTCAAAGGCATCGACGCCTTTGTCGCCGAAGACACCGAGGAAGCGCGCGTGAAGTATGGCCGGCCCTTGCTCGTCATCGAGGGACCGCTCATGGATGGCATGAATGTCGTCGGCGACCTGTTTGGCGCGGGCAAAATGTTTCTTCCGCAAGTGGTGAAGTCTGCCCGCGTGATGAAGCGCGCCGTCGCCTATCTCACGCCCTACATGGAAGCGGAGAAGGCCGCGCAAGTCGCTGCCGGCAAGTCCGTACAGGCACAGGGCCGCGTCCTCATGGCCACCGTGAAGGGCGACGTGCATGACATCGGCAAGAACATCGTCGGCGTCGTGCTCGGCTGTAACAATTACGAGGTCATCGACCTCGGCGTGATGGTGCCCTGCGAAAAAATTCTCGCCGCCGCGAAGGAGCACAAGGTCGATGTCATCGGCCTGAGCGGACTCATCACGCCTTCGCTCGACGAAATGCAGCACGTCGCGCGCGAGATGGAGCGGCAGGGCTTCAAGATTCCCCTGCTCATCGGCGGCGCGACCACGAGCAAGGCGCACACGGCGGTGAAGATCGCGCCCGGCTACAGCGAACCCGTCGTCCATGTGCTCGACGCCTCCCGCGCCGTGCCGGTCGTCAGCGCGCTCATTAGCAAGGAGCAGAAGCCCGCGTTCGTGAAACAGCTCCGTGAGGAATACGAGAAGGCCCGCGCGCAACACGCCGGCCAGAAGCAGAAGCTCCTGCCGCTCGCCAAGGCCCGCGCGAACAAAGCCAGGCTCTCCTTCGCCGACGTGGCGAAGCCCGAGTTCACCGGCATCCGCATCCTCTCTTCCGAGGCGCGCATGGGCGTCACGTGCGGCTGCGGCGTGGCGCACGCGCCGAGTCCGCACGGCGTGTTCCCCGTTTCGCTCGCCGACCTCGTGCCCTTCATTGACTGGTCGCCGTTCTTCCACACGTGGGAACTGCGCGGACGTTATCCCTCGATCCTCCAGCACGAGCAGCACGGCGAACAGGCCCGACAGCTTTTCGACGACGCCCGCAAACTGCTCGACGAGATCGTCTGGAAGAAACAGCTCCAGCTCCGCGCCGTCTATGGCCTCTTCCCCGCCAACGCCGTCGGCGACGACGTGGAACTCTACACCGACGACTCGCGCACCAAGGTGCTCACGCGTTTCCATCTCCTCCGCCAGCAGATGGAGAAGGGCGACCAGACGCCCAACTACAGCCTCGCGGATTTCGTCGCGCCGAAAGGGCAGGCCGCGGATTACCTCGGCGCCTTCGCCGTCACCTCCGGCCTCGGCCTCAAGGAACTCTGCGAGAAATTCAAGGCGAAGCACGACGATTACAACGCCATCATGGCCGAGGCGCTCGCCGACCGGCTGGCCGAGGCGTTTGTCGAATATATGCACAAGCGCGTGCGCGACGAGTGGGGCTTCGGCAAGACCGAGAACCTTTCCCACGAGGAGCTCGTCGCGGAAAAATATCGCGGCATCCGCCCCGCCGCCGGCTATCCGGCCTGCCCCGACCACACGGAGAAAGGCGCGCTCTGGCAGCTCCTCGACGCCGACAAGCACACCGGCATCAAGCTCACCGAGAGTTTCGCCATGTGGCCCGGCAGCAGCGTGAGCGGACTCTTCTTCGCGCACCCGGAGTCGAAGTACTTCGCCGTCGGCAAACTGGACCGCGATCAGGTGGCCGATCTTGCGCAACGCAAAGGCAAGCCGCTCACCGAAATGGAACGCTGGCTGGGCCCGTGGTTGAATTACTCGCCGACTTGATGTCGCTTCATTTCCTCGCGGAAGAAATTCTGGCTGAACTGCGCGGCTGGCCATCTTCCCCGCGCTGGTTGCGTTTCTGCCCAAAATTCCGTGGCAACTTCGACGTTCACTGCGCCGCGCGGCAGCACAGGCATCTGCTCCCTTTGTATCCAAGAATTGAGTGTGCTAACAAAAACGTCTTAACCGTGCCCGCAGAAACGCCGAAGGAATAATCAAGCAGTCTCTTGCGCGGGCGGTAATTCCTGGCGGGGTCGGTGTATTCGGATGGGAGTAAAGTTAGATTCCTTGCCGAGCCTCGCTGTCGGGAACAATTCCAGCGCATGTGTATAACATTGATTCGCTTTGCGATTTAGGCGATAAACACACAGCCAGTGCTGGCTACGGTAACGACTCCGGCTCCGCTAATTATTAGTATGGAATCATCAAGCGCGGACAGACGCGCTCTTGCAAAGGAAGCGGCTTACCCGCTGTCCCCGCTGCAACAGGGCATGTTGTTTCAGCATCTCGTCGCGCCCGGTTCCGGCGTGGACATCGAACAGATGGTCTGCACGCTGCCCGAAGCGATCGCGCTTGGCGCGCTGCGCGACGCTTGGCAGCGGGTCGTTGATCGCCACGCGATTTTGCGGACTGGCTTTCGCTGGGAAGGACTGGAGTCCCCGCAACAAGAGGTTTGGAAGAACGTGACGGTCCCTTTCGACTTCGAAGATTGGAGCCGGTTGAGTGACGATCAACAAAAATATCGTCTCGTCGAATTCTTAAGAACCGACCGACTGCGCGGCTTCGCCATCAACGAAGCCCCGCTCATGCGCGTGATCCTTTTTCGCACCGCGCCACAGTGCTATGAAATGGTCTGGACCTTTCATCACGCGCTGTTGGACGGACGCTCGTTCCCGCTCGTCCTTCGCGAGGTCTTTTCGATCTACGAAGCAATGGTTGGCAGAAACCCCATCGAACTGCCGCCACCGCGCCCGTATCGCGATTACATCGACTGGCTCGCGACCCGCGAGGCCGCTGGCTCCGAACAATTCTGGCGCGAAATCCTGAGAGGATTTAGCGCGCCGACGCCGTTGGTAGTGGAAAGAATTTCCAGCGCAAGCGCGAAAGCGGAATTACGGCAGGGTGATCGCGAGCTTTACCTCTCGCCGCAAACAACTGCTGCTCTCGAAACCTTCGCGCGTGAAAATGAATTCACCATGAACACGCTGCTGCAAGGCGCGTGGGCGCTGCTCTTAAGCCGTTACAGCGGCGAGGAAGATGTCGTGTTCGGAGCCACGCGCGCGTGCCGCAAATCCACCATTGCCGGCGCTGAGTCGATGGTCGGCTTGTTCATCAACACGCTGCCCGTGCGTGTCAAAGTGCCGTCGGAAGCCGCGCTCTTGCCGTGGCTGCGCGAACTGCGCGCGCAGTGGATCGCCGTGCGGCCGCATGAACACACGCCGCTCGCGCAAGTGCAGAGTTGGAGCGATCTGCCATCGGGCCGCTCGCTTTTTGAAAGCATCCTTGTTTTTGAAAATTATCAACTCGACACGACCTTGCGCGCCCAAGGCGGCGCGTGGAGCCAGCGCCAATTTCGACTTTACGAGCAAAACGGATTTCCGATCACCGTTGCCGTTTACGCAGGGCCACAGCTTGGACTCAAGATCGAATTCGACCGCACTCGTTTCGATGACGCGACCATTGATCGAATGCTCGGACACATTCAGACCTTGCTTGAAGGCATCGCGGCCGATCCGCAGGCGCGCTTGGGCGCGTTACCTTTGCTGACGGCGAGCGAAGAGCGCGAGTTGTTGATTGAATGGAACCGGCCCTCGCTTGACACCCCCAGCGCCTCGCCGGAAGCCCTCGCCGCGCAGGGCACCGCGCAACTCCACGCGCTATTTGAAGCGCAGGCCGTGCGCGTGCCCGACGCAATCGCACTCGTCTGTGAGGAACAGCAACTCACTTACCGCGAACTCAACGCGCGCAGCAATCAAGTCGCCCATTATCTGCGCGGCTGCGGCGTCGGCCCGGATGTCATCGTCGGCCTCTGCCTGGATCGTTCACTGGAACTCGTCATCGGCTTGCTGGGCATTCTCAAAGCAGGTGGCGCGTATCTGCCCATCGACCTGTCGTATCCGTCCGACCGGCTCGCGTTCATGCTCGCGGACGCACAGGCACCCGTGCTGCTGACGCAAACCAAATTGCTCTCCAGTTTGCCCGCTTCCAAAGCGAAAAATCTTTGCCTCGATGGTGACGCGTTGCCATTGCTCAACTCGCAGCCGACGGACAATCCCGCGCCATGCGGCACACCCGACAATCTGGCGTACGTCATCTTCACCTCCGGATCGACGGGCAAGCCCAAAGGCGCGCTCATCACCCATTGCAATGTCACGCGCCTGTTTTGCGCGACCGATCCTTGGTTCAGCTTCAACGAGCGCGATGTGTGGACGCTGTTTCATTCGTACGCCTTTGATTTCTCGGTGTGGGAAATCTGGGGCGCGCTGCTTTACGGCGGACGGCTGGTCGTCGTGCCCTTTCAAGTGAGCCGCTCGCCTGAAGCGTTTTGCGAACTGCTCGCCCGCGAGCGGGTGACGGTGCTCAATCAGACGCCGTCGGCGTTTCGCCAACTCATCCAAGCCGAGGAAGCCAAGCCGCTGCCCGAACCCCTCGCGTTGCGGCTCGTCATCTTCGGCGGTGAAGCGCTGGAACTGCAAAGCCTGAAGCCGTGGTTCGATCGGCACGGCGATCAACGCCCGCAGCTCGTCAACATGTACGGCATCACGGAAACGACCGTGCATGTGACGTATCGCCCGCTCACGAAAAACGATCTCACGGGGGGCAGCGTCATCGGTGTGCCCATTCCCGACCTGCAAATTTACATCCTCGATCAGTTCTTGCGTCCGGTGCCGATTGGAGTGCCGGGAGAAATGTTCGTAGGCGGCGCCGGCCTGGCACGGGGCTACCTCAACCGGCCGCAATTGACGGACGAGCGGTTCATTGCGAATCCATTTGGGAACCAAAACGGTTCCAAGCTTTACCGGACGGGCGATCTGGCGCGTTGGCTGCCGACGCGGGACATTGAGTACCTGGGGCGCATCGATCACCAGGTGAAGATTCGCGGCTTCCGCATCGAACTGGGTGAGATCGAATCCGTCCTGGGCAGCCATCCGGCGGTGCGCGCGGTGGTGGTGCTTGTGCGCGAGGACGCGCCGGGCGACAAACGGCTGACGGCCTACCTGGTCGCGGATCATCCCACGCCGGCGGTCAGCGACCTGCGGACGCACGCCAAACAAAAACTGCCGGACTACATGGTGCCGGCAGCGTTTGTGTTCCTGGACAAACTGCCGCTCACCACCAACGGTAAAATCGACCGCAAGGCCCTCCCCGCCCCGGAGCAGAATCGCCCCGAATTGGGTGCGGGTTACGTCGCTCCGCAGACCGAGGCTGAAAAAGTTCTGGCCGCGATTTGGGCCAAAGTGCTGCGCGTTGAGCGTGTCGGCGTGCTGGACAATTATTTTGAACTCGGCGGCGATTCCATTCTCAGCATTCAGATCGTCTCGCAAGCGCGCGCCGCCGGCTGGCCGCTCACGCCAAAAATGCTTTTTGATCATCAGACCGTCGCAGAACTGGCGGCGGCTGTCCCCAAAACGACGAGTATCGCCACCGAGCAAGGCGGCGTTTCCGGCGAAGCGGTGCTCACTCCGATTCAACATTGGTTCTTTGAACAGGAACTCAGCGGACTGGATCACTACAACCAGTCCTTTCTCTTCAACGTTTCAACTCCACTCGACGCCGCTCTTTTTGCACAAGCCGTCAGTGCGGTGGAAAATCATCATGACGTGTTGCGGTTGCGATTCAGCCGCACCGATGCCGGCTGGCGGCAGGAATTTTCCGGCGTTGCTGAAGCGTCGGCGTTCCAAGTAATTGACCTTTCGGACACGCCGGCGCCGCAACAACTCGCCGCGATCGAAATCGCCGCCGCGGAATTGCAAGCCAGCCTCGACATCTCGTCCGGCCCGCTCTGGCGCGTGGCATGGTTTGATCTGGGCGCGAGCCGGCCCGGCCGCCTGCTCATCGTCATTCATCATCTGGCCGTGGACGGCGTCTCGTGGCGCAATTTGTTGGAAGATCTCGAAACCACATACGCGCAGCTCCGCGAAAGCAAGCACGTGCGGCTTCCACCCAAGACGACTTCCTTCCAACGCTGGGCGGAGAAATTAGTCGAGTTCGCCGCGTCGAAGCCCTTGGCTGCCGAGCGGGAGTATTGGCGCGAAGTTCCGGCGAAGAATCTCATTCCACTGCCGGTGGATGCCACGGCGCGCGGTGAAAACAGCGAAGCTTCCGTCAAGACCATCACCGTCACCCTCGACGCCGATGCGACGCGCGCGCTGCTTCAAGAAGTGCCGGCGGTTTACAATACGCAGATCAACGACGTGTTGCTGGCCGCGCTGTCGGAGTCGTTGAGTGATTGGTTGGGCGCTGGTTCGTTGCTTATTGATCTCGAAGGCCACGGCCGCGAGGAAATTGCCGACGACCTCGACCTTTCCCGGACTGTCGGCTGGTTCACTTCAATTTTCCCGGTGCGCCTGGAACTCGCTCCAACTCCTGGTACCCGCGCAAGGTTGCTCGCCGTCAAAGAACAGCTTCGTCGCATCCCGCGACGCGGCATCGGTTACGGCGTTTTGCGCTACTTGAACGGTGACACAGAACTTGCCGCCCAGCCCCAAGCGTCCGTCGTTTTCAACTACCTCGGTCAGTTCGATCAAGTGCTCGCTGGTTCGGCGCTGTTCAGCTTCGCGCGCGAAGCGACCGGGCCGTGGCACAGTCCGCAGGCCTGCCGCCGTCACTTGCTCGAAATCAATAGCCTGATCGTCGGCGGCAGACTCGAACTGCGCTGGAACTTCAGCGAGAACTTGCACCGGCGCGAAACGATTCAGCGCGTGGCTGAAAATTTTCTCGCGGCTTTGCAAGCGATCATCGAGCACTGCCAATCGCCGCACGCCGGCGGTTGCTCGCCGTCGGATTTTCCACTCGCGAAACTGGATCAAGCCGCGCTGGATCGAATCACCCCCAACGCGCGCAACGTGGAGGACATTTATCCGCTCGCGCCGATTCAACAACTCTACCTCACACTGGATTTGGTCCAGCGCGATATCGGTTTCGATCAATGGCACTTTGAGTTGCGCGGCCAGCTTGACGTGGCGGCATTGCAAAAAGCGTGGGAACAAGTTTTCAACCGGCACACGATTTTGCGCTCGGCGTTCGTGGCGCAGGGCGTGGCCGAGCCGGTGCAAATCGTGCATCGTCGCGTCAAGCCAGATTGGAACGAACTCGACTGGCGCGGGCTTGGCGAGACAGCGCAGACCGAAAAGTTCAAAGAGTTTTTGCGTTCAGATCGAGAACGTGGATTCAATTCCGCGACGGCACCGTTGACGCGCATCACGCTCATCCGCCTGGCTGACGAACGCACGCGCTGCGTCTGGAGCCATCACCACCTGCAGATCGATGGCTGGTCGTGGCCGCTCGTGTTTCAAGAGGTTTCCGCGTTCTACGAAGCGGCGAGAGAAAAACAGGCTCCAAGTTTGCCGCCGCCACGTCCGTATCGTGAATACGTCGCGTGGCTGACACGGCAGGATTCGCGCGCGGCGGAAAAATTCTGGCGCGAGACGTTGCGTGGTTTTACTGAACCGACGCCATTGCCTGCCACGATGAGCGATAGTTCCGGTGCGGCTGGGACAGTTGGCGAAAAACATTTCACGATTCCCGCCGAATTTGTCGGCGAATTGCAGTCGCTCGCGCGCACCCAACACGTCACGCTTGGAACGCTCGTGCAAGCCGCGTGGGCGCTGCTGCTGGCCCGCGCGAGCGGCCGAAGCGACGTGGTGTTTGGCGGCACGTTCTCGGGGCGGCCTGCGGAACTGCCCGGTGTCGATTCCATCGTCGGCCCGTTCGTCAACAACCTGCCGGTGCGTGTCGCGGTCGCGGAAGACGACAACGTCGCAGACTTCCTCGAACGCATCCACGCTCGCAGTCAGGAACTGGGCCAGCATCAATTCGCTCCCCTCGTCACAATTCAAAAATGGAGCGAAGTGCCGGCGCGGCATCGATTGTTCAACAGCCTGCTCGTCTTCCAGAATTATTCGGTAAGCGACGCCGCGAGTCGGCTGGGGCGCGACGTTGAAATTCGGAATTTCACCGCGCCGGTGCGGACCAATTACCCGCTCACGTTTGTCGCCACGCCCGGAGCCGGACTGGAGCTAAATCTGATTTACCAGGGCGATCATGC
>JACPZS010000240.1 GCA_016195385.1 Verrucomicrobiota bacterium
CGTCTTGCAAGTTGTGCCGCGCACGATGGAGTCGTCCACGATGATGACGCGTTTTCCTTTCACGAGTTCGCCAATCAAGTTGAGTTTCACGCGCACGTTGAAGTCGCGGATGAGTTGCGAAGGTTGCAGGAAACTGCGGCCGACGTAGTGGTTGCGGACGAACGCCATCTCGAACGGGATGCCCGACTCCAGCGAATAGCCGAGCGCCGCCGAATTGCCGCTGTCCGGCACGGGCACCACGATGTCCGCTTCGATGCGATTTTCGCGCGCGAGCTGGCGGCCCATTTCGACGCGGACGCGATAGACGTTGCGATTGGCGATCGTGCTGTCGGGCCGCGCGAAATAGACGTATTCAAAAATGCAGAACGCGCGGCGCTCGTGTTCTGGAAACGCCTGAACGCTGCGCAAACCGTCCTGGTTGATGATGACGATTTCGCCCGGCTCCACGTCGCGGACGAATTTCGCGTGAATCAAATCCAAGGCGCACGTTTCGCTCGCGAGCACCCAGGCGCCATCGACCTTGCCGATGCAGAGCGGCCGAAAGCCGTGCGGATCGCGCACGCCGATCAATTCCTGCTCGGTCATGATGACCAGCGAGTACGCGCCTTCGATGCGCCGCACGGTCTGCACGAGCGTGTTTTCCGTCCCGCCGAGCATCGGCTGCGCCATCAAGTGAAGAATGATTTCGCTATCGACCGTGGTTTGAAAAATGGAGCCGTTGGCTTCGAGCGTTTCGCGAAGCTGGCCGGCGTTCGTCAAATTGCCGTTGTGGGCGATGGCGATTTGCCCGCGCGCGCAATCGACCGTCAGCGGTTGCGCGTTGCGCAGGTGCGACGAGCCGGTGGTCGAATAGCGCGTGTGGCCGACCGCGCTGCTGCCGACGAGTCCATGCAAGATGTCGCCGTCAAAAACCTGCGGCACCAGGCCCATGCCGCGATGCACGCGGAACTGGTGGCCATCGCAGGCGACAATGCCGGCGCTCTCCTGTCCGCGATGCTGCAGCGCGTAAAGACCGTAGTAGGTAAGCTCGGCGGCGTTCGGATGGCCGAAGATGCCGAAGACACCGCAGTAATGCTTGGGGTAGTTTTGAGTCATCAACGCATCGCTTTCGCGCGGGCCATTCCACCAAAGGTTGAGCAACTCCCGCAAGCCTCAACTGAATTTTCGACGCTCGCTTTCAACGCGTCAATTGACGATCACACTCGCGCCGTTTAACTTTCGGACATGAGCGACATGACCGGGATTCAACCGCGCGGCAACGAAGATTTCGTCACGCGCACGCCTTTGCCGCCGGCGCGGCTGGACGCGCTTTCACGTGAAATTCTCGCCCTGAAAAAAAAGCTAAACGCCGTCATTCTCGCGCATAATTATCAAGTGCCCGAGATTCAAGACGTGGCGGATTTCGTCGGCGATTCCCTCGGCCTCTCCCAACAGGCGGCCAAAAAGAAAGCGGACGTCATCGTCTTCTGCGGCGTTCATTTCATGGCGGAGACGGCGAAAATTTTGAACCCGCACAAAATCGTCGTGCTGCCGGATCAGGACGCCGGTTGTTCGCTCGAAGCCGGTTGTCCCGCGCCGAAACTCGCCGAACTGCAAGCCACGAACCCGAACTTTTACACCGTTACTTACATCAATTGCAGCGCGGCGGTAAAAGCGCTCAGTGACGTCATCTGCACGAGCGGCAACGCGGTGAAAATCGTCAACGCGGCCCCCAAGGAACGCGATCTGTTATTCGTGCCGGATGAGAATCTTGGTGCGTGGGTGACGGAACAAACAGGCCGGCCGATGACGCTGTGGCGCGGCAATTGTTACGCGCACGTCGAATTCACGCACGCAAGCATCACGCGCATCCGCCGCGATTTTCCCGACGCGCCGCTCGTCGCGCATCCCGAATGCACCCGTGCCGTGCGCATGCTCGCCGATGAAGTTTGTTCCACCGAAAAAATGGTCGGCTTTTGCAAACGCTCGCCGGCCAAAGCCATCATCATTGCGACCGAATCGGGAATGATTCACCGACTGCGCAAGGAATGTCCCGACAAACGCTTCATCCCCGCGCCGACGGAAAATTGCCGCTGCAACGAGTGCCGCTTCATGAAAATGAACACGCTTGAAAAACTTCACGACTGCCTGCTGAACCTCGCCCCGCGTGTGGAACTGCGTGGCGAAATCATCCAGCGCGCACGCCTGCCCATCGAGCGGATGCTCGAGATTTCGGCGCGGCCGTAAACCGTCCTTCAGTGCAAGACTCCTGCCTGGGCCTCGCCGTGTGAGGCCATTTGCCGCAAGACCATTTCATAGTAAGTGCCGCGCGCCTGCATCAGTTCGTCATGCGTGCCGCGCTCCAGAACGCGCCCTTCTTCCAGCAGCAGGATTAAATCGGCGCGACGGATCGTGGAGAGCCGGTGGGCGATGACGAACGTCGTGCGCCCGGCCAGCAGCGCGGCCATCGACGCCTGGATGAGTTGCTCGCTCTCGGTGTCGAGATTGCTCGTGGCTTCGTCCAGGATGAGAATTTGCGGCGATGCCAGAATCGCCCGCGCAATCGCGAGCCGCTGTTGCTGGCCGCCCGAGAGCTTGACGCCGCGCTCGCCGATGAACGTGCCGTATTGTTCGGGCAGTTTGACGATGAATTCATGCGCGTTGGCGCGTTGAGCGGCATCTTCGACTTCGGCGTCTGTCGCGTCGTGACGGCCATACGCGATGTTGTCGCGCACGGATCCATCGAACAAAAAGACATCCTGCTGGACGAGGGCGAGCAGATTGCGAAACGTGCGCAGCTTGAAATCGCGAATGTCCCGGCCGTTGAGCAAAATCCGACCGCCCGTCGGATCGTGAAACCGCGCGACCAGATCGGTCACGGTCGTCTTGCCCGCGCCGCTGCGGCCGACGAGGGCAATCACCGACCCGCCCGGCACGGTGACGTTGAAATCGCGGACCACCGGCTGGCCCGCGCGATATTCGAATTCGACGTTCTCGAATTTAATCTCCGACACCACGCGCGGCGCATCCATCGCGTCGGGCTTGTCGGGCTTGTCGTCCGCCATCGCCAGCACTTCAAACACGCGCTCCATCGCCGCGAGCGAACGCTGCAATTCAGAGAACGAATTCACAATGTTCCAAACCGGGTTGAGGAGCAAAAACGTGTACCATTGGAACGCCATGATGTCGCCGATGGACGCGCCGCCGGTGATGTTCAAATAGCCACCGTACCAGCCGATCACGACGTTGACCGCGCCAAGCAAAAGTCCCCACGACGTCCACAAGATCATCTCGCGGCGATGCGCGAACATTTCTTTGCGCAGCACGGTGTGGCGGCCGACCATGTAGTCGAGCAGTTCGCGCATTTCCCGCCGGAACGCCCGCACGACGCGGATGCCGGAAAACGTTTCACCCACACGACCATCGATTAGTTCCACGTCTTTACGAATCGAGCGGTAAATGGGCCGGATGCGCCGGGAGAAAATGAAACTCATCAACATCACGCCAGGGATGATCGCAAGGGCCATGAGTGCCAAACGCCAGTTCAAACTCAGCAAGAGCGCCACCGCCACCACGAGTCGGATGACGGAAATCGTGGGAGACATGATCGCCATCTGCAAAAGGCCGGTCGTCGTGTCCACGTCGCCGGTGAGGCGCGACAAAATGCCGCCGGTCTTCATGTCCCAAATTTTTGGCAACGGCAGGTGCAGCAGGCGCTCGAACAAAGACTGACGCAGCGAAAGCATCACGCGGACGTTCACCAAACGTTGGCGGTAATCTTTGAGCGCGCCGATCAACCTGGCCAGAACCACCACGCCGACGAAGACCACGCCCGCGTAGTGCAGACGGGGCAGGCGTGTCGCGGCATCCAAAGTGGAATTCAAGAGCACTCGATCCACGATGAATCGCATGAACAGCGGTTCGACCATTTCAAGTCCGGCTGCCACCAACGCGAGCGCGAAGAGCGCGCCGACTGCGTAACGATGCGGCCACAGCCAGCGCAGATACGCGCGCACATACTCGCGCCGCCGGGCTTTGCGCTCCGATTTTCCGGCCGGCGTTGCGTTCGCATCGGTGGTTTTCTCCGGCTCACCATTTTGCTTCTGATTCTCCTCGGCTTCCGCCAGCTCATCGAGCCGCTGTTGCTGGTAATCCTGCACAAAGCTCCGGTAGCGTTGATGGGAAGATCGCGGCGGACTTTTCACGGAAGCAGGTGGCGGCCTGTGGCGGCTCTCGTTTTTCATTTGGAGCACGTCAGTGCGGTCTGAATCATGCGCCGAACTTTCCGTGCAATGGGAGCAGTTCGTCAACCTCTGCGTAGCCTGAGGGATAATTGACGCCACTCACCGTCGCGCCCGCGCGCAGCAGCACCGCCACGGATTCAGGCGAACGACGGTGCGTCCAATACGAGTCCACGCACGCGCGCACGGCGAGGGCCAATGGCGTGCGGCCCTGTCCATCTGGCGCATTGACGAAAGCACCACGTTCGATGAGCAGCTTGACGACGGCCGGGCGCGCGCGCCACGCCGCGACGTGAAGGGCCGTGCTGTTTTGCGCGATACCGAAGTAGCCGTCGCCTTCCGCGTAAATGGCATTAACGTCCACGCCGAGATCGAGCAAGTGTCGAACGCCGTCCCCATTCGCGTTGCCCGCGAACTCGGCGAGCAACTTGCCGCCAAGGGCGATGATTTTTGGAACGATTCGTTGTCGGTAATGGAACGAATAGCTATCGCGTTGTTCCGCGCGCACGCGGCGATCAATTTTTCAACGTCGTGGAACACGACTGGAATTCCGCGCCGCTCAAATAATTCAAGCACGGCGCGCCGTCCACGTCGCGCGGCAATGGACGCCGCGGATCGGCCGTCCTCGCGGTTCGTCAACCTCGGATTGGCGCCGTGGTCGAGCATCACTTCGATGTTTTCCAAATCGTTATCCCGCCGCAGCGCCTGGTGCAGCGCGGTAAATCCCCAATGCGTCATGCGATTCGGATCCGCGCCGTGTTCGACGAGATATTTGATGCCTTCGCCGTCGTGCCAGTCAGCCTTGCGGAGCAGCATGGTCGCCAGCGTGTCCGCGTTGGCTTTCCCGCTTTCCACGACGGCTTTGAGCGCGGTGTTGTCCCAACCTTCAGGCGCGTGATAGGCCACTTCGCCGTCGTTTGGATCCGCGCCCCGCTCCAGCAACAGGCGCGTCAACCCTTCATGATGTGCGACGCCGGCCGCGCCATAGAGCACACTTTCCCACCCCGGCTTTGGCTGGTGATTCACCTCGAACCAACCAGAGTTCGCGCTGGCACCGGCGTCGAGCAACGCGCGAGCCGCCTGCACGAAACCATCCGAGCGCTCGCGTTCGAGACGAAGATATTTGGAGAAGCAAAGATAAGTAAGCGCATCCCAGCCGCGCGGGCCGACTTTCGCTGTTGCGCTGGCCGGGGCGAGTTCGATGAACCGGCGCACCGTCACTGCGTCGCCCAGAATTGCCGCCGCCTGGATGGATTGCGTGGCGACTTCGGGATGTGCGGCGAGAATTTCCCCGGCGCGGTCGAGCGTGCCGGACGCGTGCCCGCAGTCGAGCGGAACGCACGCCGCCGCGATGAACTCAGAAAACGGATCGTTTGCTGGCGCATCTTTGGGATTGCTCATCGATCAAACCTTGCTTATCCGGTTGCCTGCAAAATTTGAAAAACCGACGCCTGAAAATAAACGCGGAGACGCAAAGCACGCGGAGTCACGTAGAGAAAAACATTTGGGGAAAGCTCTGCGTTCTCTGCGTCTCTGCGTTTCGCCTCGTTTGGCAATCAACCGGATAAGCATAGATCAAACTATCTTCAAAGTTTTGCCCGCCGTTCGTGCGAATCAGTTGAAAAGCATCTTCGTTCCTTCGTCGCGCTCGCCCGACGTGTGGTTCGCGTTGCGTCCTCTGTAATGCGTTTTCGATGAGGAAGTCAATGTGCAGCAAGTGGGCTGGCCTGCGCCTGTCGTTGGCACGTCTGGCGATCATGCCTGCGACGGCAGGCGAAGGGATGCGGGCGATTATTTCGGCCCGGCGATGCGCCAGCCGTCACCGGGATGCGACGGGTTGAGCAGCGTGGCGCGTTCGAGTTTGACGCCATCCATGAACCAGACGCCGACCGAGCCATCGGTGTGTTGGAAGAGTAGGTCGGTCCTGCCGTCTCTGTTCAGATCGACGGTGCCGGCGACGCGCCAGTTTTTGTCGAACGGCGCGGCGGGATGCAGCAGTTCTCCCTGAACCAAATCGACGCCGTTCATCAACCAGACGGCGAGCGTGCCGTCCTCGTGCTGGAAAACCAAATCGACCGCGCCCACTTGCGTGAAGTCGCCCGTGCCGACAACGCGCCAGCGCGGATCGGCAGGCCGCGTTGGATTCAAATACGCCGCATAGACGAGATTGGTTCCGTTCATGAGCCACACGGCCAGCGAGCCGTCATCGTGCTGGAAAAGAATGTCGTCGTGATTGTCGCGATTGACATCGCCCGCACCCACGATGCGCCAGCCAGGGCCGGGATCGCTGGGCGAGAGCAGTGTCGCGGTGACAAGATTGATGCCGTTCATGAGCCACGCGGCGACGGTGCCGTCGGCGTGCTGGAAGATCAGGTCAGTATGATGGTCGCCGTTCAGATCGGCAGTGGCCGCAATTTTCCAGCGCGGGTCGGCGACGCCGGTCGGGTTGAGGAAACTACTTGTGAGCAAGTCTTCGTTCCCGTTCATGAACCAAACGGCAAGCGAGCCGTCGGTGTGCTGGAATAGAATGTCGGCCTGACCGTCGCCGTTGAAGTCGTCAACGAAGGACCCCCTGTAAGTGTCACAGCGGACTGTGTATTTGAAGCTGGTGCGGGCGGAAGCACCATCGCCATCGGTTACGGTGACCGTAATGATTGCTTCCCCGCGAACATTGGCAGTCGGAAAGATGCTCATCGTTCGATTCGTGCCCGTGCCGCCAAGGAACAAATTTTGGTCAAGCACGAGTTCTTGATTGGATGATGTAGCCTTGACCAAGAGCGCGCCCGGCGGCGTTTCCAAGTCGTCCACGTGGAATTTTATGCCAGTGATGCCTAGGCAGACACAACACCCCAAGGTGTCTGGGATCGGTGAAATCGTCGGCGGGTGATTCGTCGGCGCGGTCAAATCGCGAGCGAGACAGTTTCCGACGACGGCGACGAACGCTAGCGCGATGATGAAAGCGTCAGCATAAAACAACGGGGCCGCGCGCCGCGGAATTGAAATCGAGAGCCTCATAGCGAGAGCAAGGAACGCCATCGCCGCCGAATGGTCAAATTCATTTCGTGAATCGCCGTTCGGGAAATTGAAAGTTGGAACACTTGCCAACTCACTGGCGTTGGTTTTCCTTGCGTGGTCAAGGAAGCGAAAGTTAGTCTAAACAGACTTGTGCTATTGGCTTTCTGCAAAAATTTACACCGCGCTACTCTCCCATCCGGGCTGGTGTTAACGCTGGTTCTCCTGTCGGGCGGCTGCGGCAAAGAAGACATCCGCGTCTATCGCGTGCCCAAGGAAGATTCGCAGGCCGTGCAAGCGGTGCTGCACGACGGTCACGACCACGGCGGCCAAAACAATGCAGCCGCCGAACCAAGCGAACCAACTTCCGCGCCGCGCGTGCGCTGGAAGCTGCCCGCCGGGTGGCAGGAAAAGCCGGGCAGCCAAATGCGCGTCGGAAGTTTCGCGGTGCTGAAAGGTGAACAGCAGGCGGATATTTCGATCGTTCCCCTCGGCGGCGCGGCGGGCAGCGAGCTGGCCAACGTCAATCGCTGGCGCACACAGCAGCTAGGTCTGGAAGCCATTGATGAAAGCGAATTGAGCAAACTGGTTCAAGCAGTGGAAGTCGGCGCCAGCAAGGCGCGTTTTTTCGAGTTGAGCGGAACTGTTTCCCAAGGCGCGGAAAAACATCCGGCGCGGATTCTCGCCGCGATTCTCGCACGAGCCGACACGACGTGGTTTTTCAAAATGATCGGCGACGACGCGCTGGTGCGCGAACAGAAGCCTGCGTTCGTTGAATTTTTGAAATCGATCTCGTTCGCGGATCCGTCGGAAACAGTCGCTGATGACGGCCCGAAACGACCGACGCCGGAAGCGCTCAGAAATCCAGCGCCGCCTGCTTCAGCGGGAAAACCGGCGTGGGACATTCCGGCGACGTGGAAAGAACAGCCGCCATCGCAAATGATTCTCGCCAGTTACCAGGCCACCGATGCCGCCGGCGGCAAGGCGAACATCACGATCAGTTCTTTTCCCGGCGAAGCCGGCGGATCGTTGGCCAATGTAAATCGCTGGCGCACTCAACAACTTGGACTCCCTGCCATTACGGCTGCCGAGTTGCCGACGGCCACCAGTTCGCTTGACGTGCTGGGCGGCAAGGCCATGTTGGTCGATATGAGTGGCACTGATCAGCGCAGCGCCCGCCCGGCGCGCCTCATCGCCGCGTCTGTCCCGCGCGCGGGCAAGACGTGGTTCTACAAACTCATGGGTGACGAAGCGGTCGTCGCGCGCGAGAAAGATGCCTTCCTTAAATTCGTCCAAACCGTCCGTTACGCTGAATGATTCACAAGCTCGTCAATTTCTTCACCTCGCTGCGCCTCACGGTCGTCTGCCTTGCGCTGGCGATGTTGCTTGTGTTCATCGGCACACTGGCGCAAGTCGACGAAGGGCTTTACGCGGCGCAGAACCGTTACTTCCGCAGTTTTCTGATTTATTGGACGCCGAAGGGCGCGACTTGGGGACTGCCGATTCTGCCAGGTGGTTATCTGGTCGGCAGCGTTCTGATTGTCAATTTGATCGCGGCGCACATCAAACGATTCACTTTCACCAAAAAGAAGCTCGGCATTTTTCTGACGCACGTCGGCTTGATCATGTTGCTGATTGGCGGACTGCTGACGGACTTGTTTCAAGTCGAGAGCCACATGCGGCTGACGGAAGGCCAGGCCAAAAATTACTCCGAGAGCGGCTTGCAGAGCGAGCTGGTCTTCATCGACAAGTCGAAACCGGACGCCGATGAAGTCATCGCGATTCCGCAATCGCTCCTCGCGCAAAAAGGGGAAATCCGCCATTCGCGATTGCCGTTCACGATCCGCGTAAAAGATTATTTCGTGAATTCCTGGCCGCGGCCGCGCGCGCCGATGGTTGAAACCAATGCTCCCCAAACCACGCAAGGCGCGGGCCGGCAGATTTATTTCGACGAACGCGAATCGACGGCCAAGATGAGCGATCAAAATGTGCCTTCGGCCATCATCGAAATCCTCTCGGAGAAAGTTTCGGAAGGAACCTGGGCAGTTTCCAATTGGGCCGTCGATGAATCATTGTTGCTGTTCTTGCAGCGAAAAGGAAAATGGTCCGACTCATTGCTGCAAAAATTGTCGGCCACCCAGGTGGTGAGTTCGCAAGGGCGATCCTTTGAAATCGCGCTGCGGCCGGTTCGGTATTACGAGCCGTACTCGATTGAACTGAAACAGTTCACGCACGACCGCTACAAAGGCACCGAAGTGCCGAAAAATTTCGCGAGCGATATCCGCTTGCGCCACTCTCTCACGGGCGAGGATCGCAGCGCTCACATTCGCATGAACGCGCCTTTGCGTTACGCCGGCAAGACCTACTACCAGGCGGGCTTCGATCAAGTCGATCCGCGCGTGACAATCCTCCAAGTCGTCCGAAATCCGAGCCGGCTCGTACCCTACATCTCGTGTAGCGTGATGGCGCTCGGCCTCGTGGTTCAATTTTTGATGCATTTGATTCCGTTCGCCAAAAAATCGGCGGGAAAGATTTCCGGAGGCAAGGCTCAACAGGTGCCGCCGCCGCGACGAACCTTGCCCCGCACGGACAAGATCGCCGGCGGCGTGGCGGCGAATGGTGAAGCGAAACATCTCGAGCCGACTTCAACCCGGAGAAGCACATGAAAAAATCTATCCCGTGGATCTTGTTCGCGGTATTTGCCCTCGAAGCCGCCGTTGCTTTGCGGCCGCGTGGCGAGAAGGACTTCCATTTCCGCGCCTTCGGCGAGTTGCCGGTGCTGCTCAACGGTCGCGTGCAGCCGCTGGATTCCGTTGCTCGCAATTCTCTGCTGCAAATTCGCAGCGCCCAAGCGGTGCCGCTCGAAGGCAACGGCGCCGACGGTTCGTGGGGCGAGTGGAATGAACTGCGCAAAAACCCCAAAGCCGCGCCGTTCAGCGAGCGCAAATGGTGGCAGTTCAGCAAGCATCCCAGGAAGCTGAAGCCGTCCGCCTGGCTGCTCGAAGTGATGACCAATCCGGATCTGGCGGATGAGCGCCCGGTTTTTTTGGTTCATCACCCGGAGTTGTTGAGCCAGCTCAAGCTCGAAGAAAAAGGCGTCGAGAATTCCGGCCTGCGTTATTACACGTTCAATGAAATTCGCTCCGTGTGGCCGGAGGTTGAAAAGCAGGCGCAGCAAATTCGCGGGATCGAGCCGGAGGCGCAAACGGCGCTGCAGAAGCAGGTGGCGAAATTGGAGAACGCCCTCATCCTGTATCATCGCTTGAAGAACAGCCTCCAGCCGGAAGGCACGAAAGATTTCTCCGCGCAGATCGCCCAATTTCAAAAAGCCATCACGCCCGGCATCGCGGCGGTGCGCGCGCAATCGGCTGGCAAGGATTACGACAAGGAGGCATTCGAACGTTTGCTCGGATTGCTCGGCCCGTACGACCTCATGGCGAATCTGGCGTATCCATTTTTGGTTCCGCCGGCGCAACCGGAGGTCTCGCGCGATAACTGGACGCAGATCGGCCTGAGCTTGATGGAAACCGCGCGCAGCGGCGAACTGCATCCCGCAGTTAGTTCATTTGCCGCGCTGGCCACAGCCTATCGCCAGGGCAAAGTGGATGAGTTCAATTTCGCGGTGGAAAATTATCGCGCTTGGTTGACGGAAAAATTTGTGCCGGAATTGAAAAAGGGCGAACGGGAATCGTTCTTCAACAACTACTCGCCGTTCTATCGCGCGATGCTGATCTATATTGTTGCGTTTTTGCTCGGCTGCGCTTCTTGGTTCGGCTGGTCGGAAACGTGGCGTCGCTCGGCCGTTTATCTCGTTTCTCTGGCGCTGGTCATTCATACCACCGCGTTGCTCTTTCGGATGTTCCTCGAAGGCCGGCCACCGGTCACGAACCTGTATTCATCGGCCATCTTCATTGGCTGGGGCGCGGCTGTGCTGGGCCTCGTTTTGGAACGCATCTTTCGCGACGGCGTCGGCGCGGTCGTGGCTTCGTTCGTCGGTTTCGTCACGCTGATCATCGCTCATAATCTGGCGCTCGGCGGGGACACGATGGAAATGCTCCGCGCCGTGCTCGACACGAACTTCTGGCTGGCTACGCACGTGACGACGGTGACGCTGGGCTACGCTTCCACTTTTGTCGCGGGCTTTCTCGCCACGATTTACATTTTGCGCGGCGTGTTCACACGCACGCTTTCCGAAGCGACCGCGAAAGCGCTGGCCCGGATGGTTTATGGCATCGTTTGCTTCGCGACTCTCTTCAGTTTTGTCGGAACGATTCTCGGCGGCATCTGGGCGGATCAATCGTGGGGCCGCTTCTGGGGTTGGGATCCCAAGGAGAACGGCGCCCTCATCATCGTGATCTGGAACGCGATGATCCTGCACGCCCGCTGGGGCGGCATGGTGCGCGAGCGCGGGTTGATGAACATGGCCATTTTCGGCAACATCGTCACGAGCTTCTCGTGGTTCGGCGTGAACATGTTGGGCATCGGATTGCATTCGTACGGCTTCATGGACGCCGCGTTCAAGTGGCTCATGCTGTTCGTGGGCAGCCAGGTTTTGCTCATCGCGCTGGGATTGTTGCCAATGGAAAAATGGTCGAGCCGCCAATCTTTGCGGGCGGCCGCGCCCGTTGGGGCCGCAGTGAGTTGACTGTCATTGGTGAAAAGCACGGTCGCTGGTTCCACTCAATTTTTCTCCCACTCAACTCATCTCCGTGGGTGTATCTTAATCTCAAAACTCTAATTTTGCGTTCTTTTGCGGCAGCCTTTTCGCGTGATTGGTGTATTTCGTGGTTGTTCACATGAACACCAAACATTTCATCCGACTCGGCGTGCCGCTCGGCGAAGCGACCCGGCGCGCCACGGATTTTGTTTCCAAGTACATCCTCGGCGGCGGTGACAAATCGCGGCTCGAAGAAGAAGTAAAGGCCGTCATCGCGAACCCCGCCGCGTTTGTGGACGACAAGCTGCGCGGAGAATTTGCCAAAGCTTTGCTTGCCGCGCCGTCGCGCATCGAGCCGGTCAAGTATCGGCAATGGGGCACGGGCCTGGAACACGAAGCAGTGATGCAAATGGAGCGCGCCTGCCTCCTGCCCGTGTCCGTCGCCGGCGCGCTCATGCCCGACGCGCATGTGGGCTACGGCCTGCCCATCGGCGGTGTGCTCGCCACGGACAACGCGGTCATCCCGTACGCCGTCGGCGTGGACATCGCGTGCCGCATGAAGATGACCGTGCTCGATTTGCCGTTGCGCGATTTGGATCAGAAACAGGATCGGCTCACGCGCGCCATCGAGACGGAAACGCGCTTCGGCGTGGGCTCAAATTTCAAATCGCGGCGCGAGCACGACGTGCTGGACGCCGACTGGTCGGTCAGCCCAGTCACGAAGCAAAACAAAGACCGCGCGTGGTCGCAACTCGGCACAAGCGGCAGCGGAAATCACTTCGTCGAATTCGGTTTGTTCACCGCGCATGGGCCGATAGCATCGGCGGGCCAATCAAAGGAATTATCAGCCGGAACCTATGTTGCCTTGCTCTCGCACAGCGGAAGTCGCGGCACGGGCGCGGCGGTGTGCGATCATTATTCCAAACTCGCCTTCGCACAGCTCAAGGACTTGCCGAGCGAACTGAAGCGCCTCGCGTGGCTGTCGCTCGATTCGCAGGAAGGCCAGGAGTATTGGGCGGCGATGGAGTTGATGGGCCAATACGCGGCGGCAAACCACGCGCTGATTCACCAGCACCTCGCCGCGAATCTCGGCGCGCAGGTGTTGCTCGACGTGGAGAACCATCACAACTTCGCGTGGAAAGAAAGTCACGCCATTGACGGCGTCGCGCGCGAAGTCATCGTCCATCGCAAGGGCGCGACGCCAGCGGGCGAAGGCGTGCTCGGCATCATCCCCGGCTCGATGGCGACGCCGGGATTCGTTGTGAGCGGCAAAGGCAATGCGCAGTCGCTCAATTCGGCTTCGCACGGCGCGGGCCGCGTGATGAGCCGCATGGCGGCGCAAAAGAAATTCAATTGGAAAGATGTAAACCGCCTGCTGCGCGAGCGCGGCGTGACGCTCATTTCCGCCGGCCTCGATGAAGCGCCGATGGTTTACAAAAACATCAGCGAAGTCATGGCCGCGCAAACCGATCTCGTCACCGTGCTGGGGCAGTTCGATCCGAAGCTCGTCAAGATGGCGCCCGCCGGCGAGCGGCCGGAGGATTAAGTTCGAAGTCTGTGCTCGTCCGTGTCCTCGGCAATTTGTAAGTTTTCTTGCAAAGAATGAATGCTAACTCGCCTCAAATTTTTCGCGCCGCGACGTTGCTCGCGATCAATCTGCTTTACTTGATGATTTGGGGATTCGCCGGCATCTCCAAAGTGATCGACGGAATGCCACCGTGGTTCGGGGACAAGTTTGGCGCGACGATTTTGGGAAAAGTTCTCGGACTGTCCGCCACGTTTTGGATCCTGACGGCCTCCGAATTATTGGCGTTCGCTCTCGCTCTCGCGGCGTTGGTTCGTCTCGAATTCGCGCGCTGCCGTCCGCCGCCCGTGCTTGCCGCGACGCTCGTGTGGAGTCTGTTTGTGTTTCTTCAACTTGGCTTTGGCCAGTGGCTCACGGGTGAATTTAACGGCGCGTTCCAGCAGTTCATGTACGGCAGCGGCACGCTCGTTGCGCTGCTGGTCGTGTGCCCCGAGGTCGCCAAAGTGGGATAACCATGGTTGGAACACTTACGAAATCCTCGCGGTCGGCAGCAAAGTGCGCACGGCCATCAACGGCCATCTCTGCGTCGATCTCGACGATCCGAACGGCGCGCGACAGGGCATCATCGGATTGCAGATGCACGCGGGCGGCCCGCTGGAGGTGCGCTTCAAAGAACTGCAAGTCGAGCTGAATCCGAAAGGGGAGATGAGCACGGTGAAGTGAAAAGTTAACTTCGTCGTTGCTTTTCCCACTGATTCCACATCGCACGTACTAGGCGAGCGTATCCGTCTTCGCGAAACCAATCTACGTATTGGTATTTAGCCAATTCTTCAGGAACGGCACAGTCTTCGAGGCGAAGTGGAATCATGAAAATGTCACCAGTTGGAATTTCCTCTAGCCGGTTGAGAATCAGTTTAATTTCCCTTTGAATGTAACCGCGCTTGTCGCGAATTTTTCTGGAAACACAAAGGATGACGAAGTCCGATTCCTTTATCGCATTGCGTATGGCGCGATCCCAATCTTGTCCAGGATCGATGTCTTGCTTGTCCATCCATGGACAGAACCCACTTTTGAACAAAGCGTCGTAAAGGGTCTCCGTAGCTTTCTCATCTTCACGCGCGTAACTAATCAAAATTCGTGGGTGCCAGTTGGCAGCAGCATGAGCACGTTCAGATTCTTCTACCTCTTGTTTAGTTGCGTGGCTAACAACGAGTTTGAACGAAGCGCTTCCCTTCAATCCTGTGGTGTCTTTTGCAATGAGCGTAATGGTTGCGTCGCCTGTTCTTCCCATGACGGGGAACAGACTCAGTTGTCGATTTTGCAGATGCCCTCCCAGGAATATGTTGCTGGATGGAAGCAGTTCTGGATTCGACGAATAACGTTCAAGCGCCACCGACTTGAGGTCATGATGGTCGATCGAAAACTTCACACCAGTCGCGGCTTTCCCCGCAGTAGTTACGACGTCCTGAATGGGACTAATTACGGGAGGTTTACAAGAAGCGCCACTCATTTTGTTGGAGAAGGATGCTACTCCGTTCTGGAGCAGACAGTCCAAGCTTTTTCGCAGGCGCAAAAGGCTTCGGTTACGGAAATCGTCTCTCCTGATTTTCACGCTGGCGATTGTGGCGAGTGCTTTTTCCGCCTTGTAACGCAACTGCATCGAGGAAATGTTCGCTGACGAAATATGGCGACTGGCAAAAATAAATTTATGAATTGGCAGTTCGAATGCGTCGAAGCGAGGTGCAAATTTTGAACTCTCCATCGTTCTCTCGATTACGCGCCGGCTCACGGCCACAGCGGCGCGGCGGTTTTACCTTGATCGAACTGCTCGTGGTCATCGCCATCATCGCGATTCTGGCGAGCATGTTGTTGCCTGCGTTGAGCAAGGCCAAGGGCCGCGCGCAAGGCATCGCCTGCTTGAACAACATCAAACAACTTTCGCTGGGCTGGACGCTCTACGCCGACGACAGCAGTGATTCGTTTGTGAACAATCATGGCATCGGCGAAACGCGCGACCGCCGGCAGAATTGGGTCAACAACGTCATGGATTGGGGCACAGCCGACGACAACACGAACATCACGCTGTTGACCGAAGCGAAATTGGGGAACTACACGGGCAAGTCGGCGGCGGTCTTCAAATGTCCGTCCGACAAGTCGCTGGCGGTGAACGGCCCGCGCATCCGCAGCATGTCGCTGAATTCGCTCGTCGGCGATCCGGGCGTCCTCACGAACCAGTTCAATCCCCTTTACATCCAATTTTTCAAATCATCCGATCTTGTCAGTCCGTCCAAGACGTTTGTCTTTCTTGATGAGCACCCGGACACGATTAACGACGGGTTTTTCATGAACCGGTTGGAGACGTATTCCTGGGGAAATTTGCCGGCGTCGTATCACAACGGCGCGGGAAATTTTTCCTTCGCCGACGGCCACGCGGAGTCACATCGCTGGCAGGTGCCGGCCACGGTTTGTCCGGCGCGACAGGGCGGCGTGCCAAAAACATTTCCGGCCGATCCGCCGAAGGATTACGACTGGGTGAAGGAGCGGTCGAGTGTCAAGCGGCAGTGAGCGTGATGGCAACTGGCGGTGCGTCGAGACGGGAAAGCTGTGTTGCCTTTTGAAATCGGAGCGTGAACATGGCGGCTTGAAAGGGGGCGACCTTAATTTTCCGGGACAGCGGACGGTCTGGCTCGAAAGCTGGTCCAAACTGGTGGAGCCGTTCAATTGCTGATTCCACGCGACGGCAGGGTTGCAACGACGGCAAAGATTGATCGGGCCGGGCAAGAAACATCGGTGATTTCCTGCTTTCCTCGTTGTTGATTTGAAAATGTTTCATGTTGGTTGCTTCTAATTTTGCTTCACGCTGACTGCCGGTTTACGCGGCTCGGCAGGAGCTTCTTTCAATTATTCGGCGGCTCCCGGTGAAAAATTAAACAGGACGGCAATAAGAAGAAGCACGTGATGCGGAATGGCAGGTCGTGCTCCGTCCACGAACCGTGAAGTTGGGACTCTTTCGACGAGCGGATGCGGGGCAGGAGTCCTCGAATTGGGGGAGCAAGTCTTGAGCGACTCCGTCTAACTTCACCATGAGTGCAAAATTTATCCGTGGCCTCGCCGCGTTTCGCTTCGTTCTCTTGCTGGCGACGTGCGCGATTCCTTCGCTGGCTCGCGCCCAAAGTTTAATCAATGTGGATTTCGGCGCCGGTTCCGTGAGCACCAAGATTGGTTTTGCTGCCACCGGCCAGGCCACAAATGATTTCTGGAACCGCTACCGGCACTACGAGCCAAAGTTTTTGCCGGACATGCCGCTTGTCGCGAATGGACGGCTTGAAGCATTGAAGTTCGCCGATGGTTCGCCGTCGCGGGTTGTCATCACGGTCACAAACGCCCCCGGCGTGTGGGGCAATGCCACGGGCGACGCGATGTTCGACAGCTACATCTTCGCGCCCAACGGCAGCAATCTCGTCGTCACGCTCACCGGGCTTGACGCGGGCAGTTATCATTTCTACTTCTACGGCCACGCGGCGGCGGATGTCAGCGCGGAACAAAATCCGCTCTTCACACTGGACTCTGGCACGAATCATCTCGGCCCGCTCACGGCTTCGGGCGCGGCGGGTTGGAGCGCGGGCCAGCCGTGGCGCGAGCGCGCGCAGTTCGTCGTCTTTCGCGACGTGTCGGTCAGCCCGGGCGAACCGATCACGATTCAAGTCGCACCCGGCGCAGGCGGCATCGCCGCGCTCAACGGACTGCAGATTCTTTCGCGCGGCACAAGTCCGCCGCGGTTGGTAGTGACGGATAAAACTCCCGCGTTCGCCGGCGCGACAAACATCCTGTTCCGGGAAATTCGGTACGACGGCAAACTCGGTTCGAACGACGCGTGCTTTATCGTGAGCGTCGAAGCGGAGTCGCGCAGCACGAACGAACTCTCGGCTTTGTTGTTTGAAGGCGACCTCGCACTACTCGCTCCGAAGTTGCCGCTCGGCTGGCGCATCGTGAATCAAGGGAAAAGATTTTTGCTGCTCGCCACCGTGCCCGGAAGTCATCGGCTCGAATTTGAACTCGCCGCCAAGATTCAACGCGCCGAGCCGTGGAATCAGATCGCGCTGTTCGGCCCGCCCGCCGCCATCGCAACCGTCGCCGTGCAAACCGCGACGCCGGACACGGAGATTCAATTTCTTTCGGGCACGATGATTGAGAGTGATGATTCCCCTCACCCGACCAACACGAAACCCGCATCACCCACCATCGCTCGCGCGGTGCTCGGCGCGGATCGCCAACTCGCGCTTCGTTGGCAGAGTAAAACCGCCGAAATCGCGCGCGACGCGCTCGTGACGGTCGACACCAAGATTGCTGTTCAACTCACGCCCGCCGCCGTCCGTTTCACGTCACAGTTTCGTTACGAAATTCTCCAGTCCCGCATTTCCCAAATTCAATTCGCCCTTCCGCTTGCTCACGCGCTCACGCGCTTGACCGGCGAACACGTCAAGGATTGGCGTGTCACAACCGAAGCCGATCGCCAGCTCGTGAGCGTCGAGTTCATCCGCGCGACTGAAAACGCGACGACGCTCACGCTGGTCACCGAGCAACCGCTCGCGAGCCTGCCAGCGACTGCCGATCTCCGCGCGCCGCAACCGCTCGGCGTCCAACGCGAAACCGGTTCTTTGACCGTCGCGGTGGAAGACGTCGTCGCTCGCATCGAGCGCTCCGAAGGTCTGCGCCAGGTCAACGCCGCGCCTAACGAACTTGCCTCATTTCGCTTCAACGCCCGCCCCGACGCGCTGCAAGTGAATGTTGCGCGTGTCGAACCTGTCGTGACCGTCGCGGATCGTGTCCACGCCCGGCTTGATGAAAACCGTTTCGTCATTCGTCACCATCTCAGCGTGAACGCCGCCCGTGCCGGAATTTACGCGATCGAATTCGTGCCGCAAACCAACTTCATCGTCGCGGAAGTCCTCGGCGACGGCGTGGACGATTGGAAATTTGCCGACGGAAAATTGCGCGTTAGTTTCGCGCAGCGCCTGCTCGGTGATCGTCAGCTTGTCGTTCAACTCGAACAGGCGTTGACCAACGCGCCGACGGAATTGATCATCGCACCGCTGAAAGTCGCCAACGCCAGCAAGGAAAGCGCGTTCATCGGCGCGAGTTCCGCACCGGGCATTCAGATGAAAACCGCCCGGCTCGAAAGCGCGCGCGAGATCTCGATCAACGCGTTGCCGGATCGCAAAAATGAATTGCTCGCGTTTCGCGCGGACGTGGCGGATTGGCGCATCACAGTGACGACCGAGCGTTTGTCCGCACGTGTCGTCGGAGAAGTTTTCAACCTCATCACCATCGGCGACGAGCTGGTTGGTGGCAGCGCGACGATTCGTTTCGGCATCGTCAATCAAGGCGTGCAGCAATTTCGAGTGCGGCTGCCGAAGCATTGGCGCAACGTTGAATTCACCGGGCCGGGCATCCGCCGAAAAGATCAGCTCGACGATGTTTGGACGATCTCACTGCAAGACAAGGCTTGGAGCGGCTACACGCTCGTCGTTACTTACGACCATGCGTTCGATCCAAAGCAGGCGACGCTCGACGCGTCGGGCGCGCATCCGCTCGACGTCGAGCGCGAAACCGGTTCGGTCGCGATCACGAGTGCTGCGAATCTAAGCGTCGAGCCGACGCCCATTGCCGAGCCGCTGCGACAGATTGATCCAACCGAACTGGCCGACACGGATCGCGCGCTCATTTCACGGCGCGTCCTCCGCGCGTATCGCTACGAAGGCGCGAGCTTTGCCCTCGCCCTGCGGCTCACGCGCCACGACGAAGTGCCCGTGCTCGACGCCGTCGCCGACCGCGCGCAACTCACCAGCGTGTTGACCGAGAGTGGCGAAATGCTCACGCAGGCGAGCTTCATGGTGAAGAATAACGAGCGGCAATTTCAGCGCTTTCAACTTCCGAAAGGTGCGACGCTCTGGGGCATCACCGTGAACGGCGAACCCGTGAAGGCCGATCAAGATGGTGACTGGCTGCTGGTGTCGCTGCCGCGCGGCGAAAATCGCGATCAAGCTTTTGCCGTTGATTTGAAATACGCGCAGCAACTCGGCTTGTTGGGCCGGCTCTGGCCGAACCGGGTTGCGCTAGTCGCGCCCAAGACGGATGTGCCCGGCACGTACGCGGAATGGGAAGTTTTTGTTCCGCTAACGAAGCGTGCCGCGAGCTTCGGTGGCAACATGACCGTCGCGCGCGGCACGACTTACGGCTTCCGCGACGCGTGGCGGGAATTCGTCCGCGTTTACAGCGGGCTGTTCCAAAACCACGGCGTGGTGCTGTCAGTGACGATTGGTGCTCTCGTATTCATTACGGCGCTTTTTGTTTACGGCAAGAAGCGTGGGCTGGGAGGTGTTGTGGCGGTGATTGCCGGGTTCTGCATTGTGGCAACAATGGCAAGTATGTTTTTACCCGCGCTAGCAAAAGCCAAGGGAAAAGCTGTCCGCATCAAATCCGCAAAAAATCTAAAGCAAATCGGCATCGCGGCGCGGCTCTTTGCCGACAACCACGAAGGTCGGCTGCCGACGAGTTTCGACGAAATGATGAGTGAGTTGGAGAACGAAAAAATTCTCACCGATCCCGAAACCGGCGAGCGCTACAATTACGTTGGCGCAGGAAAGAAACCGGACGGGGCCAACACCGTCGTCGCTTTCTCGCCCGAGCACGAAGGATCGCGTAGTGTGCTTCTCGCGGACGGAAGTGTCCAATTTACGACGCCCTCTCGGTTCGCTCATTTGATCGCTGACGATGCGCGCAACAAAGATCAACCCACGGCATCGGCCTTAACCAGTCGCGAAGGCCTGGCCCGTGTCGCGAGCGCTCCGACACTTCCAGCACTTGCGGCTGAAGACACAAAAGCGATGAGCGCACGTGGTTTGAACGCTCCCGGCGCGCCGAGATCGACGACGCTCGCCGCCGCCGGCATGAGCGGAGGACTCGGCGGCAGTGGCGGCGCGAATGGCATCATCGCCACGGCGGCTCCGACGGTGGCTGGCCTCAAATCGCTGCACATCGAGATTCCCAAGTCTGGTCGCGAGTTTCATTTCACACGCGTGCTCAATCTCGGCGGCGAACCGCCTACGATCAGCTTGTCGCTGATGTCGGCGAAAATTTTCACGGCCGCGCGAACCGCGTTTCAACTCGCCGCGTTTTTGATCGGCCTCGTCATCGTCTGGGTGCAGTGGCGGCGCGAGCAACCCAAACCAATCTGGCTTGCCCTCGGCGCAACGCTCGCGCTCGTCGCGATGGCCAATCTCTACCTCGCGTGGCGGATCTTGCACGTCGCTCTCATCATTGCAATGCCGGGACTCGCGCTGCTCGCGTTGGCAGGCTTGCTCTGGAAATTTCTTCGCCGTCCGCCGGGTGCCGTGCTGGCGCCAACTGTGCCCACTCCAACGCCTCCGCCAATCGTCGGTTCATCCGCCTCGGCGACTCTAGTGATTCTGATCATTGCCTTCTCATTGGCACCCGGTTTCAACCAAGTTTATGCCGACGAAACTGTCGAAGCGGTTTCAACAGCTTTGAAAACCGTTGAAACGGTTTCCATCCCAACTCCGCGCCCCAACACCTCGCTGAAGCGAGGTGCCCATGAGAATTCGGTTTCGATTGTCGCCGCGAATTTCGACGGCAAGGCGCGCGAGCGTGTCGCGCAATTCGAAGCGACGTTTGACTTTGTTTCCAGTCGCACGAATCAAACAGTCACGTTGTTCGGCGGCGACGTGGCGGTCCAGGAATTTGCCGTGACCACGGGCGACGCGCGCGTCTGGCGCGAGGGAGCCAGCGTCGGCGTGCTGCTACCGGAGCGCGGCGCGGCCAGCGTGCGGATGAAACTGCTCGTGAAACTCGGCGGCGATGCGGCGCGTCGGCAGCTTGATTTTGCGCTGCCACCCGCACTCGGCAGCCGCGTGACACTGCTGCTAGATGAAGCGGATGCCGACGTGGAATTTTCCAGCGCCATCACGTTCACACGCTCGGCGCAAGGCAGACAAACGCTCGTCGAAGCCGTGCTCGGCGCGACGGATCGCCTTGCCCTGAGCTGGACGCCGCGGCTCAAAGGCGCGACGGATGTTGCCGCCACCGTTTTCGCGCAACAGACCACGCTCCTCACGTTCGGTGGCGGCACGGCGCACACACGCGCGGTGCTCGACTGGAGTGTGAGCCAGGGCGAACTTCGCCAGCTTCGCATCGCGCTGCCGGAAGGCCAGCGCTTGCTCAAAGTGAGCGGCGAGTTTTTGCGTTCGTGGGATTGTGCGGATACGAACCGCAACGTGCTCGTCGTCGATTTGCTCAAACCGATTTCGCCGTCGGTGCGGCTCGTCATTGAAACGGAGCGGCCTATTGAGCAATTGCCCGCGGACGCACGTGTGTTGCTCCCACGCGCGCTCGACGTGAAGCGCGAAACTGGCTTCGTCGCCGTGCGCGGCGTCGATGAACTTGGCGTCGGTGTTCAGCGAACGGAGAATTTGGAGCGTGTGGACAATGCGGAATTTGCGCGCGCGTTCGGCGACGAAAAGCTGGAACTGTTCAGCGCATGGCGATTTCGCCAGCCCGAGTTCGAACTGACTCTTCACGTCGAAACGCTGCGGCCCAAGCTCGATGCCATCGTGCGTAATCATTTCATCGTCGGCACGGAACAAGCCGACATCGCCGCGCGCGTCGATTACACAATCAGCCGCGCCGGCATTTTCGCGCTGCGCCTCGCGTTGCCGCGCGACGCCCGCATTGACGGCGTGGTTTGTGACGCGATGCAGACCTGGGCGGAACACGACGAAGGCACAATGCGAGCTTTGGAAATTGCCTTGAAGCAACGGACACTCGGTGCGCTCGGCGTGGAATTTCAATTTTCTCGCGCACTGACAAATTTGCCGCCCACGCTCGCGCTTGAAGGCGTTCATCCGCTCGGCGTCGAGAAGTTGACTGGCTTCGTTTCCGTCGCGGCAGCAGCGGGGGTTGGTGTGAAAACAGCGACCCTCGCGGGCTTGAGTGAAGTTCCCGCGAATAGGATTCCGACGGCCGCCAAAATTGAAATGCGCCCGGCGTTGCTCGCTTTCAAATACCTGGCCGACGAGCCTCAATCCGTCGCGCCTTGGAAACTTTCCCTCGCGACGGAGATGCTCGAATCGTGGGTGCGCGCCGAAGTCGCGAACTTCGTGACCGTGAGCGAGACGCTGGTGAGCGGACGCGCGCTCGTACGCTACGAAATTCAAAACGCACCCGTGAAAGAATTGCGTCTCCGTGTGCCGACCTCGTGGCGCAACGTCGAGATCACCGGCGCGGGAATTCGCCGGCGCGATCAAACGCCGAACGCGACGGGCGTCGAGTGGCGCGTCGAGTTGCAGAACAAAGTTCAGGGCGATTACCGGCTGGCATTGCACTGGGAACAGCCCCGCAACGGCACAAACGATTTTTCCTTCGGCGGCGTCGAGGCCATCGGAGCGGAACGCGAAACGGGCGCGCTTGGGTTTTTTGTTCAAGGACAGCTTCAACTTTTGCCGAAAGAAGCGAGCGAGCAGTTGCTACGCATCGACGCGCGCGAACTGCCCGAGTGGGCGACGGAACGGCCGGCGGGCGCGGCGATCTTGAGCTATCGCTATTTGCGGCCGGGCTGGCGGCTCGCGGTCAACGCGCGGCACTTTGAGGATGCCGCGTTGCTGCAGGCGCTCGTCGATAACGTGCGGCTGCGCACGGTTGTCGCTGATGACGGCCAGTTCATGACGCAGATGGAACTGAGCGTGCGCAACAATGGCCGCCAGAATCTCGCGATCACGCTGCCCGCCGGCGCGACGGTCTGGTCGGCGTTCGTGGATGGCCAGCCGGTGCGGCCGGCCCGGAGCGGCGAGCAACTGCTGCTGCCGCTCGAACGCAGTGGCGTGGACGACGCGCCGATTCCCGTCGAGTTGACTTACGTGGCGGCGGGAAAATTTCCGCGCACGGGCGGGCTGGTGGATTTGGTTTCGCCCCGGCTCGACGTACCGTTGAAGGACGCGCGCTGGGAAGTGTTTCTTCCGCCGGACTATCGTTACGACGATTTCAAAGGCACGATGAACTACGAGAGCGCCGGCCTCGTGCCCATCGCGCAGGATTTCACTGTCGCCGAATATCGATGGCAAGAGTCGGCGCAGCGTGCAAACTTCGCAACGCAGGCGACGGAGTTTTTCAAACGCAC
Organism: Verrucomicrobiota bacterium; assembly: GCA_016195385.1. GTDB lineage: Bacteria > Verrucomicrobiota > Verrucomicrobiia > Limisphaerales > JACPZS01 > JACPZS01. The sequence goes on from JACPZS010000240.1 coordinate 23,607, forward strand.
CAAGAGCGACCTCGCGCGCGGGCGCTATGACAACGCGGCCCAGTTGAGCAAATTCAAACGCAGCGAACTGCGCGATGAGCGGGCAGCCGGCGAATTAAAACTCCTCGAACAGGAAGTCAATCGCTCGCAAAGCAGCAACCTGTTGCAAGCCCAGCGCAGACTCGCGGTCGAAAATTCCATCCGGCTCGGCGTGGAAGTAGAGCAGCTACGCGAGGTCGAGGATCGCAAGCTCGGCGAGTACGATGAAAAAATGGCCGAAAGGCAGGTCGCACAATTACAAAAAGCGCAGGCCGTAACCGTCACGCGCGTGACTCCGTTGCGAGTGAATCTGCCAACGCGCGGACTGCGACATTCATTTGTCCAAGTGTTGCAAACTGAAGTGGACAAACCGTTGACGATTCGCTTTTCCGCCGCGAACGAGCGCGAAGCGGGTTGGTTGAAACTTGCGATGTTGTGGCTGGGCGGATTTGCCGTCGTCTGGATGCTCGCTGCGACGTTGATTAATTTCCGCCAAAGGACGGCAGCGGGATCGATTTTGGCCGGCGTGTAGCTGCGGTGTTTCTGTTCCACCAAGCAGCAAACCAGCGCGCTACTTCGTCTCCGCGGAACTGTTTTCGGCGAGAATTTTTTCGAGATCCGCGTTCTTGGGATGACCGGCGGCCGTGGCTTTTTGATAATGGAGCCGGGCCATTTCGCGGAAAGGAGGCTGTTGCGTGGCGTAAACGACGGCGAGGTTGTAGTGCGCGCTCGGGTAGCCGGGCGAGAGTTGAATCGCCTTGCGCAGCGCGCCTTCCGCAGCGTCGCGCTGGCCTTTCTGGCTGAGTGTGATGCCCAGATAATTTTGCGTCTCGGCGTTTTGCGGATCGAGTTTGACCGCCTGACTCAGCGAGGTCAGCGCGTCGTCGTATTTTTCCTGGCGAAATTTCAAAATGCCGAACAGCGAAAGGCTGAAAGCGTCGTCCGGCGCGTTCGCGAGGGCGAGATTGAGGTTTTTTTCCGCTTCTTCGAAACGATTCTGCTCCAACTGAATGGTCGCGAGGTTCGCGAGCAGGAAGACGCTCTTCTCATCGAGTTTGAGCGCCTGCTTATATTTCGTCTCCGCTTCCTCGAAGCGACGCGCAGCAAATGCGCGTTGGGCTTCCGTCACCAACGGCCCGGCGCCGGGCGGCAAATCTTCAATCGATTTCCGCGCCGGCTTGGTTTCGCGAATGGGTTCCGCCGCCACGGCCGGTGCCACGGATTTGGTGGCAGAATTTTCGGCGGCGAGTTGGAACGTGGCCGTTGATTTCGTGTTGCTGGCAACTTGACTAACCCGGGGCGCAGCCGCAGCCGGCGCTTTGAACAACGCAAGTTCCTCGGCGGTGTAGGGAACTCTCTTCGTTTCCAGCGCGGCGATACGGGCATTCAATGCCGCGACCTCGCGGCTCGACTTCGGGTTCATAGCTGTGCGTGAAGTGGCTGCTCGCCTGGCCAATTGCGCGTTGGCGGCGTCCAGCTTCTTTTTCAAATCGTCGCGCTCGCGCTCGAGGCGCTGGAGGCGCTCATTCTCCGCGCGCTCAACTTTGCGCTCGTCGGCGCTGGCCCGGCTGTTGGCCGGACGGTTTTGCACGCGCGCAGCGAATGTTGCGCCGCTGGTCGATTCCTTGAGCTGGCGTTCCAGCACGAGTTTTTCGAGTCGCAGCGCTTCGTTGGCGGATTTCTGCGCGGCCAGTTCGGTCCTGGTTGTCTGGAGATCCTGGCGCAGCGATTCATCGCGGGCACGCGGTTTTGCGCCGGTGCGAACCGAGGCGAGTTGCTTTTTCAAAACTTCGTTTTCGGATTTTAGCGCGGCCAGTTGGCCGGCCGGTCCGGCGCTCGTCAGTTGGCGTTGCAACAACTCCTTCTCGCGCGTCAGCGTGTTGATGCGTTCAAGTTGCGCTTGAAGTCTGGCATTCGTCGTTGGCAACTCGCGTGGTGCCGTCTTCACCACGGCCGAGGGAGCTGCTGACGAGCGATCTTGAAGACGTGCGGCGAGTTGCTTTTTCTCGGCTTCGAGCTTGGCGTTGGCAGCGGTCTGCTCCTGCAGCTTTAAATTCGCTTCCCCAAGCGCCCGCTTCATCTGCTCCAGCGCATTCGGATCGACGGCGGGAACCGTTTTGCTTTTTTGTTTTTCGAGGCCAACCTTGAGTAGTTCGTTTTCTTTTTGAAGCCGCACAATTCTGTCCTCGGCCTTGCGGAGTTCCTGCGGATCCACGGCGGCGGGCTGCGCGATCAATGCCTCGCGCAATTTGGCTTCGAGCAAACGCTTGTCCGATTCAAGCGCGCGGAGTTGCTGGTTCAAGCCGTTCAACTCTTGCCGAAGTTTCGGATCTTCCGCGACTTGAGTCGTCGCCGAAACCGGCGCGCTTGGGTTCACGGCCGGCGTTTTCTCCGGCGTCAGTGATTCGCCGAGTTCCGAAAGTTTCTCCGCGAGGTAATTGAGCCGGAACTTCACGACTTTTTCGTTCCAAGCCGGATGCGCTTTTTGCAAACTTTTCAACTCAGTCTGCGCTTCGCGGTACGACTTTGCCGCCGCACGCGTCTGGCTATTGCTGGCGGAAGTGTCGCCGTCCTGAATCAACTTGTACACGCGGATAAAATGCGAGTCAGCCTCTTCCGCCAGGCTCAAGGCCGCCGCGCCCAGACAAGCCGCGACGAGCAGTGCAGAGAATCGTTTCATGCGCCCACTCTTACCCGCTCGCGGACGGGTTGGCAACGTGATTGCAATGCTGCGCTGGTCAATGAAGGTCGCCGCGAGCGCGGTGGCTTTCAGGCCGTCCACGCGATTGACACTGGACACGCCGCCGCAAGATAGTCACGGCGTGATGCGGATTTACGATCTGGTGATGACCCACAAGCTCGACGCGGATGATTTTTTCATTCACCGCGTCCAGCAGCATTGCGCGGAACATGGTTTGAATTTTTTCCTGATCGAGCCGCTCTGGGTCGAAGCATTTCGCCAGCAGTTTGAACGTGGCAAAGTTTGGGCGCGCGTGCTCTTGAACATGCACAGCGAGCATCATGACGAGGCCGACGTCTTTCACCAACTCGTCAAGCTTGCGGCGGAACGCGAAACGCAGGTCATCGATCCGCCGGCGCGCGCGCTGGCCGCCTTTGACAAAGCCCGATTGCATCCGCAACTCATTGCAGCGGGACTCAATGCGCCGCACACGGTGGTCGTGCCGCGGGAGCAAATTGCGGAATTCAAACTCAGCGAAACCGATCGCGCCGCGCTCGGTTCGCCCTTCATCATCAAACCCAGTCTCGGCTATGGCCGGCACGGCCTGGTGCGTGATGCGACCAGCGAAGCGGATCTGGCGCGCTCGCTCGCGGCCTGGCCCGACCCGCACTACCTCCTGCAGCGGCGCATCACACCACGCGTTTTGAACGGCGAACCGGTTTATTTTCGCGTCTATTTTGTGTTCGGCTCGGTCTGGGTGTGCTGGTGGAATTGCGACACCGACCGTTATCGCAGATTGAATCCCGAAGACGCCGCCTGGCTCGCACCGTGTCAGGAGATTGTTCAACGAATCGCGGCGTTGACCGGGATGAAATTTTTCTCCAGCGAAATTGCCCAGACCATGACGGGTGAATTTGTCGTGATCGATTACGTGAATGACCAGTGTCATTTGCTGACGCAATCGGCGAACCCGCAAATGGGCGTGCCCGATCCAGTCGTCGCCGGCATCGCGCGCCGGCTCGTCGAAGGCGCGCAGGAAATGATTCAGCAGGCCCGCGGCGCCGCCGTTGGCGCTGCGCCACCGACGCCATCGTGATCCTGCGCGCGCGCCAGTTTGAATTCGTCTTCCCGCGTCCGGCGATGATCATGGGCATTGTGAATGTCACGCCCGATTCTTTTTCCGACGGTGGAAAATTTCTCGACGCCGCTGCCGCCGTGAATCACGCGCGGCGACTTGTTGCGGAAGGAGCGGAAATCATCGACGTCGGCGGCGAATCAACGCGGCCACAGGCAGTCCCGGTTAGCGAGGCGGAGGAACTTCGACGGACGCTGCCAGTCATTGAGCAGTTGGCGCGGCAGGTGAACGTGCCAATTTCCATCGACACGCAAAAACCTGCTGTGGCTCGCGCGGCCTTGCACGCCGGCGCCGGCATCGTCAATGACATTGCCGCGAATCGTGACGACGACGAAATGTGGCGCGTCGTGGCGGAATTCAAAGCCGGTTATGTCGCGATGCACTGCCAGGGCACGCCGCAGACGATGCAGCTCAACCCCACGTACGGCGACGTGGTTGCCGAAGTGGCAGAGTTCTTTGGCGAACGGCTGGAACGGCTGCGCGGCACCGGAGTCGCGGACGAGCAGGTGATCCTCGACGTAGGCATCGGTTTTGGCAAAACGCTGGAGCACAATTTGGCATTGCTCGGCGCGCTGAACAGTTTTACAAAATTGAACCGGCCTTTGCTGTTGGGAGTTTCGCGCAAATCCTTCCTCGGCAAATTGCTGAATGCAGACGTGGCCGAACGCCTGCCCGCGGCGCTGGCCTGCGCGTGTTGCGCGGTCGAGGACGGGGTCGCGATGATTCGCACGCACGATGTCAGCGAAACTTTCCGGGCCATCCGCACGTGCGAGGCCATCCGCAGTCGGAGCAGATGATGATTCTCGAATTCCTCAAGACACATTGGCGCGACGTGGTCGAAGTGCTCGTCCTCTCGGTGGGCATTTACTATCCATTGCTGTTCGTGCGCGGCACGCGCGGCTGGGCGGTCGTGATCGGATTTTCCGTTTCGCTGCTGGCGTTGATTTTAGTGACCGGCCTTTTGGAATTTCGCGTGCTGGGCGTGCTGCTCGGCGGCTTCTCGACCTTCTTCGCGATCGCGGTGCTCGTGATTTTTCAACCGGAACTGCGCCGACTGCTGGCCGAACTCGGCAACCTGCCCATCTTCAACACCGCCCGCGAACAGCGCGAAAACATCGAGGTCATCATCAAAACCGTCGAGCGTCTCGCCGACGTGCGCATCGGCATGTTGGTCGCGATGGAGCAAGCCATCCAATTGCACGAGGCCGTCGAGTCCGGCATCGCGGTGGATTGCGAGGCGACGCCCGAGATGTTGGAAACGATTTTCTTTCCCAACAACGCGATCCACGACGGCGGGGTGATCATCAAAGGCGATCGCATCGCGTACGCCGCGTGCATCTTCCCGCTCACGCAGCGGCCTGATTTGAGCAAGTCGCTCGGCACGCGCCATCGGGCCGCCATTGGTTTGACCGAGGAAACCGACGCGGTGGTGGTTGTCGTGTCGGAGGAAACCGGCGCGATTTCCTACGCCTACAAAGGCCAGCTCGTGCGCGGCGTCACTCTCGAACAACTCCGCGCGTTCCTGACGTCCATCTTCGTCCAGCCAGGCAAGCCGCGCACCGGCTTGGAATGGCTGCGCTCGTGGCGGACGGATCACACCAAAGCGAACACGGGCGTCGCCGCTGCGGAAACCAAAGGATGAACATGACGCTGCGTGGCATTATTTTGAACAATTTCGGGTTGAAACTGTTTTCGTTTTTCATGGCCCTGCTGATCTGGTTCAGCGTGCGTTTCTCCGCGAGCTACGAAAACGCGCGCGCCAGCAGCGCATTCACCCGTCTGACGACCCGCGAAATGATTCGGGTGCCGGTTCAGATTCTAAACCCACCCAACGAACGCTGGCGCGGCCGGGTCGAGCCGGCTGAGGTGGACATTACTTTAAGTGGCGAGCCATCATTGTTGCGCAAACTTAACGCGACCGATCTCATTGCTTTTGTGAGTGTCCATGCGGAAACAAATTCCGCCGTTTCCACGAATCAGATTCGCGTTTATACACCGAACGGCGTCACGCTACAGCAACTCAATCCGCCGCAGGCGCGCGTCGAGCGCCTGCCACCTTGAAGCGCGGGGAGAACTCTTGCCGCCACGAAAAAAGGCCGATAGAAAAACATCCGGGTCCTGCGATTTTGAAATCGAATCATGAAAAATCATAAGAAAATTTTCGGCACCGACGGTGTGCGGGGCACTGCCAACGTGGAACCTGTCACCGCCGAAACCGCGCTCAAGCTCGGTCGCGCCGCCGCCCACGTCTTCAAGCACCTCGAAACCCAGTCACGCAGCCGTGGTAAACACCGCATCGTCATTGGCAAGGACACGCGCCTCTCCGGTTACATGCTCGAGAATGCGATCTCGTCCGGCGTACTCTCAATGGGCGTCGATGTGCTGTTCATCGGCCCGCTGCCGACGCCCGGTGTCGCGTACGTGACGCGCAGCTTGCGCGCCGACGCCGGCATCGTCATCACCGCGTCGCACAACCCGTATGACGACAACGGCATCAAATTTTTCCGTGCCGACGGCTACAAACTTGAAGACCAGATCGAGAGCCAGATCGAGCAACTTGTCTTCAGCGGAGAAGTCGAAACGATTCGCCCGACGGCCGGGCAAATTGGCAAAGCCGTGCGCATCGATGACGCGCTCGGACGCTACATTGAATTCGCGAAGGCATCGTTCCCGCGCGGCTTGACGTTGGAAGGACTTCGCATCGTCGTGGATTGCGCGCATGGCGCGGCCTACAAATCGACGCCTTGCGTCCTGCGCGAACTTGGCGCCGAGGTCTTCGTCCTCGGCAACCAGCCCGACGGCACCAATATCAACAAGGATTGTGGCTCGATGCACCCCGAGCAGTTGTTCCAGAAACTGCGCGACTGCCGCGCCGATATCGGCATCGCGCACGACGGTGACGCCGACCGCGTGTTGCTCTGCGACGAGCATGGCAAGCAGGTGGACGGCGACGACATCATGGCCATTGCCGGACTGGACATGCTCGCGCAAGGTTCGCTCCGCCACAAAACGCTCGTCTCGACCGTCATGAGCAACGCCGGACTCGACGCCGCGATCACCGCGGCGGGCGGCCGCGTCATCCGCACGGATGTCGGCGATAAAAATGTCATCGATGAAATGCTGCGGCACGACTTCAATTTTGGGGGCGAGCAGAGCGGCCATTTGATCTTCGGCGATTACAGCACGACCGGCGACGGGCTGGTGGCGGCGCTCCAAATCCTCCGCACCATGAAGGCGAAGGACGCGCCGCTCTCGAAGCTCACGCGCTGTTGGACGCGCTTTCCGCAACTCGTGAAAAACGTCCGCGTGCGCGAGAAAGTTCCGTTCAAGAAACTCGATGGCTTGCTCGAACTCGTTGAGCAAGCCGAGGCCGCAGTCAAGCCAGCCGGCGGCCGCGTGTTGCTGCGGTATTCAGGCACGGAGCCGAAAGCGCGTTTGCTGATCGAAGGCCGCGACAGCGCCGTGCTGGAAAAATGGGCGCGTCAGATTTGCGACGTGATCAAACAACACGTCGGCGAGTGAAAGGAGGGCACCCGCCCGCTCCGTCGGCTCCACTCACTTTTTTTCCGGAGCTCCAGCGGGTGCTGGAGGCGCGCTGGCTGCGGGCGGCGGGGCGTTGGTTGGCGGTGGCAAGCCGAGCGCGGTGATGAGTTGATTGATTACCGGTGGACTGAAAATTTCGTTTGTGGGATTGATCACTCTATCGAGCACTTCTTGCCGGATTTCCTCAAACGGCGGGAGGCCGACGCGCTTCTCGGAGCGGCTCACTTCGGACTGAAAGCGCTGCCACGCTTTGAGTGCAAGACTGTACCGGCCAACGGAGTCGTCCTGCTGCCCGATCGCCAGATTGTAGAATGAGCCGGTCAACAAACCTTCGATCGCGTTCCGCACGCGCATGTGTGAAGTCTCGCTCACGTCGGTCTGAATCATGTCCAACGCAAAATCTTCCACCGTCGCCCCCGGCGGCACGGCCTGCGGATACTTTTCTTTCAGGTACGCGAACCACTTTTTCGATTCGGTGATGCGATTTTGCGCGTAGAGAAAATAAACGGCGGATTTCAAAAAATTCTTGTGGCCGGTCTGGATGTGATCTCGGTTCGGTTCGTCCTCGTCCATCATCTGCTCGTAGGCGGCGTTGGCGTTGGCCACGATGTCCAGGTTGGCGCTGACTTCGAGTTTGCCGGTAACCTTGTTCTCGATGAAGCGGCCACGCTGAAACGCGAGCTGCATCGATTGGTAAATGACGCGGCGCAGCTTGATGAGGTCGTCCTTCTTCGCCTTCTCCTGCCCCAATTCGGCAAGTCGTTCCTTGCACAGCATCGCCCAGTAAATCGCGTGCGCCTCGGGCATCCGCCAATCGAACGGGCCGAAGCGCTCATCCACTCGCTTCATGCGGGCCGGTTCGAGCTTGTATTTGTCGCGCATCGTTTGCACGCGGGCGTTGACTTCGTCGGTCTGCGGGTTGAGCAGTTCGTCGTAGTTCGCGCGACCATTCGGGAAAAGCGGCTTCATCAGTTTGGCCCACGCCTCCTTGTAAACCCAGTGCGCGTCGTCGAGATCCGCGCCCATCTTATGTTGAAAATACCAGGCCAGCTCGCGGTAGATATCCGGCTCCTGTGGATTGTAGCGCAAGCCTTCGTCGCGCAACAATTCAATGGCGCGCAGCACCCAGGGCCAGCGGGCGTTGAGGTCGCTGAACTTGACCGAGATGTTGTAGGCCATGTTCCACGATTGATGCGTCCACACGGTGACGAAATGCGGCTGCAATTTGGTGATCCAGTCGGCGAGTTGAATCAGTTCAAAAAACTTGTCCTCGTCCTGCAACTCCGTCGCGCGAATCCACAGCATGTTGGCGATCAGCCCGCGAAAGCCACCGAGCGCGACCGTCGTGAACGCGAGCACGGGCGGCGCGTTCTCCAGTGGCGTGACGCGCGTCAGACCGAGCGAAGAACGATCGCGGTTGAGCGCGCGTTGCGTGAAGGACACGGAGACGAGCAGCACAAGCGCGAGCGTGACGAGCAGCGGCTTGTAGAATTTTTCGCGAAGGCTGCGCATGTCAGTTGTTGCTCTGCGCCGTCGCGAGTTCGCGCCGCGTGAAGATGACGATGCCGATGGCCGCCATGATGCCGCCCATCAGCAAAACGATTTGCGCAATGGCGAGGCCGAGTTGCTCCCAAGTGATGCTGCGGCCGAGACTCAGCGAATCAATCGGCGAGAAGCCTTGCACCAGGTTCACCAGCTTCAGCAGGACCTGGAAAATCGGCACCAGAATTTTGTCGGCGAAGTTCGGTGCCGATGGTCCGCCTTCGTGGTTGACACCGAAAATGCCGCCTTCTTGGACCACGGTGGAAAGCGTGCTGCTGGAAAGTCCGACAATCAAAAAGCCGAGCGCAAAAAAAGATGCGACCGGGAACGAGAGAAAACTTGCGGCTGTCAAACCCAGCGCCGCGAGCAGGCCCAGCCAGCAAAAGATGATGCCGATGCCGCGCGAGAAATTCAGCCCGAAGCTGCCTTCGCGATAGAGCACTTCCATTCCTTCATCGAGTGGGAACAAGAGCACGGTTTCGTTCTGATTGATGAAACTGATCGTCAGATCGCCATTCGCATCAAACATGTTGGGCGGAATTTGAAACTCGTGAAACGTGGCCGGCGAGAGCCGCATCGCGTTGCGCCGGCGCAGCGGGCTGTCGGGCGGGCCGATTTCCCAGAACGCGTCGTAGCTGATGGAAGTCTTCGGTTCGGCGGCGTCGCGCGTCTCCGGCGTGTGAAATTTGACGCGCAGATAAAGCGGTTGATCTTTCAGGAAATTTTTTCGGAAACCGAGATTGATCACCCATTTGCGCAGATAGCCGGGCGGCACGAGTTGATACTGCCATTTGACCTGCTCGGTAATTTGGTTGCGGAGCAACGGCAAGTCGAGCTGCATGACCGGCGCTTTCTTCAGGCGCTCTTTGAGGTTTAGTTCGACGTCTTTTTGGATATCCGGCTGCGGCTCTTTCAGCGAACCGCGCGCAACGAGCACTTCGTTCCGCAAAACTTCCTGCTGCTCCGGCGGCAGATGTCGGGCGCGCCACTGCATGATGCCGAAAACCGCAACGGCTGAGACGCCGAGCAACATCGCGTTGAGCATCATGATGCCGACCCATTTGCCGAGCCAGATCTGCCAGCGTGCAATCGGCTTCACTGCCACCATCTGCATCTGACATTCCTCGACGTCGCGCGCCATCGTCCCGCACGCGAGCCAGAGCGTGGCGAAACCCAGCAGCGTCGTGATCAAGCTCAACGTGTATGTCATCAAGATCTGCGTGAAGCCGCGGGCGCTGCCGTCGTGCTTGATGATCAGCGGCAATCCAATCACCGTGCCCAGGAGCAGCACCGAAAGCACGACGACCAACCGGTAGCGGAAAGCTGCTTTGACGGTCAACAGAGCGATGGCCAGGAGACGTTGCATCTTGAAAAATTAACTAAGGGAAATGAGCACTCGGGATTCGTCGTCGGCAAATCATTTCGGCTTCCCCGTCAGGGCCGACAGTTTTTCGTTCGCCTTGTCCAATTCAGCGGCCTTCACTGGCGCGGTTGCCGTGGCGGGCGTCGCAGCAACTGTCGCTTTGGCTAGTTCATCGAGCTTCTTGGTATCCACGGTTGGCGCTGGTTGCGAGATGCTGACTTCCGCGGCGACGGGCTGCGGCTGCGCCACGGTCAACCGTTCCAAAATTCTTTCGCGTTCCGGCGCGGCGTCCGCCTCACCGCGCAAATACGCCGCGACACGATTGCCGGAGGTCGCGCCGGAAGTTTGCGCCTCGGCTTGTTTCGCCCGTTGCACGACGCCGAGGAAATAGCTTTCGAGATTCTGCGTCGGCACGTCGATGTGAACTTTGTCGGCAGCAACTTCGCTGCGGATCGTGACTAAAACTTTTTCCATCGTGTCGCGAGAAAGCACCGGCGCGGTGATGCGCACGGAATCCGGCGTCGCCAGCAATTCGCGCATCGTGCCCATCGCCTGGATTTTTCCGCCGTAATAAATCACCACGCGGTCGCAAACGTCCTCGACATCGGAGAGCAAGTGACTGCTCAAGATGACCGTCTTGCCACGCTTGGCCAGCGCGAGAATCAAATCCTTCACCTCGCGGCAGCCGATGGGATCGAGGCCCGCTGTCGGTTCGTCGAGAATGACCAGATCGGGATCGTTGATGAGCGCCTGCGCGAGACCGATGCGCCGCTGCATGCCTTTGGAAAATTCGCCGACGACGCGGCGCTGCACTTGTTTGAGGCCGACCATGTCGAGCAATTGCTCGGAGCGATTGCGCCGCTCGGCGCTGGAAAGTTCGAAAAGGTTTCCAAAAAAATCGAGCGTCTCGCCGGAGTCGAGATAGCGATAGAGATACGATTCCTCCGGCAGATAGCCGATGCGCGCCTTCGTCTTCACGTGGCGTGGTGAGTGGCCAAAAACTTCGATATGCCCCTTCGTCGGATAAAGCAGGCCGAGCAGCATCTTCACCGTGGTGGATTTGCCGGAACCGTTCGGCCCCAGCAGGCCGAACACTTCGCCGCGTCGAACTTCAAAATCGACATTATCGACCGCGCGCGCCTTGGGTCGGCCCCAAAAATCTTTGAAGACCTTCGTGAGGCCGCGCACGATGATGACATTCTCGCCGTCGGGCGAGCCGGGCGGCGCGGTGTTCGATTCCGTCAAAGCAGGTGCTACCATAAAATCCAAATTGTCTATGTCTGGCCGGTCGGCGAACGCTTTCAACGACGCCCGGCCGGGCCGCACACCCGTTTGCTCGCTCGGTTGGAGACGAACAAAAGTTCCATGCGGTGCGGGGACACTATCCGCCGGCGCGGGCGAAATCAACTGTGCGTTCCTCCGCGCACGCCAGCAATCCCTGTGGACTTTGAAACCCGCCTCAACTAAATAATCACCGTGTCCGCTCCCAATCGTCGCTCTCGGTTGAACGGCGGCCGTGTGAGAGTGACCGTCAAACTGAATTCGCGCCGCAGCAATGGATCTAACGACTAAACGAATCGTCGGTGTCACTCTCGCCGTGGGAATTGTGGTTCTCGTTGCCGTTGGCTTGATTCGGATGGGCGCATCAAATCCGCCGGATGAACTTGTTCTTTTGGGTTCGTTGAAGCAATTCAAGAGTGAGTGGGATCCAAGTAGATTTGAAGAAGGAGCATCGCTGTCGGTTTCCAACGCAAACCCCGAAGCCATTTTTTATTACGTCATGTTGGATGCGAGGAGAATTCGGCGTGGCCTTCCTCCCGAAACCTGGGGGATTCTGGGGCCTCGTGAATCAAAGAACTTGGGAGACTATTGGCTGCACGACAATCAACTGACGATTCGTTACCAAGTAACCATGCAAGGCTCTTCATTCCAACGTCTGATTGCGGCGAGCAATCGAGCGTGCCGTGAATTCTGGAGGCTCGGAGATTTCGCACACGCCCGCAATGTTTACACTGCGGAGATGAAATCCAAATTCTTGGGACAAACGCATAGCTACCTCAAAACGACCACAGTCGAAATTCCAAAGAAATGGGGCGAAGAAAATCCGATTTTTGTTCATTTAGGGCCCGCGTCAGAAGAAGCGACGAAGGAAAACAGGGCAGCAAAGCGATGACCTTTCTCCAACCATTTGTTCTGTGGGCGCTGCCGCTGATCTCGAGATTGCTGATGACTATTCAGCCGCAAAGAGGCACAAAAGGCGCAAAAAGGAATTCCCATGTTAACACCTGAATTGAAGCAACTGTGCGACTCGATCCGTGAAACCTCCTTCAGCATTCATCGCTACCACCGCAATGGTCATCTCGAAAAAATTTATCAGAACGCGTTGGTTCACAGGTTGCGCAAGCAAGGGCTCAAAGTTGAAGCGCAATATCCACTCAACGTTTACGACGAGGATGGCACGTTGCTTGGCGAATTTTTCACCGACCTGTTCGTGGAGGGTAAATTGATCGTCGAGTTGAAAGCTTGCAAGGCCGTGGCCGACGAACACGTCGCTCAATTGCTCGGCTATCTTCGCGCATCGCGGATTGAACATGGTTTGCTCATCAATTTCGGTGCTCCCAAACTACAGATCCAAAAGTTCGTCCTCAGTTCGAGCAGCGATCCAGTTCAAGGAGGCGCTTGAACTCATGCCAAGTTTTTTGCGCCTTCTGTGCCTCTTTGCGGCTAAGGTTTTCGTGAGCAGATGACCTTCCTCCAACCATTCGTTCTTTGGGCGTTGCCGCTGATTTTGCTGCCGGTGATCATTCACCTGCTCAACCGGCTCCGGCATCGTTCGCAGCCGTGGGCCGCGATGCGTTTCCTGCTCTCGGCGACGCGCAGTTCCACCGGTCACGCGAAGTTGCGGCAATTTCTCATCCTCCTTTTCCGCGTGCTGGCGGTGCTCATGCTCGTGCTGTTCATCGGGCGTCCGCTCGCCGGCGGCTGGGTTGGCTGGGCGCTTTCGCCCGCGCCGGACGCCGTCCTGATCCTGCTCGATCGCTCGGCCAGCATGGAGGCGCAGGCGGCGGGTGCCACCACGACGAAGCGCGAACAGGCGTTGAAGCTCGTCGCGCAGGCGGCGAAGGAATTCGAAGAAACCAGCCATCTCGTGTTGATCGACAGCGCGCTGCGCGCGCCGCAGGAAGTCGCGAAGGCTGCCAGCCTGTCAGAACTCACGCTGACCGCGCCCACCGACACGGCGGCGGACATTCCCGCGATGCTGCAGTCGGCGGTGAACTGGCTCATCGAGAATCGCGCCGGCACCGCCGAGATTTGGATCGCCTCCGATTTGCAGCGCAGCAACTGGCAGCCCGACGACACGCGCTGGAAAAATGTCATCGCGCAACTCGCTTCGTTGAAACAGAAAGTCCGCGTGCGCCTGCTCGCTTCAAACCAGGCCACCGACAATGACACCTCCATCGCCACCCGCGAAACGGTTCGAAGGAAACGTGGCGAGCAAAGCGACCTGCAACTCGTCGCCGATTTCCAACGTACGGCAAATCGCGCCGAAACGATTCCGCTCACGCTGATTTTGGATGGCGCGCGTTCGCAGTTCGACGTGACGATGGACAGCCAGGCGCTTCGCTGGCGGAACAAGACCGAACTCGGCGACAAGAAGGGTGGCGGCTGGGGCGCGCTCGAACTGCCCGCCGACGCCAATCGCCGGAACAACACGACCTACTTTGTCTATGGCACGGAAATGCCGTTGCGCGCGCGTATTGTCAGCTCGGAACCGCAGAGCGCGCGATTCCTGCAATTGGCAGCGGGCATCCTTGGTGATGGCGCGCCGCGTTCAGCGGATCTTCTTTCGCCAGCCTCGACGACTTCGGCGGTGTGGGATGACAACACGCTGATCGTATGGCAGGCACCGTTGCCGGAAGGCGTGGTGGCCGAGCGCGTGCGGAAATTTGCGGAGGAAGGCGGTGCCGTGATTTTCCTCCCGCCCGCCCAGGCGGAGACGACCCGCTTTGGCGGCGTTGGCTGGGGCGAGGTTCAATCCGCTGAAACGGACAAAAGCTTTCGCATCGTGCGCTGGGACGAAGAGCAAGGCCCGCTCGCCAAGAGCGATGAAGGGATGAGCCTCGCACTGCCGCAGGTGACCTTTCAAAAACGCCAGTTGATCAGCGGCCAGAAAACCGTACTCGCAGCTTTTGAAGACGGAACGCCATTCCTGACGCGACAAACTCTGGGACGCGGTGAAGTTTATTTCTGCGCATCGCTGCCACGCCGCGACTGGTCGAGCCTGGGCGATGGCACCGTTTTGGTTCCGATGATGCAACGTTTGCTGTTGTCCGGCAGCCGGCGATTGCAACAGGCGTCGTCGATCATGTGCGGCGAACTGAGTGTCGGCGATCAAGGACGTCGTTGGGAAACCGTCGATGCGGTTGGTTTGAAAGACATCCGCACCCAGGCCGGCGTCTATCGTTCGGGCGAACGACTCGTCGCGGTGAACCGGCCGTTGATCGAAGACGATTTGGAGGTCGTCGAAACGAGTGAAGCCACGCGCTTGTTCAGCGATTTGCCTTTCCAGATGTTGCAGGAACGGCGCACTCAAAATGATTCGCTGCAAGGCGAGGTCTGGCGGCTGTTTGTGTTCGCGATGCTCGCGTTCTTGATCGCGGAGGGAATTTTGATCTTGCCGGCGCGGACTGAGAATTCTTCCTCCACCGCGCCGCGTCCACTCGCGAAGCCTCCGGCTGAAACGCGCGTTCCCGAAATGGCCGCATGAATCACTGGTCCATCGCCGCTTCATTTTGGGTGATCCTGTTCGGCCTCGCCGTCTGGGGTGGTTCGGCCTGGCTGTGTTACGCGAACTGGCAGCGCAACACCCGCCGGCGCGCGGTCGCGTGGCTCGAGGGCACGCGCTTCGTGCTGATCACGCTGCTGGGTATCACACTGCTGCGGCCGGAATTCGTGCGCCTGATTCAACGCAATGACACGCCGGAAGTCGTGGTGCTCTGCGACGCGTCGGCGAGCATGAAGACCCGCGACTTGTTCGTGGCCAGCAACGCAACCAGTCGCGCGGATTGGCTGGCGCAGAAGCGTGGAATTCAATTCTGGAAACCTCTGGAAAAATCTGCCCGCGTACTCGTCGAAGAATTTGCCGCGCCACCGATGATGACAAACGCCACCGCCGTGCAGGGCGTGGTCGGCACGGACTTGAACCGCGCCTTGGAAAACGTTTTCCAGCGGCAGCGAAATCTCAAAGCGATGCTGCTGCTCACGGACGGTGACTGGAACGTAGGCAAATCGCCGGTGGGGACGGCGACACGTTTTCGCGAGCAAAACATTCCGATCTTTTCAGTCGTGGTGGGGCGCGAATCGCCGATGCCGGATTTGATCCTGGAAAGTGTTTCCCCGCCCTCGTACGGCCTTTTCGGCGAACAGATTTCGATTCCATTCAAAGTCCAAAGCCATCTGCCCCGTGAAGTAAGAACCACGATTTCGCTCTTCGACGGACAACGCGAGGAAACAAAGAAAGAGATCGTCATTCCCGCGATGGGCGATTTGCAGGATGCGATTGTGTGGTCGCCGCGCGCCGTTGGCGAGGCGTCGTTGACGATGAAAGTTCCGGTCGAACCGGACGAAGGGCTGCCGGAGAACAACGCGCAGACCTTTCGCGTAAACGTGCGCGTGGAGACGCTCAAGGTGCTCGTCGTCGATTCGCTGCCGCGCTGGGAATATCGTTTCCTTCGCAATGCGCTGGCCCGCGATCCCGGTGTCGAGATGAATTGCCTGCTCCTGCACCCGGACATGGCGACGGGCGGCGGGCGGCACTACCTCGCATCATTTCCCAACACGAAGGAACTCATCTCGCGCTACGACGTCGTGTTCCTCGGCGACGTTGGCATCGGCCAGAATGAACTCACCGAGAGCGACGCCGAATTGATCAAGGGCCTCGTCGAGCAACAAGCGAGTGGGCTGGTGTTCCTGCCCGGTCCGCGCGGACGACAACAAACTTTTTTGAACAGTCCGTTGAAAGAACTACTCCCCGTCGTGCTGGACGAGACGAAACCCGAGGGCATCCCGTTGCAAAACGAATCGGTGCTGACGCTTTCGACTGTCGGCAAACGGCATTTGCTTACGCGCTTCGACGCCGACGAAAATCGCAACGACGAACTTTGGAAACAGTTGCCTGGATTTTTCTGGTCGGCCGCTGTCGAGAAAAGCCGGCCCGGCTCGGAAGTGCTCGCGGTGCATTCGCTGCAACGCAACGCCTGGGGCCGCGTGCCGTTGCTCGTCACGCGCGCGGCCGGCAGTGGCAAGGTTTTGTTCATGGGCACGGACAGCGCGTGGCGCTGGCGGCGCGGCGTGGAGGATAAATTTCATTACCGCTTCTGGAGCCAGGTCGTGCGCTGGATGGCGCACCAGCGCCACCTTTCGGAGAAGCAGGGCATCCGCCTGAGCTTCACGCCGGAAGCGCCGCAGGCGGGCGACACGGTTTATTTGCAAAGCACAGTGTTCGACGCTTCGGGCTATCCGATTGAAGATGGCTCGCTCTCGGGCAATGTCGCGTCGCCGTCGGGACGCGCCGAGCGGCTGGAATTTTCGCCGGTGCTCGGTGGCTGGGGGGTGTTCAAGGCGAACTTCACGCCGCAGGAAGGCGGGCGCTACAAGATCCGACTCGCCTCGGAAAAGAATGGACGCCAACTCGAAACCGAATTGCTTGTCACACAACCACAACGCGAAAAATTAGGCCAGCCAGTGAACGCGGAAGTCTTGCGTGAGCTGGCCAGCATCACGCACGGCGTCAGCGGCTCAACAGAAGCGCTTGAGCAGATCGTCCAGCAGATTTCGCTGCTGCCCGAACCCAAGCCGATGGAGAAGCGCACCCGCCTCTG
The DNA here is from genome assembly GCA_016195385.1 of Verrucomicrobiota bacterium. GTDB lineage: Bacteria > Verrucomicrobiota > Verrucomicrobiia > Limisphaerales > JACPZS01 > JACPZS01. Next base: position 40,769 of record JACPZS010000240.1, read on the forward strand.
GAGCGAACCATGGTGGGGCGGACTAATCCTGTCGCTGTTGAGCATCTATTGGGTGGGGCGAAAACTGGCGGGGATGGTTTGAACGAATCACGCCCGTCGCAGCTCAAGGCCGGCGATTTTTTGATCCGCTACGCGAACGCACGGAAGCACACCATATCCGTGATAAGAGCGCGGCAAGTTGGCGATGTTCAGTTTGGTTGTCAGGCATGTGAATGAACTCTTTGCTGTTTATGTTTCAATTTTCGGGAAGCCCGACTTTTTTTACCAGTTCTTTGAACCGTGGATCATCGCGTAAGGGCTTGAGCCTTGGTTCGACGTTGAGGTAAGCCATCCACCCTGAACGCTCATCAAAAGCTTCGTTCAGTTTGGCGAAGGCATTTTCGTTCTCACGCAGTGCCGCGTGGATCAGCCCGATTTCAAAGGGAGACACGTATTGCCCCTGCTTCGTTCGAGTGCGCAAATCTTCCAGAATTTTGCGCGCCTCCTCATGTCGGCCAGCTTCGGCAAGCGCGTGCGCTAGGGAGCACCATTTCGACAAGCCGCCTGGGGAAAGGTCTATTGACTTTTGAATCTCCGCGATGGCATTTGTGAACATCGACTTTTGTTCATAAGCCCACCCGAGGTAGTGATGAGGCCCGCTGTATGTAAAAAAATCTTGCTTGTTTTGCTTTAGTTCCTCAACGGCTCGGTCGGAATCGCCCGCCATCAGGAAATGCCACCCCATGTGAATATGGGCAGGCGGTATGGTCGGATCGGCATCAAAGAATTGTGTGCTTTGGCTCAGTGCCTCGTCAAATCGCCTCATGGCGACCAAGTAATGGGAGTACCAGTGGTGAGCGGTGGCATTTTTGGGATTCAAAGCGATCGCGCGCTTGAATTCCGCTTCGGCACCCCGCCAATCCCACTCGAAATGCAGCTTGATGTATCCCATCGATGCGTGCGCTTCGGATAGATTGGGATTCAGGCGGAGGGCTTGTTCCGCGTACCTCGTCGCGGCTTGAAATCCTTCCCTCGGGCTAACCTCACCGCTCTCCCATGATCCGAGCAGCGCATGGCTGTCGGCCAAGCCGGCATACGCCTGCGCGTAGTTCGTGTCTTTGTCGATGGCTTCCTTGTAGTACCGGATGGCATTGGTGAGTTTACCATCATCCAAGCTCTGGAATTGAAGAGTCCGGCCTAGTTTGTACGAGTTCAACGCCTCCTTGTTTGTCGTTCCTTCCGGGCGAACATTGGTGCTCGGCTGCGTCATGTGCCTGGCCACATACAAACTCAAAAGGAACAGGAGCGCGACGCCGCATAAAGCGACAGCGGTGGTTCGGAGGATCTTTCGCCGTTGCGCGATCTTTTCATAAGCCGCTTCCGCAGCGCGTCGCGTCACCACCTCAGCGTGTCGCTTCTCAAGCTCGCGCAGCTTATTCGCCAATTCTCCTGCGTTGGCGAATCGTTCCTCCGCATTGCCCGCGAAACATTTCTCCAAATCCTCGCGCAGCAAGGGATCGCTGACGCGCCTGGCCCAGTCCGTCGTCAGCGGTTGCGCGAAGTCGCCGATGAGCAGTTGATATAAGACCACGCCGAGCGAATAAATATCCGAGCGCGTCGAAGCCGGTTTGCCCGCCAGAAGTTCCGGCGCCATGTAGAGGTGCGTGCCGGTCTGCGTCGAGCCAGGAGACATCATCGTCTGTGTGAAACCCAGTTTCGTCAGGCCCGCCAGCGCTTCCTGCGTCACCACTTGCCCGATCCCGAAGTCCGTGAGCTTGGCCTGGAGGACAGGCATCTTGCCTGTCTCGGACTGACCAGCCGCCGCCGATCGGGGAACAGCAGACAGGCTGGAAGCCTGTCCTACGCTCACCAAAATATTGCTCGGCTTCACGTCGCGATGAATCACGCCCGCCTCGTGCGCCGCTTGCAACGCCTCCGCCACTTGCGCCACGATCTCCAGCCGCGTCGCCAGCGGCACTTTGCCCACGCCGCCTTGCGCTTCGCACCACGCGCGCAAGTCCGTCGCCTCCGCGTAATCCATCACGATATAATACGGCGGCGCATCAAAGAACACTTCCTGTATCCCTATGATGTTGGGGTGCTGCCCCACCTTCTCCTTCAACAAGCGAAACAGCGTCACCTCGCGTTTCAACGAGCGCACCCGATCCGCCCGAAAACAAAACTTGAACACGCGCCGTTCCTTCAACCGGTCGTCCCGGCCCAACCACACTTCGCCAAAGCCGCCTTCACCCAGCTTGCGTTCGAGCATCCAACGCGTATTGGGCACCATCTGTTCCAACGCCGGCCGCCAGCCCAGCACCGGTTCTTCCTCCGCGCTGGCGTGACGATGCGCCTTCTCCGTGCTCGGCGGCGGCGTCAGCGGGCCGACGCTCGCTTCGCCCACTTCGCATATCTCCAGCGCCTCCTCCACGCCTTTCAAAATATAAGGCCCGTGATTCATCCACGCCAGTGCGCCGACGCCGGCGAGATCCTGGCCCCGCAAGACCTGCCGCGCGTTGTCGAATACCGGACGAGTCATAAGGACTTGATTGGCCTTGGCCAGCGACATAAGACGCGAACACGTGTCCACCTGGATGCCGTGCAAATCCTTGGGCTTGAGCGAACCTTCGCCTTCCTCGACAAAAACTTCGCCCACGTGAATGCCGATGCGATCAAAGAGCGCTCGGCCCGTCGCCTGCGTGAGCGCGCGCAAGCCGGCGTGCAGCAACAGCGCAAATCGCACCGCGTCCGACGGATTGCCGAAGACGAGGAAAAACGAATCGCCGGCGGTGCTGATTTCCTAGCCGTCGCGGAACGCGCGCAGAATTTCCCGCACGAGCGCGTGATGCCGTTGAATCAACGCCAGCCCTTCACGATCGCCCAGGTCCTGCTTGAGCTGCGTCGAACCCACCAGGTCCGTGAACACGAGCGCGACAAGCTGGCGGTGGTCGGTGTTTTCCGCTGGCACGAGTGAGTGTTAACGGGAACGCGGTCGCTTCGCAATGGTCTTCGGCGGAGCAGCGGTGCTCAATCGTTTCAACCCCCCGCCAGCGAAACCGTGGAACTGCTCGACTTCGCTCGATTTCTGCGACAACGAGTTCGCCGCAAAATGGAAGCACACGGCGAAGGTGCCACGCGAAGTGGGAAAAGATTGTGAGCGATCTTCGCCCGCACCGGTTGGACGGCGGGTCGTGCTTTCGAAGGCCGGATCAATGGAGCGCTTCTTTGACTTTGCGTAACAGCGCCTGGCTGGTGAACGGCTTTTGCAGATAAGCGTCTTCTTCATCTGCCTGGTTGGTGCGTACGTAGCCGCTGGTGCAGACGATGCGCACGCCGGGCGTGACTTGCCGCAGCCGGTCGCTTAGTTCGCGTCCGCTCATTTGCGGCATGACGAGGTCGGTCACGACGAGATCAATGTTCCCCGCCGAGTTGCGAAAGATCTCGACCGCCTTTTCGCCGCTGCTCGCGGTGAGCACGCGGTAGCCGTAAGCCGACAAAATGGTCTGGCCCATGGTGAGCAACAATTCCTCGTCATCGACCATGAGGATCGTTTGATTGCCGGTCAGGTCGTGGTCATGGATTTCAGTGTCGCGCGCGATTTTTTTGCGCGCCGGTAAATAGACCGTGACGGTGGCACCGCCACTCTCGTGAGGCCCGATCGCGACCTGGCCGTCGTGGTTGGTGATGATGCCGTAAACCCAGGCCAGCCCGAGGCCACGATGGCCGGGCTTGGTGGTGAAGAACGGCTCGAACACCCGCGGCAGAATGTCCGGCGTGATGCCGGCACCGTTGTCGGAGATCTCCACGCAAACGTAGTGCCCGGGTGAGAGCTGGCCGGTGCCGATCCGCATCGGCTCGCTGAGGCTGCGGTTGCTGGTGCTTACTTGAATGCGCCGATCGCGCCCTTGCGTTTGCACGGCGTTGTCCAGAATTTTCATGAAAGCCTGCTGCATTTTGGCCTCGTCGAAACTCGCCGTGTAAAGCCGGTTCTCCAGTTGCAGCGTCCAGGTAATCGGGGGCGCGCCGGGAGCCTGGTATAACTCCACGGTGCGGCGCAGCACCTGGTTCAAGTTGCCGGGCGCGTTCCCGCGCGCGTCTTTTTCCTGGCGGCTGAAGGAGGCGAGGTCGCTGGCGATTTCCGCGGCCCGCTCCGCCGATTTTTCCACTTCGACCAGCGAGTTGCGCCACGGATTGCCGGGCGGCATTTGCGCCAGCAGCAGCGACGTATGGCCGAGCACGCTGGTGAGCGCGTTGTTGAAATCGAGCGCGACCGTGCGGATCAATTGGAGCGCGCAATCGAGCTTTTGCTTGTGGGCCACGGCCGGTTCGAGCGCCGGTTCGTGTCCGTTCGTCACGGCGTTGGCATCAGTTTCCAGCTTCATCATTCACCGCTTGCAGTCGTTGTTGGGAATCATCATCAAACGGCTCGCCGGTCGTGAGACGCGCGCAAGCCGACACCGAGTGCGCGAGAGGGAACCATCCCTCCGCGCCAACCGACGCAATAATCCCAAACTTGTTATCGGCGGGATTTTCCGGGAGTCAACCGATGGCGGGGTGTGCCGCGAACAAAGTGGCGAAACATTCGATGAGCCGCGCGGCTCGAGGTTGGATCTGTTCCGCGACAGCGAGCACTTCAGCGTGCGCCAGTGGATGGATGGATCGACCCGCCGCCAGATTCGTGATACACGAAAGCGCGGCGACCGTCAGGCCGCATTGCCGCGCCACGATTGCCTCCGGCACTGTGCTCATCCCGACGGCATCCGCGCCCAGTCGCGCGAACGCGCGGATTTCCGCCGGCGTCTCGTAGCTCGGCCCGGACACCGCGAGATAAATGCCGCGCCGCAACCGGGTGCCGGTTTGACGTGCCGCCACCGCGAGCAGTTTGAGCAATTGCGCATCATAAGTTCGCGTGAGATCGACGAATCGTTCGCGTCCCGGCGGCGGTTCGCCCACGAGCGGATTCACGCCCATGAAATTGATGTGGTCGGTCACCGCCATGAAATCGCCTGCGCGCAGTCGTGGGTTGATGCCACCCGCGGCATTGGTCAACAACACCGCACGCACGCCGAACTCAGCGAGCACGCGAATGGGAAAAGTGACGGCACCCATCGAGTGGCCTTCATAAAAATGCGCCCGGCCCGCCAGCACGATGAGCGGCACACCATTCAGCCGGCCCAGCAGGATTTTTCCCGCGTGACCTGCGACCGACGCCGGAGGAAAACCCGCAAGTGGGCGATACGAAATTTCGACTTCGACGCGCATCGCAGTGAGCGCGCCTTGCGAACCACTGCCAAGCACGATGGCAAGTTGCGGGCGGAGGCTCGTCAGTTTGCGCAAACGCTTTGCAGGCGCACGAGGGTCGAAAAATTTCGGCATGGGACGAGTTTCACTGCGAAAAGATTTTTACCAGCGGCTGCATTTCTTCCGGATAAATCAAATACGCCGTGTTGTGCGAAGCGCGCCAGGCGGCGATCAAGTTTTCGCGCGGGAAAATTTTTCGTACGGTTTCGCCGCGGTCGAGCCGTGCCCACGGATCGTTCACCACCACCGCGCCGTCGCTCGTGAAGCCGACGCACACGATGAGGTGTCCGCTGCCGCCCGCCTCCGGTTTTCCTTTGAGCGCGTTGTAGGAAATCGAAACGACCGGCGCGATGCCCGCTACGACGAGGTGCTCAAGATCGGTCACGTTGTTCAAGCGCACGGCGTAGGCGCGCAGGCCGGGAAATTTTCCGGCGAACGCGGTGTTGAACGGCCAGTTGCCCGTGCCCGGCCAGTTCTTGTCGAAAACGCCGCGCGCGACTTCCGGAACTGGCATTTCCAATTCCGGTCGCTTCAGAACGCCGGCCCAATGCGCCAGCACCATCGAAGTGGCCGTGGGGCTGCACCAGCCCTGCCGTTCACCGAAGGGAACTTGCGAGCGTTGCGGCACTTCAATCGTCTTGCCCCAAGCTTCGCGAAGCGGTTCGCGGGGCGCGGCATTCGTCCGCGAATCGAGCAGCGAGAGTCCAAGAAATTTCAGATGCGGCTCGGTGTGTTCATCGACGCGATGAAACGTAACTTGGAGTTGGACTTGGTCACGGGCGTGTTTCAGCACGAGCGTGTCCGTCTTCACATCGCCGTCGTCATCGCGCTGGCCGTTCACGCTTTCGCGTGTCGCTTTCGTGTCGTCTTCGGTCCAGATGCCGAGTGAGTAAAAGCGCGTCGCGTGCTGAGCGCCGACACCGCGCGCTTCGAAGTGGAGCCATGTGCCGGGCGGAGCTGAGGCGTTCCACGAAAGCACCAGTTCATCCCATGCCGCGGGCGCGCGAATCACGGGTGAAGTCAAAACGACTTCATTGCTTGCGGCGCTGGCCACCTTGGTGAAGTCCGAAAAATTAGTGAGCGAAAGAAAGTGCGCAGGCATTGAAAGAGCGGCACCGGCAAGAGCAGTTGGGAAATTCATCGCCAGCGTTAGCAGAACGCCAGACAGTTTTAGAATTGCAGTTGCCCGATGCCGAAATGCGCCGTCTCGATTTTGTGTTGAGTGGTGGTTGTTATACATCCGAGCTTACTTCACCGCTGGAACCTTCGCACGATAATCCACCTGCAGCATCCGGCTGGCGGCGGCGTTGTACGGATGCACTTCTTTCACGAGTTTTCCGTCGCGTTCGAGCGGTCGCTGTTCGTTGGCCCACGCGAAAATCGAGCCTTCCAGGTTGTAAACATTGGTGAAGCCGGCCGCCATCAACCGCGCGGCCAGCGCCGACGATCGATAGCCCACCGAGCAATAAACCACGATGGGTTGATTCGTGGCCGCGAGCCGCAACAAATCTGGCGCGGTCGCCTCGGGGTCCACTTGAATCGCCCGCGACAGATGGCTCACGGCAAATTCCTCCGGCTTGCGGACGTCGAGCAACAACGGCGGGACGCGTTGTGAATCTTGCAGCCAGTTCGCCAGTTCACCGGTCGCCAACTGCCGCACTTTCGGAAATCGTGCCCGCACGGTTTTTTTCATGGTCGCCAACGCGCGTGTCTCGCCGGCGAAGGCCATCAATCCAAACGCCGTGAGGCCGAGCAGCAGCAGCATCGCCAGGCCGAACCACCAAAAGGTTTGTTGTTTCAAAATGGCCACCGCATGAAACGGATTTTGCGCGCGGTTAAAGCAACCGCCGCGCGCTCACGGTTTGGCGCTCAACTCCCGCAGCTTGAGATTTCGGTAGGCGACTTCATCCCCGTGATCCTGCAGCAGGATCGGCGTTTTGAATTTCGTGCCGAAGCCGGCCACGTTCTTGAACTTGCTGCCGGCGATGGCGGTCTTGAGCGCGTCGCTCTCCAGTTCGTAATCCAAAACTTGTTTGCCATTGAGCCAGTGCTCGACGTGTTTGCCTTCGACCAAGATGCGCGACTCGTTCCATTCGCCGACCGGCCGGAGCGTTTTGTCTTTCGGCGGAAAAAGATCGTAGAGCGCGGAAGTTTGCCACTTGCCGCCGCGCAACGCGTCCGCGTGGGCGTTGTCATCGATCACCTGGTACTCGTGGCCGATGGGCTGGCCGCGTTTTTCGTCGATGAAGTATTTCACGCCGCTGTTGGCACCGGGCGCGACGCGCCACTCGAAGTGGAAGTCAAAATCCGTGAATTGATCAACGGTGACGATGTCGCCGCCGCCGCCTTTGGGCTGATGTTTGAGCGCCCCATTTTCGACACCCCAGCCTTGATTTGGAAAAACACTCTTGTTGAAAGCGCGCCAGCCGGCCGTGGTTTTGCCATCGAACAACAATCGCCAGCCGGCTTTCTTCTCCGCCTTCGTGAGCTTGTTGAGTTGCGCGGGCTTATCCGCCGCCAGCAGCGAAACAAGCGTCAGCATCGTGACGCAAAAAATCCCGGCGGCGCGTGTGAAGTTCGCACCTGAAAACGAGTGCCGAACAAATTTAGCTGAGTTCATAAATTCAATAGAACGCGGGCGCGGTGGCTCGCACATCAAAGCCGCCGAATCTTGATATTCCGATACCAGACCTCGTCGTGGTGATGCTGCAGGCCAATGTGGCCTTTGGCTTCTTTCGCGAAACGCGGCTTGTCGGCAAACTTGCTCTTCGCGATCAACGCATTCAATTTCTCGCTGCCAAGTTCGTATTCCACCACCTTCGCGCCGTTGAGCCAGTGCTCGACGTGGTTGCCATTCACCATCAGCCGCGCCTGGTTCCATTCGCCGACCGGCTTGAGCTTTTTGTTGGTCGCCGCCATCAACGCGTAAAGTGAGCTGGCCGTCGTTAGCGGATTCTTTCCATCCGCGTGCTTGTCGTCGTCGAGCACCTGCATCTCCGGCCCGGTGTGCCACGGCTCGGCGAACGCTTCGGAGACGCGGTAGATGACGCCGCTGTTGCCGCCGGGCGAAATTTTCCATTCCAACTGCAATTCAAAATTATCGAACTGCTCCTTCGTAATGATGTCCGTGCCGTTGCCGGGAACCGTCTTGAGCGTGCCCTGCTCAATTTTCCAGGAATCAGGGAACGAATCTTTTTTGAAGCCGCGAAACTTGTCGGTGGACTTGCCATCGAAGAGGACTTGCCATTCGGAGTGGTTTGCCGGCTGGCCGTTGAGGCTGATGCAGCCGCTGGAGCAAAGGACGGCCAACAACGCGAGCGCGAGGAATAATCTGGTGGAGAGGGGCATAATTTAATTGCTTGATGGAACCGAAATTTACGAGCCGTCGCTCATCCAATCGAAATGCAACCAGTGGAGAGCAGGACGACAGCGAGAGAAACCGCGAGCAGAATGTTTTTCAAGAGGTTCATAGAATTCAGGATGTTGTTTCGCAGGTTTTAGCTTGGCCGAATCAACTTGGTCAAGATCGCGTCGGGCAAAACGTTCATTGCAATGGTGGCGGTGGCGCTTTCTCGCCCTGGCGCAGGTACTGCCAGAGCGCGTTGATTTGTTTCGCGCCATCGCCTTCGTAAACATCCGCGAGCGGACTGCGCCCTTCCTCGTCGAAATACGCGGGCATCTTCGTGGCTGGCTCGACCGACAGCGGGCTGCGAATCCACCTTTGAAAATAGGGCTTGAGCAGGCGCTCGCTGGTGTAGGCGAGATTGAGGCCGGGCGCTTCAAAAACCTGCGTCGCTGCCACCGCGCCCACGGCGTGACATGACGTGCAGGTGAACCCGCCGACGGCCGAAACCAATTTCTGACCCACTTTTGCCGCTTCGGGATCGATGGCCGGTTCCGGCGCGGTCAGCGGCGGAAAACCATGTTGCATCGCCAGTCCGCGTGCGAGCGCTTCGGCCCGCGCGGGAAACGCCGGCATCCGCGCGTCGAGCCACGGTCGCGGCTTGTAACTCACTTCGCCGGCCAGAAATTTTTGCGTCCATTCCGACTTCAATTTTCCGCCGAGCACATCCAAGCCGGGGAAGCCTTCAAATTTTCCGTGGCATTCACGGCAGTTGAGCAACCGCGTCTGCCGCTCCGCGAATTCGGCGGGCACGTGTCGTCGCAACGCCGCGCGGTCGGTCGCGGCGAACGCTTGCAACGCGGCGCGTTCTCCCTCGGTGAACGTAAATTCCGGCGACTTGGAATTCTCATCCAACTTGGCGGCGACGCAGCCGTGTGTCCATTTTTCCGGCGTCAACTCGGCCAGCGCTTTTTTGGGAAACTGATTTTCCAATTTAAGCGAATGACAGTTCAGGCAGCCGGATGTCGCGACCAGTTTTTTCCCGCGCTCGACGAGAGCGCCATCTGTCGGAGCCGTGCTCTCCGGCCGTTTGGTTGCGTTGGCATTGAGGAACGCCACGAGTTGCGCCGCTTCCTCCTCCGTCAACTTGAAGCGCGGCATCCGTGTCCAGGTGAAGTGCGCGTCGGGTTTGAGCAAAAAGGCGGCGAGCGTGCCCAGCGCGAATTTTTCGCGGACTTGCTGGAGCGATATTTTCTTCTCGTCCGCAGTTTTTGCATCGGGCGCGTTGTGGCAGGCGACACAGTGCAGCGTGTCAAAAAGTTTCTGTCCGGCTTCGCGCTGCTCGCTCGTTGGTTGAGCATTCTCTGTGGCGGCGACGGAACCCGTTTTCAATGTCGCCAAAAATGCCGCGGCGGCTTCGGCGTCCGCCTTTGCGTTCGCGCCATGGAAAATTTTGGGCATGTGAGCGCTGGTTCGCTGCGCGCGTGGATCCAAAATCCATTTCCCCATCCACGCGAAATTTCTCCGCGCGCCGATGTCGTCGAACAACGGCGCGTCCATCGCTAGTTCCGGCATTGCTCCGCCGGACGCGGCGTCCACATGACATTTGAGGCAACGGAACTCGGCGAGCAATTCGCGGCCGAGGCGAAGCTGGTTTGCCTTTTCCAGTTCAGGGGAATTGGTATGCGTCAGCGCGTTCAACGGAATCGGACCGAGCGGCGTTTCCCGATTCGTCCACGCCAGCCGCAGGAAGGCGTCGCCTTTGGCCGGGCTGCGAAACGTGGCCGTCAACGTGTTGGCGCCTTTGTTCAAGCGCACCGGCTTGCTGGCGAGCGGCGCGTCACCGGTGCCAGCGCCTTCGAGTACAGGTTGCCCGTTGATCTCCAGTTTGAGTTCGCCGTTGAGTTCCGCCTGAAAGGAAAACTCGGTGCGCAGATCGACAGCGACGGCTCCGCTCCAGATGGCGGAGAAATTTCCCGGCGGCATAAACGGCGTCGGCGGTGTCCCAGCGGGCACGTAGAGCGCGACGTTGGAAAGGGCGATCACATCGTTAGCGGACGTCGTGTCACCGGCGAGCGATTGGAACGTGACCTTCAGGCCGGTCTCGGCGAGTGGACGCTCGGCCGTGTGAACAGTCCACGCCAAAGACGCCAGGAACCACAAGCAGGTCAAACATTTTAGCATGGTGGATGATCTGAAACGAAAACTGTTCACGACTTTTTATTGAGTAAGCGATGGAACTCGCCGGGAAGTCAATTCCCGCTCTCTCGCCAACGCGCAGCGAGCCAATTGAAAAATTCGCGCCGGCAATTTGTGATCGTTTCAAGCTCGACCACGTCGGCGATAATCCGAAGGCCGCCAGCCGATCCATTTTTTGAACGTGTTGGAAAAGACGAACGGGTTCTGGTAGCCGACGGTCGTGGCGATGGATTCGATTTTGTCGTCCGTCGATTCGAGCAAAGCGGCGGCGCGTTGCATCCGCAGATAGGTGAGGTGGTGAATCGGGCTGCGACCAAGTTCGCGCCGGCACAGGCGGCGCAGATGTTCGGTGCTGAAGTGAGAAAGCTGCGCGAGCGCTTCGAGCGTCCAATCTTCACCCAGCCGCGCGTCCACGGTTTCCCACAGTTGCCAGAGCCGATGATCCAGATGCCACGGTTGGGCGAAGCGGCGCACGTAGGAATGGATCAATTCCACCCAGTGATGAACGGCCCGCACGTCCGCCGCGCCCTGGCATTCGTGGTACAAGCCAAGAATTGCCGAATGCAGGGGCTGGCCATCGAAGCGCGCCATCACTGGCGACACCGAAGTGATAATCGGGCGCTGGCCGCTCGGCGATTCGTAGCGCACCCAGGCAAAGCCCCAGCGTTGCCGAGGGATGGCGTGGAAGGCGTGGAGCACGTGCGGCGGCGCAAGGCAGGCCATGCCGGCGCGGCAAAGTTGCCAGCGACCGTCCAGCAGGATTTTCCCCGCGCCGGACGTGCAGGCCAGAAAGTAACTGCCGCTCAGATGCGTGCGCACCATCGTGTAGGGCGCGGCGGCGTCAGCGATGCCGACGTGCGCGATGTGATGATTGTGCAGGGCGGGGCAGTCGTTCGCGCGCACGATCCATTCGCGAGTGTGCGGACCGGGCAGGTGGGTTTCAGATAGGTGCTGGTGTGTTTTTGGCATTGAGATTCTCGCGCGTTGCGCTAACGCTAACACCGTTCACTTAGTTTAATTGCGACGATGCCATCCGCCCAAAACGCGTTCAATGGAATCCTGCGCCGCGCAGAGGTCGCCATGCACTTGTTATGAATGTCCAAAAATATTCCGCTACGAATCCCGCCCGGCCTGGCCACGGGACTTGGGCTTTTACGCTTATCGAACTGCTCGTCGTCATCGCGATCATTGCGATTCTCGCCAGCATGTTACTGCCCGCGCTGGCCAAAGCCAAAGGCAAGGCGCAACAGACCAAGTGCCTGAATAACCTGCGCCAGCTCGGCATCGCCACGTCGATGTACGTCACCGATTTTCAAAAGTATCCCGGCACTATTTTATTCGGCTTTGGCAATCCGCAATACTGCTGGCCGCTGCGGTTGTTTTCGCAGATGGGGACAAACCGCGCTTCGTTTTTCTGTCCCGCCAACAAGCCGCAGTTTGCCTGGGACACGAACGTCAACAAATCGCTCAAAGGAAATTTGAACCGCCTCGACGCGGGTGACACAGCCGCCGGCATGAGCTACGGGCAAAACGATTGGGGCCTGCGCAATCCATTTCAATTCCCCGAATTGGGCATGGGCGGTGACATCAATCCCTCCAGCGACGCGCGATTGACCGAACTGCCCGACTCGGTGATCAAGGCACCGTCCGAAATGATCATGCTCGCGGACAGCAAGTCCGATTATTCTTGGGACGGAAATCTGGATCCCAAATCACCGGGCGAATGGCCGGCCAAGCGCCACAACAACCGGTGTGTGATCATGTTCGCGGACGGCCACGCCGAGTCTGCGTTACGAAAAGACGTCGTCGATCCCAAAAACGACAAATGGCGTAGGCGCTGGAACAACGACAACGAACCGCACTACAAGGATGGCACGGTCAGCCCGGATCCGTGGCCGGCGGACAATGGCTCTTTCAAAGACTGAAACGATTGGTTAAGAAAATTGTTATGAATAAGACCACCTCCACAGTCGCCGGGCGCGCCAAGTGCTGCCGGGTGATGGCATTTACCCTCATCGAATTGCTCGTCGTGATCGCTATCATCGCGATTCTGGCGAGCATGTTGTTGCCCGCCTTGGCCAAAGCGAAGGCAAAGGCGCAACAAACCAAGTGCCTGAATAATTTGCGCCAAATCGGTTTGGCCAACGCGATGTACCTCCAGGAATTTTCCAAATTCCCCGGCTGCATCTCGTTCGACAACCTCGGACCTCGCTATTTTTGGCCACTCCGACTGTTTACGCAAATGGGCACGAACCGCGCCTCCTTCTGGTGCCCGGCGGGCAGTCCCAAATACCAGTGGGACACCAACGTCAACAAATCCCTCCGCAAGGGGCTGGATATTCTTTCCGCCGGTGACGCGCCCGGAGCAGCCGGGATGAGTTATGGGTATAATGACTGGGGCCTGGGCGATCCTGGACAGGATGGCAACGCGCAGCTCGGGCTGGGTGGCGACATCATGCCTGCTTCGCCGGTGGAAATTGCGGAGAGCCGCGTGGTCGCGCCGTCGTCAACCATCATGGTTGCCGACGCGAAATCAGATCGCGGCTGGGATGGCAATCTGGACCCGCGTCAGGGCGATCAATGGCCATCCAGCCGGCACAGCGGAAAAACCGTGCTGATGTTCCCCGATGGACATTCCGAGGCCGCGCGTCGTCGTGATGTCATCGATCCAAAAAACGACAAATGGCGACGCCGTTGGAACAACGACAATCTTGCGCACACGTCCGCCGAACCGGGCCAGGGCCACGGACCAAAAACGATTGGCGATTGGGGCATCGCGGGCGCGGATGTCGTAGATAAAGACAAAGATTACACTCCGTAATCCTGCGAAACGGATCGTTTCGATTTTCACACTTGCGAAGCTTGGAAAGCTGCAAGGTTTGAACACTCGTGTCAGTTTTCATCTGCTGCGGATTCGCGTGAGACGTGGATGCGAAAAAGCGAGGCTGGCTTGCGCCAACCTCGCTTTGCAATCTCAGTTCCTCTGAGTTGTGAAAGGACTTAGTAGTCCATGCCGCCCATGCCGCCGTGACCGCCCGGAGCCGGAGCCGGTTTTTCCTTTTCCGGAACTTCGGTGATCAAGCATTCGGTGGTGAGCAACAGGCCCGCGATGGACGCGGCGTTTTGGAGCGCGGTGCGGGTGACCTTCTTCGGATCCACCACGCCGGCTTTGACGAGGTCTTCGTATTCGCCGGTGGCGACGTTGTAACCGTCGTTGCCTTTGCGCTTCTTGACTTCCTGCACGATGATCGAGCCTTCGACGCCGGCATTGCTGGCCAACGCGCGGAGCGGCGATTCAACAGCGCGTTTCACGATGTCGCAGCCGATCTTCTCATCGTCGTTGTCGAGCTTGAGGGCTTCGATGGCCGGCAGGCAGCGAATCAACGCCACGCCACCGCCAGGAACGATGCCTTCTTCGACAGCCGCACGGGTTGCGTGCAACGCGTCTTCCACGCGGGCTTTCTTTTCCTTCATCTCGGACTCGGTGGCGGCGCCGACATTGATGACGGCCACGCCGCCGGCGAGCTTCGCCAGGCGTTCCTGCAACTTCTCGCGATCGTAGTCGCTGGTGGTCTCTTCGATCTGGCGGCGGATTTGATTCACGCGGCCCTGGATCTCGGAGGACTTGCCGTTGCCTTCAACGATGGTGCAATTCTCCTTGTCCACGACGACGC
>JACPZS010000234.1 GCA_016195385.1 Verrucomicrobiota bacterium
AACTGGGGCAAAAAGATTGACCAGCCGTTTGATTCGTCGCTGGCTGAAACGCGTCGCGCGATTCCGCGAATGCAACGGCTCGGCACGAAGTTCGTGCGCATCATGAGCTTCGCCGTGCGCGAGGGCGTCGACCAGATGGAGGGGGAGCGTTTCCGGCGTTTGCGCGAAGTGACGAAGATGTTTCTCGGCGCGGGCATCCAGCCTGTCCACGAAAACTGCATGAACTACGGCGGCATGGGCTGGCCGTTCGCGCTCAAGCTGCTGGAGAATGTGCCCGGCTTGAAGTGGGTGTTCGACACGGCGAATCCAGTTTTCAATGAAGACCGTAGCAAGCCCAAGCCGCACCCGAAGCAGGATCCGTGGGAGTTTTACACGCACGTGAAAGAGCACGTCGTGCATGTCCACATCAAGGACGCGCGCTGGAATCCGGCGAAGAATGACGCCGACTACACTTTTCCTGGCGAAGGGGACGGGAAAGTGCGGCCCATTTTGAAAGACTTGCTAGTTAGTGGCTACGACGCGGGCATTTCGATTGAGCCGCACATGGTGGTCGTATTTCACGATGTGAACTCCAAAGCGAGCGACGAAGCCATCGGTGCGAACTATGTCGAGTACGGCCAACGACTTGAAAAAATGCTGCAAGAGTTGCGCGCGGAAATCGCCGCCAGCTGAATACGTCGCGAGAGTTGCCGATCTAAACGGCGCGCGTTAAGAATCGGTATGCGATTGACCGCGACCGTGACTTCCAACACTTCCGCCGTCGTGTTGGTCACCGGAGCCAGCAGCGGACTGGGCCTGGCCTTGTCGAAGAAACTTCTGCCCACCGAATACCGGCTGCTTCTCACGGCGCGGAAAAACTCCCTCGGCCGGTTTGCCGCCGCTGGCATCACGGCGAACGAGCGGGTTAGGATTCGCACGCTGGATGTGACTTCGTCCGCCGAGCGCGACCAAGTGGTGCGCGAGGCCGACGAGACCTGGGGCGGCGTGGACGTTTTGATTAACAACGCGGGCGTCGCGTATCGTACCGTGGTGGAGCATTTCAACGAGGCCGACGACTGGGAGCAGATGGACGTCAACTTTCGCGGGCCGATGGAATTGATCCGGCTCGTGCTGCCGGGCATGCGCCGCAAACGCGCCGGGCGCATCCTCAACGTGTCTTCCGTCGGCGGCATGATGGCGATGCCGACGATGGCGCTCTACAGCGCGTCGAAATTCGCGCTCGAAGGCGCGACGGAATCCCTCTGGTACGAAGTGCGGCCTTGGAATATCCACGTGAGCCTGGTGCAGCCCGGTTTCATCCACTCGGACTCGTTTCGCAACACGCGCTACACCGAAGCGAGCCGGCGTGCGGCGGACGATCCGGTCAATCCGTATCACCGGCATTACGAGCAGATGGCCGCGCTCATCGCGCGCCTGATGGCGAAAGCCAGCGCCACTCCGGAGCAAATTGCCGACACGATTTTGCGCACGATGCGGAACCCAAGCCCGCCACTGCGGGTTCCAGCGACTTGGGACGCGCATCTCTTTGCGCTATTGCGCCGCTTTCTGCCGCGCTGGATTTACCACCGTTTTCTTTATGGACAACTGCCCGGCGTGGGCGGCTGGGGCAACGGACCCGAGGCCTAGCTTCTTAATCCGACCACTTAGCCACCGCGATCCGTGGGCGAGTTTTTGCCGAGCAAGCGCATCCGCCGATGAATGAATTCGCGCGGACTCATCGGCTTCGGCAATGCCTCCGCCGGCGATTCGCCGGACGGTGGCGTTTGCTTGAGACGCTGGATCTGCTCGCGCAAGTCCTGCGCCTTGGCCATTCGCACGGCGGTTTCGCTTTTTGATTTTTTGGGCATGGGACGCCAGGCCTTACGCACTTTGTTTGGTGATGGCCTTGATCTGATCCCGCCACGCTTTCGCGCGCGCGGAAGTGGACTCGGCCGTGACTTCGGCATCGTCGAGCGCCGCCGCCACGGCGCTGCGCTTGGAAGAACTGGGCGGCACGGGCGTCAATCGATCAATCGTCGAACGCAACGAGCCGGTCAGTTTGCCGAAGACGCCGAGGTCGCGGTACTTTGGCTTCGCGCCGAAGTAAGTTTGCTGCCACCAGTGATCACCCACCGGATCGTGCCAACTCAAGTAACCGCCTTTGAGCACCTGCCGGGGTTTCTGGATGGCGCCGGTAAAACTATAGCGCGCCCCGGACGACTTGGCGGGATCGAAGAAATGCGGTGTGTAGAAGTCCGAAACCAAAACGCCGTTGACGGTATAGGCGAACGACACGTCCTCGCTGGGATCGCAAACTTCCACCAAATACTCCACGCGACCCTGTCCTTTCTTGACGGAAGGTCCGGCGATGAGCCGGTTGCCGAACGGATCCGCCAGCATTTCCAGGCACTCGTGACTCGCGGTGAGTCCCCAGCCGGAATCGAATTGGACCAGCGCAAACGGCTGCCCATGCTTGTCTTCGTGGACGCCGGCGGCACCGGGCGACTGGATGTCGTTCCGCACAATGATCGGCCAATAACCGACCGGAACATCCTCCAGCTTCACAAACGCGCTGACGGTAGCTTGCACACCCCAAAGCGGGCCAAAATCGCGGACTGCCTGCTTTTGCAGGGCGGCGGCAACTTTCGTCAACGCGGAGTTGGTTATCTGCTCAACTTCTGAAACCAAGGCAACATGACGTATCATACTTGCTCCTTTTTTTGAACGGACTCGTGTTGAGTCCGATTGTTGCCAAGCAACCAATGGACGATTGAAATGTCAAGTTGGAACCCGAGGCCGATGGTTCCCATGTTTCGGTCGCGCCTTCGGCTCGCGCGCGTGACACTCGCAACTTTCAACCAGCTTCCGACAGCGAAGCAAGCACTTCTTCGGCGTGGCTGATCGGTTTCACTTTCGGCCAGATTTTTTTGATCCGGCCATCGGGGCCGATGAGAAACGTCACGCGATGCGTGCCCACATATTTGCGACCGAGGAAACTTTTTTCGCCCCACACGCCGTAGGCATTGACGATTTGTTTGTCCGCGTCGGCCAGCAGCGTGAACGGCAGTTTGAATTTCTCGACGAACTTGTCGTGCGATTTCACCGGATCGGTGCTGACGCCGAGCACAACCGCGCCTTTCGCTTTGAGCGCCGCGAATTCATCGCGAAACGCGCACGCCTCGAGCGTGCAGCCGGGCGTATTGTCGCGCGGATAAAAAAACAGCACGACATTTTTCCCGGCGCAATCGACGAGGGAAATCTTTCCGCCGCCGTTCGTCAGCGCGGTGAACGCGGGGGCGAGGTCACCTTCTTTCAATGTGAGTTTGAGTTCAGCCATATCAACGGTCTTTTAGCCGGAACGATGCAGTTGAGAATTGGGTGGAACGGGCCACTGGCCCGTTCTGTCGGGCTACCAGCCCGACAGCCCGACAGCCCACAGCGCGCGCTGAATGAACTGGGACGGCTTCAGTGCGCTCGGCTCGGCGGCAGGTTGCCGCCGCGAACGGCCAAGTTGGCCGTTCCACCCAGACCAATTACATAGTTCCGGTTTAGACTGCTCGTTCAAAATTATCAATTTTCCGTCCACGTTCTTCAAGGCTTCCAATTTCCATCAGCCGAGCCATCGGGGCTGGCCAAGACGACCGTGTAGCCGTTGGGGTCGCGCAACCAACACTCCCAATGGTTCGGGCCGCCGTTGCCATCCGGCGGATTGCGATGGCGGGGCAGGACGATCTCGACTCCCATCGCTTCCGCACGGGCCAGTGCCGCGTCGAAGTCGTCGATCTCAAACCACAAGAGCACGCCGTTTCCGTAAGGCTTGAGATTGGGATTCCCGATTTGACCGTGGTGATGCTCAACCTCCCAATGGTGCAACTGGAGGATCAGTGATCCACGCGAAACCAACCGCTCATAATTCGGTCCGCCGTGCGCGCTTTGGCAGCCGAGCAGTCGCTGAAACCAACGACTGCTTGCCTCAACGTCGCTCACGCAAATGAGAGGTTGTGGTCGCATGGGAATTTTAAGTCTAAAGAATTGGCCGGTGCGCCGAAAAGCGAATCGGCTTCAAACCACAGGAGATCGCCAGCAACGGTAGATCGCGAGACACTCTCAAAAAGTTCTGACGCTGCCCAAAGAAGAAGTGAGATGATCGCTACGGTGATCACGAACGGTGCTATGCGACCCAAAACGCATACAAAACTGCGAAAACCCATCCCAAAAAAAGCAGTAGTGGCATGACCACGCCAAAAAACTTAGTCGGGCCAATACGTCCTGGTTGATCCACAACTTGCCACCGAAACACCTCATCACTCGGAGCGGAATCATTGTTCTCGCGAAGTTTGTTAGACAATTTGGTAATGAATTGTGCCGCCTCTGCTGCGAGAGAGATCCATACCGCGTCAATGATCATCATGATGATGACGATGCAAAGCCGGGTAGGCTGCGGGAGGGGAAGTCCTACTGCAATGGCGGCTAAACCGTTCAGTTCAAGAACGATCGTCGTGCGTGCGTTTAGGAGCTCGTCTTCATACTCGACGCGATGCCTGAATCTCTCAGCATCTTCTTTGGTAAGTGTTGTCATATGCAAGGGCTGGCCACCAGCTAGTTTTTGGCACTCCCATATCCGCGCACGAAGCCGATGCACTGCGCGACGTCGGGCACGGAGTTGTCCCAGTTGTTTTCGTATTCGATGGAGATGTGGCCCCGGAAGCCTTGATGACGCAGTTCGTCGAGGCAGCCTTTGATGTCCGACACGCCGAGTCCATAAATCGCGTCCGGCAGATGCTTGCCGATTTCCGTCCGCTCCTTGAGGTGCAGGCTCACGATGCGGCCCTTGAGAATTTTCAGGCAGTCGAGCGGCTTCAAGCCCGACGACGCCCAATGCCCGGTGTCCGCGCACGCGCCGATGCGCGCATCGCGGCCCTTGCACACGGAGACGATGTACTTCGGATCCCAGACTTTGTAGTTGGGGTTGTTCGGCTGGCGCGCGTGTTCGTGGAAACCAACTTTGATGTCGAACTCCTTCACCATCTTTTCAATCGTGTCGATGGCATCGACGGATTCCGTCGTCACGCCGTACAAACCCATCTTCTTCGCGAACGAAAAAATCTTCCGCGCCTCGGCTTCGTCCTTGGGAATGCCGACGACGCCGTAATTCACCGCCAGAATGTGATGCTTGGCCAGTTTGTCTTTGACCTTCTGCACGACTTCGTCGGAGGCGTTGTGATCCCACTTCACGCCCGGCTCGTCCTTGCTCAACTTTTGTCCGGGAAAGAATTCGATGGTGCGTCCGCCGGTCTGCTCGGTCTTTTCGATGGCCTCGAAGACGCTGAAGCGATTGAACGTGTACGCCTGGCAACCGATGGCGAAGCCGCCCGTTTTGTATTCGGCGGGAATCGCCGGCGCGGCGTGGAGTTGGAAGGAGAGGAGCGCGACAGAAGCCGAAGCGACCGCGTAACGTCCGAAGTTTTTGATGGAGAACATGGTTTTCATGAGTAGTTGAACGCGCGCCCACGACGTGCGTGGCTCGCGCAAGTTTGATTTGAGACAATAGCACCGACAAGGATTCGCGGTGTCAAAGCAAAAGTCCGGCAGTGCGAGTTCGAATCCTCAGCAAGCCGATTCAGCGGCGGCACCAGTTTCCAAACAAGGTTAGCCGAGCAGCACTTGCTCCCGCTGGATGGGCGTCAAAACTTTCCACTCACCAGGCGGGAGATTTCCCAGCTCGAACCCACCAATCGCCACGCGGATAAGCCGGAGTGTCGGATGCCCAATGGCCGCCGTCATGCGGCGCACTTGACGATTTTTCCCTTCGACCAATTCGAGTCCGAGCCAGCAATCCGGCACCAATTTGCGATGGCGAATCGGCGGCACGCGCGCGGGCACACTGGGTTGCGGCGCGAGCAGCCACGCGCGGCACGGCAGCGTGGCGTGGCCGCGCACAATCAAGCCGCGCTCCAATTGACGCAGCGCCTCCAGCGTCGGCACGCGCTCGACCTGCGTCCAATAAATCCGCCGGTGCGCGTGGCGCGGATGCAGCAGCCGCTCGTTCCACTGCGGTTCGTCGCTTAACAGCAGCAAACCTTCCGAATCCGCGTCGAGCCGGCCGATGGGATAGACACGCGGAGGGAAAGCGAAATCGTTCAACGGCCGGTTGGATGAGCCGTCGGAGGTGAATTGCGAAAGCGTGCCGTACGGTTTGTGAAACACGATCAACATGACGCAAAAATTGTCGCGCGGCGCGGAACTCGATTGCGAGTTCGTCCGCATCTCAACGCGGCAATCGCTCCGGCGCATCCGCCACGAAAAACGACATCACCGCCAGCGCCGCCGCGCACCGGCTGAGTTCGCGCGCATCGACTTTGTCCACTGTGTCGGCGGCCGTGTGATGAAACCAAAAATACTTCGAGTTATCGACCGAAAGATCCATGATTGGCACGCCTGCGGTTTTCAACGGCTGCAAGTCAGCGCCGCCCGCGTGGTCCGTGATTTTCCCGGCTGAGAGCGGGCGCAGCAATTCAGCAATGGCTTGGATTTGCTCCGTCGCTTGTGTGCTGCCGCTGAACGCGAAGCCAATCGGAGCCGTCGTACCGCTGTCGGATTCGATTCCGAGAAGATGATTCGGCAGTTCATTTTTGTGCGCGGCGGCGTAGGCGGCGGAACCGCGGCCGCCGTTTTCCTCGTTCGTCCACAGCACGACGCGAATCGTGCGGCGCGGTTTGAGGCCGAGTTGATGCAGCACACGGACGGCTTCCCACGCGGCGAGGCAACCGCCGCCGTCGTCGAGCGCGCCCTGGCCGACATCCCACGAATCAATGTGGCCGCCCAGCACAACAAATTCGTCAGGTTTCTCACGGCCGGGCAATTCTCCAATCACATTGCGCGAAGGGGCGTCCTCCAAAAATCGCGCGCTCATCTTCAAGCGCACGATTGGCGTCTGGCCACGCTGCTGCCAGCGTTGCAAACGATCGGCGTCCTCCGGCGCAATCGCGGCGTGCGGAATCTTGGGAACATCGGCGGCGTAAAGCATCATGCCCGTATGCGGCGTGCGCAACGAGAACGGCGTGATGGAACGAATCAAACTCGCGCGCGCCGACGCGCGCGGCTTCCGTCGCGCCGGTCATGCGGATGCCGACCGTTTCGCCATACGTCGTGAAGCGAACGTTAAAGAGCACGATTTTGTCTTGCGCTTCGCCCGCGCGACGTTTGAGTTCGTCCACAGATTCCACGACGAGCACCGGCGCGGTGATTCCCTCCGGTGGCGTGCCGATGGTGCCGCCCAAGCCAAGCATGGGTAACGATTCGGCACGGGGATGAAGCAGTTCGAGTGATTCCGCGCCGCGCACCCAATGCGGCACTTGCACCGGTTCGCCGCGCACGTTGGCCAGACCGTCCTTCTTCATCTCGGCAAGGATCCAATCGACGGCGGCTTCCAGATTGGTTGTGCCGCTAAAGCGCGGGCCGAATGAATCGCACAATTCAGCCAGGCGTCGGTGCGCGAAATCGGTCGCCGTCGCGGTCTTGATAATCTTGTCCGCCGTTTCGTGGTAATTGGCGGCGGAATTGGACGCGCTTGAAGCTTCGGCCGCCGCCGCCACGAGTTGCGAAGCAAAGTGGAGGCAACAACTCAAAATCAAAGCGGCCGTGATGCGCAAATTTCGGAATGACATGCGCGCGATTCCAGCAAAATCTCCCGCCAATGGACAGCGAATTTGCAGGCGTGTAGCGGAAGCAGTCTTTCGTGCCGTCAAAAACGGTTCACGTAATACAACAAGGTTGCAAAAAGGATCGACACGACGATGCCCACCACGATGGCCCAGCGGAAGAGGAGTCGATGATGGCGACGATTGGACGACCCCATGCCCGGCAGCAGGTAGAACCGATGTTGATCTTTGTTTCGTTTTCGCCCGAACATTTGCGTTGCAAGAGTCTTGCTTAATCCGGCGGCGCGAAGTGATTCAGTCCACTTCGCAGCCAGCACATCTATTTTTGTGTTGAACGGCAGCTTAGGAAAAATCCTGGTTTCGCGCAATCGAACAAGTGACAATGTAGTGGGCTGCTTTGAAAAATAATTTTGAACCGTATGTCAGCATTTCAGCCTTCTGGCACTGCGTTTGCCGCCAGCGACGGAAGCTGGAATTGCAGATCTCGCATGGACTTTGGAGCAAATCATTGTTTTACTGGATTAAAGCCTGCAAAAAGCAACATTGTGAATCAATTCACTATTTCAGAATTGACTAAAAACCGAGATATGCCGACATTGTTTGCAACATACCTGCCACGCCTCTCATAAGAACGGCGCACCACGGTGGGTTTTTTTTGCCCGCGCATGGAAAAAATTCCCTACACAAAGCCATCATTCTCTGCTGAACAGCATTTAGCCTTGCTCCAGCAGCGAGGGCTGATCGTTTCAAATCCGGATCATGTCCTGCATTTCTTAAAGTTCATCGGCTACTATCGTCTCTCTGGGTACGCGCTACCATTTCAAATCTGCGAGGAAAACTTTGCTCGTTCCAAGCATACCTTCAAATCGGGAACCACTTTTGAAATGATTTTGGATTTGTACATTTTTGACCGAGAACTGCGACTGATCGTCATGGACGCGATAGAGCGCGTAGAGGTAGCGGTGAGAGCGTGCATCGCGAACAGCATGTGCGAATCTTACGGGGCACACTGGTTTATGGATTCGGCACATTTCGGGGCGGGATTCGATCATTCGCAGTTCATTTCTGATTTGAAATCAGAAATGAAGCTGGATGGGAACGGAGAGCTTCCGAAATCGAAAGATGTTTTCCTTCGACATTATTTCCAGAAATACAGTGCCCCAGAGCTTCCTCCCAGTTGGATGATTTCGGAAATACTTACTATTGGGAAATGGTCGATTTTGTACAAGCACATTCGCCCAATCACCGATCAGGCGATGATCTCCGGGAAGTTTGGTATCAACTATAAAATTTTCACTTCATGGCTGCACTCCCTGACCTATTTACGGAATCTTTGCGCTCACCATTCCAGACTGTGGAATAGAAGATTCGCCATCCATCCTCGCATTATGGAGTCCTACCGAATGCACATGGAGCCGAACCACACATTTTGCGCGCAGGCCGTGATGCTTCACATTCTGCTTAAAAGAATCGCAACCGATTCCCACTGGGCAGTGCGGCTCTCAGGATTGATGGCAAAACATCCCGCTGTTCCGATTGAAGGTATGGGCTTCAAAGTTGGATGGGAGAAAGATCCGTTTTGGATTTAGATTCTTGAAATACCCCGCATCGGTGACCGCTTTGCAAAGAGCGCGCCGGTCAGAACCCATTCGCATCGTCACAAATCCTGGTAGCGAACCAAGCGAATGTTTTCGGATTCCATGAGCGAGCGGACGCGCGGGCTGACGAGCGCGTCGAATTCGGGTTTGAATTCATCCAGCGACGGATGTGAGTAGATTTCCGAATCGCCCGCGGGCAGGCGCGGAATCAACTTCAACAGAAAATCTTCATGGACGCGGGAGTTCTGCAACAGCCCGAAAACATTGATGCTGTAACGCACGCCGAGCGAGTCCAATTGCGGCCGCGCGTGGCGGCTGAGGAGTAAATAAATCAGCGCGTGGCTGGCGCGGTAGAACCAATTGCCCACGGCGATCCGGGCGTTCAACCAAAAGGGATCTTTCGTGAGGCGGAAAGTTTGGATGCCCCATTCGCGCGCGTGTTTGCCCAGAATGCCGAACACGGTTGGGTGCAGGTGCATGTTCAAGTGTCCATTCACGTGGTCAAGACGCAGGCCGGTGCGCTGGAATTTTTCAAACTGCGCGCGCAGTTCGTCCGTCAGTTGCGGCGACAGTTCGCGACGAAAAAAGTAGCGCAGTCCCGTGCCGACAGCGTTGCGGCTGAATTCGCCTTGTTCGTCAACAAGTCCGGGAATTTGCGATGGCGGCAGCGTCGCGCGTCCGCACACGAGCGCCAGGTGCAGTCCTACGCCGAGGCGGGGATTTTGGCGCGCCAGTTCGACGGCCTCGGCAAACGCCGCGCCGTTCACCATCAAGCTGGCCGACGTGAGAATGCCTTCGCGGTGCGCGCGGATGACCGCGTGATTGATGGAGGAGGTGCGCCCGAAATCGTCGGCATTGACGATGAGCCTTCGGACGGCTTCACGGAGCGCCATAATTCGGCAGCGCGGCGCCGGTCCATTGGCGATACCAGGTGCGCAAAATCAACCGGAGCTTTTGCCCCTTGCTCAGACGGGTCAAACTGGGGCCGAACACATTGAAATTCTTTTTTTCGAGTTCGCAGAGCAGCCGCCAGTACACCGAACCCATCAATTCCGCCGTGGCCATCGACTTCCGGTCCACGGCCGGCAGCGAGGCGCGGGCCTGCTGATAAAAGCCGCGCGCGCGTTGCGCCACGCCCGCCGCGAGGTCGTGGAAACGAGGGCTGTATTCGAGCCGCAGAATTTCCTCCGGCCGCACGCCAAACCGCGTGAGTTCGGCCAGGGGAAGATAAATCCGGCCGCGTTCGGCGTCGGTGCGCACGTCGCGCAAAATGTTTGTGAGTTGCAGCGCCTGGCCAAGTTGCACGGCGTACGCGCGGCAGCCCGGATCGCGATAGCCAAAAATTTCGATGCTCAACAATCCGACGACGGAAGCGACGCGGTGGCAGTAGAGTTCCAGTTCGGCAAATGTCTCGTAGCGCTGGATGTCGAGATCCATTTCGACGCCGCGAATCAATTCATCGAACAACGCGAACGGCAGGTGATACTGTGCGATGACGGGCGCGAGTTCCTGGTTGACCGCGAAACGCGGCTGCCCGCCGTCGCACGCAGCGCGAATGTCTTCGCGCCAGGCGGCCAGTTGCGCGCGGCGGGTTTCGACCGGCGCGGTTTCCTCGTCCGCCACGTCATCGACCTCCCGGCAGAAGGCGTAAAGGGCCGCCATGCCCGCCCGTTTCTCGCGCGGCAACAGGACGAAGGCGAGGGCCAGATTCGACGCGCTTTTGCGGGTGATCGCCTGGCTGACTTGCATGAACTACTGCGGTGGGTTGAGGGAATTTTCGTCGCGCAACGGCGGCAGACCGCCCGTCTCGGCCAGAGTCGGGTTGCTGCCGCGGTGCTCGCGGCGGCGCTTGCGGAATTTGCGGCGGCGGCGGGCATCGGCTTCGCCCTCGACGTCCTCGTCGTCCTCCGCGGACTCCGCCTCCTTCACGACGGGCACCAATTCGTATTGCTTCGCGGAATGGGAGCGGCGGCGGGAACGCTTTTCTTTGCGGATGTATTTCGCCCAGATGACGAGCAGCAACGTCAAGGCGAGGAGCGCGCCTAGTAAAAGCAAAAGATCGTAAATTCCAAAGCGGGAGGCGCTATTGGTGGTATTCGATGGGACCAAATTGTCTCGTAAAAAGTCCATGTCACAAAATCAGTGGCGTGCCAATTCTTTGAGCGGCCCCGGTGGCGGCTCGTCCTCGAGCAACGCATCGGAACTGATATTCAGGCGATTCATCCGGTAACGCAAGGAATGTCGGCTGATCTTCAACTGTTCGGCAGCGCGCGTCAGATTGTAATGATGCCGCTCCAGTGACGCCATGATCAACTCGCGCTCATACTGATTCATCGCATCTTCGAGCGTCTGCGCGCCGGGCACTGACGGCGGCTCGGTATTCGGACGATTCAACCGCGCTTCGACTTCAAAATCCGGCAGGCTTTCGGGGCGAATCTGCTCCTTGGTTTCCAGGATGACCGCGCGTTCGATCGCATTGCGCAGTTCGCGCACATTGCCCGGCCAGTGATGGGCGAGGAGTTTTTGCCGCGCCGCTGGGGAAAAAGCGCATCCCGGTTTGTTGAGCGAGTGGGAAAAATTTTTGAGAAAATGCTCCGCCAGCAATACGATGTCTTCGCCCCGTTCGCGCAGTGGCGGGGGCCGGAACTGCACCACGTTCAAGCGGTGAAACAAATCTTCGCGGAATTGGTTCTGCCGGATCGCCTCGACGATGTCGCGGTTCGTCGCCGCGATGATGCGCACATCGACTTTGAGTTCCTCGTTCCCGCCCACGCGCGTGAACGTGCCGTCTTCAAGGAAACGCAGCAGTTTCGCCTGTAACGAGCGGCTCATGTCGCCGATCTCATCGAGAAAAATCGTGCCGCCATCCGCTTCCTCCACGCGCCCAAGCTTCTGTTTTAAGGCGCCGGTGAACGCGCCCTTCTCGTGCCCGAACAACTCGCTCTCGAGCAAGTTTTCCGGAATCGCGGCGCAATTGATGCGTGTGTAATTCGCGTGGCGCCGACGGCTCAGGCTGTGGAGCGCTCCCGCGATCAATTCCTTGCCCGTGCCGCTTTCGCCGAGGATGAGCACGGTCGCGTTGGTCGGCGCGATGGTTTCCACCAACTGCCGCAACTCGACCATGCGGGGCGAGTCGCCGATGATGCGCGCCAGACTGTAAGCCTCCGTGGCCCTGGCGCGCAGCGTTTCATTCTCGCGCAGCAGCCGGTAGCGCTCGGCACAGCGCGCAACCGCGAGCAGCAACTCCTCGGGCGCAAACGGCTTGGCCAGGTAATCGAGGGCACCGGCTTTGATCGCTTCCACCGCGAGCTTCGGCGTCGCGTAAGCTGTGATCATGAGGATGGGCAGGTCCGGCCGCTGCGCTTTGACCTTGCCGAGGAAATCGTAGCCGTTCATCCCGGTCAGGCGCGCGTCGGTGATGACCATGAAAAATTCGCCCTGGCTCAAGCAGTTCAGCCCCTGCTCCGCGGACGCGGCCCCCTCCATCCGGTAACCTTCCGCCGTCAAGATGGACTCGAGCGACAAGCGCATGTTGCGTTCGTCGTCCACGACTAGAATGGGCGGCAAGGGAATGCTCATTTGCGTAATTTCATCAGCGTGCGGCCGGGAAACACAAGGATGAACCGCGTTCCCTTTCCAAGCTCGGATTCGACCTGGACACTGCCGCCATACGTTTCCACGTTATGTTTGACAATCGACAGTCCGAGGCCGGTGCCTTTTTCCCTGGTCGTGAAGTAAGCGTCAAAGATTTTTTCGCGCAGCTCGGCGGGAATGCCCGGCCCGTTGTCGGTGATCGTGACGACCACCGAATAATCCTCGCCGTAGTGGACGGTGACTTCGATGACGCCGCGCCCCTCCAACGCTTCGCGCGCATTTTGCAGCAGGTTCACGAACACCTCAGAAAGATGGCTGCGCTGAAACATCACCGGCGGCAGGGCCGTGCCGTATTCGCGGCGGACTTCAATCTGGTAATTCGCCGCCGCCGGGAGCACTTGATCGATGGCGCGATCCAGTTCCTGCACCACGTCGAGTTTCTCGACCTGTCCTTCCGCGAGCCGGGCGTAACCAATCAACTCGGTGATGATCCGGTCGGAGCGCTCGACTTCCTCGCGGATGATTTGGATTTGCTGCGTGATGGTGCTCTTGCCCTCTTTGACGCTGCGCTGAAGCGTGAACGCCGCATTGTTGATGATGCCGAGCGGGTTCTTCATCTGGTGCGCGATTTCCGCCGCGAGCCGTCCCGCCGAGCGCAACTGTTCCTGGCGCAGCGCAAATTCGCGTGCCTCCTCCTCCGCGCGCCGCTGGCGGTCGAGCAACACCTGCACGCCATAGCCGCACGCCGTCATCAACAGCAGCAAAAATATCCGCATCACCAGAAATTGCGGATCCGGCTCCTCCTCCCGCCCCGGCGCGGGCGGATTGGCCTTGGCTGGCGTGCGCTCGGCGCGCGCGCGGTGGTCGTCAGCGCGGGTTGGCGCGTGGCGCGGCGAACGCGCGCGCAACGTCACATTGGTTTCGTTGGCCGCGCGGTCGATCTCGCTCGTCGTCACATCGAAGTCCGTGACGGCTTTGTCGATCAGTGTCGCCGAAAGATAACAGCCGATGATGAGCAGGTTCAAACTGAGTTGCAGCGCCGCGACTGGAAAGCTGAAGGCGTTGCGCAGGATCAACGCCAAAAAAACCCAATACGCGATGCTCGTCTGCTGTTTTGCGCCAACAACGTCAATCCATTTGCCATAGACGTCGGAAAGCTGCTTCTGCGCGTCGATGCGCTTGTCGAATACCGCAAGAGCCTTTTGACCCGAAGCAATCTGTTTGGTGATCTGGACGAGCGCCGCGGAATCTTCCCGCGCACGGCTGATAGGATTCAACTCACGAGAGGATTGTTCCGCCGGTTTTGCATGCTTCGAGCGATGCGCGAGTTCCGGGGATTCCAGTTTTGCCGCGTCCAGCCGGGATTCGAGTGCATTGTGTTGCGCAGTGAGGGCGGCGGCGGCTGTTTCCGCGTCCTGCTTCGCCTGCCACAATTGAAGCTGCTTCTGGTGCAAGCCGGACCACTGCTGGAAAAGATGCACCAGGCCAAACTTTTCGGCCGCTGTGGCGGTGTTCGGAATTGCAGAGCCACTGCCGTGGGTCGCGGCTTCGTGCTCCTGCGCCATCTCCTGG
>JACPZS010000231.1 GCA_016195385.1 Verrucomicrobiota bacterium
CAAACTGGTGCGGCTGATCTACGGCGTACTTAAACAAGGCCAGCCCTTTGATCCGAATTGGGCCGACCGCGCCAGAAAACTTCCGAATGCCTATTGACCGACAACACCGTATCTCCACGCTCGTTAGGGTTCACGCTCATCGAGCTCCTCGTCGTCATCGCCATCATCGCGATTCTGGCGAGCCTGTTGTTGCCGGCGTTGACTCGCTCAAAGCAGGCGGCGCGCTCCGCTCGCTGTAAAAGTAATCTTCGCCAACTCGGGCTTGCCATGAACCTTCACGTCACGGAAAACGAGGCGTATCCGCTGAACATCGCCGGCGGGAATATTCCCGAACTGGAATCTCCGTATTGGGGGAAGGATCTTTGGCACCAAAATACTGGTTCGTTCAGTTGGACGCGCAAATGCGGGGAGTCGGCAGCCACACCACCGACGCAATGTTCGACGCGAATTATGTTTTCCGCTGCCCATCCGACCCAAGAGGTAAATTGCCCTACCCGTATTGGCACAGCTCCTCGTACGGCTACAACGTTTTCGGCCTTAGCGACTACAAAACTCACGCAATAGAAGACCATTTGGATTTGGGGCTTGGCGGCGTGTTGAATCCGGCCGCCAACTCGCACCCTTTCTATTTTCCGACGCGAGAAACGGAAGTGAAGGCGCCGAGCAATATGGCTGCGCTGGGCGACGGGTTTGAAGGAACGACGGACGGACGGCTGCAAGATTCGTTTGCTGAAATTGCGCGTGAACTGCGCGCTGGACCACTGCCGAAAGGCCAGCCCGACTTCGGTACCGTGTATGCGCGGCGGCGTCACCAAGGGCACATCAACGTGGTCTTCTGTGACGGACACGTCGAAGATCTAAAATTGGAGAGCTTCTTTTTTGACCGCAGCGACGCCGCGTTGTGCCGCTGGAACAAGGACAACGAGCCGCATCGTGAGCGACTGCCGTGAAAGGTTCTCGCCACGCTTTTCACCAAATCGCCAGCCAAGCAATCAAGGGATGCTTTCACGCTCATCGAACTGCTCGTCGTGATCGTCATCATCGCCATATTGGCAAGCTTGTCAGTGCATGTTTTGTCAAGCACGCGAGTCGATGACGGATTGGCAAAATCCGAGAATCGGCAACGGTCGGCCATTGGCAAATTACTTTCAACGCCGCCGGCGCAGCCGTGAAAAGTGTTGTGTTTCGCAGCCGTTGAACCTAAACACTCCGCGCTGAATATGCTTCGCGTCACCGAAATCGCCTTCACCTGTTACCCTGTCACCGACATGGCCCGGGCACGGAAGTTTTACGAAGGCGTACTGGGCTTGAAGGCCACCTATGTGGTCGGCGAACCAGGCGGCATGCAATGGACGGAATACGACATCGCCAGCGGCACGCTCTCGCTCGGCGCGGGCGCGCCGGATTGGAAGCCGACGCCCACCGGCTGCTCCGTCGGCCTCGAGGTCGATGACTTCGACGCGGCCATCGCGCACCTGAAGGCGAACGGCGTGCAGTTCAAGATGGAGCCGTTCCCCACTCCCGTCTGCCGCATGGCGTTCATCTACGACACCGAGGGCAACTTGATTTGTATCCACAAGCGGCAGGACGTGCCCCACTGATTACTCATTACTGACATGGCCATACTTGTTAAACCCGACACCAAACTTCTCATCCAGGGCATCACGGGCGAATTCGGTGCGCGCCACGCGAAGCTCTCCATCGACTACGGCACGCAGGTCGTGGCCGGCGTCACGCCCGGCAAGGGCGGGCAGTTCTTCGAGCACAGCGGCCACAAGGTGCCCATCTTCGACACCGTGGCCGACGCGGTGAAGCAGAACGGCGCGACCGCCAGCGCGGTGTTCGTGCCGCCGCCGTTTGCCGCCGACGCGATTCTCGAAGGCGTCGATGCCGGACTCGAACTCGTCGTCGCCATCACGGAAGGCATTCCGGTGCGTGACATGGTGCGCGCCAAGCAGGCGATGGCCGGCAGCAAGACGCGGCTCATCGGTCCGAACTGTCCCGGTGTGGTGACACCCGGCGAAGGCAAGGATTCGCACGGCGGCTGCCGCATCGGCATCGCGCCGGGCTACATTCACAAGAAGGGCCACATCGGCGTCGTCTCGCGCAGCGGCACGCTGACTTACGAGGCGGTGTGGCAGCTCACGAGCCGTGGCGTTGGTCAGTCAACGTGCGTCGGGATCGGCGGCGATCCGGTCAACGGCACATCGCATCTCGACGTGATCAAACTGTTCATGG
This sequence comes from Verrucomicrobiota bacterium, assembly GCA_016195385.1. Taxonomy (GTDB): domain Bacteria; phylum Verrucomicrobiota; class Verrucomicrobiia; order Limisphaerales; family JACPZS01; genus JACPZS01. The sequence goes on from JACPZS010000231.1 coordinate 2,239, forward strand.
CCGACCCGGAGACGACGGGCATCATCATGATCGGCGAAATCGGTGGCAGCGCAGAAGAGGAAGCCGCCGAATGGATCGCGAAGAACGGCACCAAGCCCGTCGCGGGTTTCATTGCCGGTGCGACCGCTCCACCGGGACGCCGCATGGGCCACGCGGGGGCGATTGTCAGCGGCGGCAAGGGCACGGCGGAGGCGAAGATTGCCGCGCTCAAGGCCGCCGGCATCGGCGTGGCCGTCACGCCCAGTGAGATGGCGGACACGCTGCTGAAGATGATGTGAGGCGTGTGCGTTCGTCAGCACGTTAGCGTAAAGCTTTTTAGCAGAACCGGCACATCGCCAAGTTCTCCATGATCAAACCCTGGCCCACGATTGATTCGCGACGCGTGGCGGATCATCGCATTTTCACGATCCGCACAGATCGCAAAATTTCGCCGCGAACCGGAGCGGAGCACGAGTTTTTCGTCATCGACTGCGTCAACTGGGTGAACGTGATCGCGGTGACGCCGGAGAATCAACTCGTGATGATCGAGCAATTTCGCCACGGCACGAACACGGTGGAACTTGAAATCCCGGGTGGCATGATGGACGCCCACGAGACCGATCCGGCGGCGACTGGCGCGCGTGAACTGCGCGAAGAGACGGGCTACGCTGGCGCGCCAGCACGGGTCATCGGCCAGATCGCGCCGAACCCGGCGATCATGAGCAACACCTGTTTCACCGTGTTCGTGCCGGACTGCCGGCTCAAGCACGCGACGGAATTCGATCACGGCGAGGATTTGATCACACGGCTCGTGCCCGTCGAGGAGTTTCCTGAACTCGTCGCGGCGGGAAAAGTTCGTCACTCGCTCGTCGTCGTCGCGCTATATCATTTTGCGCTCTGGCAACAGCGCAACAAGTGATCGCGCTGCCGCCGTTGAAAAGAAAGGTTTGCGTCAGCCTGCAATACGCCGCCACTATGCTGACGATTATTGCATGAGTTCAGCCACGATTGAGCCCCATTCCAACGCGCCATCCGCCGCCACTTCAGCGGTTGAAGATTTTTCGCGCCCGATTGTTGTTCCCAAAAAAAGCGCGTGGAAGCTGCTCGGCGAAGTGCTCGAACACGGCGGCCCTGGCTATCTCCAGTTCGCCATCACCAACGTTTGCAACGCCAAATGCGATTTCTGCGGCTTCGCGGTCGATCGGTTTGATCCGAAGCAACGCCGCAGCGTAACGCTCGCCGAGGCGCGCGACGTGATCGACATCGCCGTCAAAAATCATATCGGCTACCTGCTCTTCGTCGGCGGCGAGCCGCTCGTGCATCGCGACTTGCGCGCAATGGTGCGTTACGCGGCGGAGCGCGGCATTCATCCGATGATTTGCACGAACGGCTCGCTCTGGACGGACAAGAACATGCGCGAACTGGCGGGCGATGGACTCAGCAGCGTCATCATGTCCATTGATTCGCACGATGTCGCGAAACACGAAAAAAACCGTGGCCTGCCCGACGTTTGCCGGAAAATCCAGCACGCGAACGAAGTCTTCGCCGAACTCGGCATCCAGACAACCGCGAGCGTCACGGCGAGCAAGCTCATCGACGATTACGCGAAGTTGCCGGCATTCCTCACCGAACTCGGTTTCAAGAGTTGCACGTTCAGCTACCCGCTCACCGCGCTGGCTTCGAGCTACCTGAGCTTCAGCGATTCGAGTCTGGTCGCGTATCGCACAGAGGAGCTGATCGAGGTCTTCGAGAAAATCAAGACGATGAAACACACGAGCGGTTATCCGGTCGTGAACCCCACGGAGTCGCTCCATGAAATGCAACGTCATCTACGCAAGCAGCCAGAAAAATTCGGCTGCCTGGGCGGGCACAAATACTTTTATCTCGACTGGCACCTGAATCTCTATCGCTGCCATTTCTGGGAGACGCCGATGTGCAACGTTTACGAGTGGGACCAATCAAAGCTCATCCGCGACGGCTGCACGCGCTGCATGATCGATTGCTACCGCGACCCGAGCGTGCTGCAATTCGTCGCCATCAGCGCGAGTGACGCCTTCCATAACGTGAAAAAAGGAAAACTGCTTTCCGCTGCGAAGAACATTTTTGATTCACGCAACCTCACTTCGCTC
>JACPZS010000232.1 GCA_016195385.1 Verrucomicrobiota bacterium
CCATCGGGGAGATTTTCAACCTCACGAAGATTGACCGCTGGTTTCTGGTGCAGATCAAAGAGATTGTGGACTTTGAGGAGGAGTTGGCGGCGGCGAGTATGCCATGAGCAAGCTCTTCTATGTCGAAAGCAGCGTGCCAAGTTTCTACACCGAAACGCGCGAAGCGGAAGAAAACGGATCGGAAATTTTCAGAAAGTTCACGGCCGGTCTTCAGGAAGCCGGTGGCGAAAATCACACGCCCATTCGAACGCAACGCGCCAAACCAGTTTGCAGCCGGAGGCCGGATCAAAACTTCTGGCTTCGAGCGAAGGACTTGACGTTCTTGAGCCGGCCAAAGAAGTTGCGCCAGTTGCGACTCGCGTATCGCGCCGTCACGCGCCGCAGTTGCCACGGATTCGTTTCGGTTGTATTCACTCCGGCTTCAGTCGTGCAGGCGGTTTCGTAGCCCGCCTCTCTCGCGAGTTCGCTGATGGCATCGCTGCAATCGCCGTATGGATAACAAAAGTGACGAATCGGCACGTCAAAAAGATCTTCCAACTTTTTCTTGCTCGCCGAAATTTCTTCGCGCGCTTGCGCCAGCGGAATCTGCGTGAGAAACGGATGCGTCATTGAATGGGCACCGATCTCGTGATCGGCGGCAAGCCAGTCACGGATTTGCGCGGCGTCCATCAGACGCTCCGCAACCTCACCCTGGCGCATCTCCCAATCGTTCAATTGACCGAGCCGAGCCGCAACGAGGAATTCAATCGACCGAAAACCGCATTGCCGCATCGGCTCGACGGCGTGCCGGAGCACGTTTTCAAAGCCGTCGTCAAACGTGAGCGTGATCACCGGCGTGGCGGCCTGACCAGGTTTGTCCACGGCAGCCAATGATTGGGTTTGGAAACCGGCTTGATGCAGTTCCGTCATTTGTTCGGCAAACAATTTTGGACTGACGTAGAGGCCCTTGAGTCGCGCGCCCCACGGACGCGGCCCGATCTTGTGATAGGTGAGCACAGGCGCACCGGTGGCGAACAATTCGCGGAATGGCGCCAGGCGGGTGTAGTAGGCGGGCAGCGGCGCGGTCACTTGGTTTGCGTAGCATCCGCAGTTTGCCCGCACAACTGCAAATAGAGCGCGACGGTTTTCTCCACTTGCAACCGGACGTCGAAGTGACGGCAGATATGTACGCGCCCGGCTGCGCCCATTTGTCGCGCGCGTTCAGGGTCGCTGGCGATATAACGCAGCGCGGCGGCGAGCGACGCGATGTTTTCCGGCGGCACCAGCAAACCATGTTCGCGGGCAAGAAACTGTTCGGGGATGCCGTCGAGTTGCGACGCGATGACGGGTTTGCCGCACGCCAGTGCTTCCAGCGTCACGCCCGGAAACGCCTCGGTGCCGATTTGCGGATGGACGAGGCAATCGATGGCATTCATCGCCGCCGGCATGTCGGTACAATACGGCGTGAGCCACGCCTTGCCCGTCAAGCCGAGCCGCGCGATGTCGGCTTTGAGCGTGTCCGCGAGATTACCGCGACCAACAATGAGGAAGCGCGCGTTGGGAAATTCTTCGTGGATGCTCGCCGCCGCCGCGAGAAATTCCCGCTGACCTTTGCCACGCGGCTTGCCGTAACCACCGACGACCGCGAATACAAAATGTTCCGGTGCGAGACTCCATTGTCGCCGCAGATCGCCGACATCGAACGGATGAAATCGCTCGGTGTCGATGCCGTTTTGGATGACGTGAATTTTGGAGTGGTCACCGCGCAATGGCGGGCGCGCGTGCCGCTCCGGTTCGGGCGATTCCGGTTCGTACGCGCCTTCGCGCAACACCTTCGCCACGAAGCTAGAGACGGCAATCATCGCGTCGCACTGGCTCAAAAGAAAATGCCGGCTCGGCCACGAACTGGGGCTTTTGGCGAGGTGACGGGAGAAAACAATTTTGGGCCGCGTGCCGGCGAGTCGCGCCGCGAGCACCGTCGGCCAATAATCGCGGCCATGATGGCTATGAACAATCTGGAATTTCTCGCGGCGAATAAACCGAGCCACGTCGAAGATGAACCGCCATTTGAGCGGCCCTTCCGGCCGCGTCGCGTGGAACGGTACTCCGAGGTTGCGGATGACCTGGGAAAACTCGCGTCCGTCCGGCCCCGCGATCCAAACTTGGTGACCGAGTTGTTGCAGTCCGTGGGCGAGCTTGACGCATTGGTCATCGGTGCCGCCGCCGGTGAGCAGCGAGTTCAAGTGAAGGATGCGCATGACATTTGTCGGCTGGCAAAATCCACTCGGGCGCGCGACGTCATTCATGGCTGGCTCGACGCGACCATTCGGCTAGTTCAGCGAGGCGCGCCGCTTGTGCGGAATCTTTGGCGCACCAAAGTGTTTCTGCACCATTGGAAACTTCATTTAGCGGCTGAAAAAACGCGACTGGCTGGCCGTCGGCGGATCGTTTTACGGCTTGCCGAAGTGCGCGGCCGCTGAGTTGCGGCGCGTAGGAGAATCCCGCGTAACCGCGCTCCTGGAGCAGAGCGCAAGCGGCCTCGCGTTCACGGCCTAGTTCGGCGTAGAGCACGGGAATCCGGTTCGGGACAAGCAGATCCCCAAGCCCCTTCAACACATTCAGGTCATGGCCTTCGGTATCAACTTTGAGGAAATCCACTTTGGCGAAATCGCAATTGCTGTTCAGCAATTCCCGCAGTGTCATCAACTTGACTTCGACTTTCTTGGTTTCTCCCGGATGCGGCCACCAATCGGATAGCAACGAATGCGAGCCGTCATATTCCTGACAGACGAAAAGCGAAGTTGAGCCGGTCTGATCCGACGCGGCGGCTTCGATGACCTGGCAGGAATTTTTCCAGCCGTTGATTTCGACGTTGCGCCGAATGCCTGCCGCAAGCTCCGGGTGCGGTTCGATTAACATGACGCGGGCGTGTTTGTGCAGCCTGGCTTCGAGCCCGATGAAGCCGCAATTGGCTCCGCAGTCGATCAGAGTTCCGCCCACGGGAAGAAACTCGCGCACTGCCCAGCTCAACTGCGGTTCCATGTCGCCGTCGTACCAAAAAATCGTGTGCTGAACAACGCGCTCCAAGTCCAACTCCAGTTTCAATCCGCTGCGCAGAACAATCCGCTGATGTCGTGGCATCATCGTCCGCAGCAGCTTGCGTAACGCCGGATGACCGGCGCGGATCGGGCCGTTGCGATACCAACGGAAAAAATGCCGGGCCGAACGCGTGAATCCGGACTCCGAAGTCACTGGTGATTCCGGTCGTGGACTTGTGTTCGTGGCGTGCTGCATGGCGCGAGATTAACAGCGCCGCGATGGCCAAGTCAGCGGAAAAACCGGTCGGGCTGGCTTCACGAAGCGGGGCGTTGTTCCCGAGCCGCGCGTCTGTGTGCGAGAAAAACGCGCAGTTTGCGGAAGGGAGTATTGGCCCAAACTTTTTTCCAGAGACGAAAGCGTTCGAGCATGGTCGTCATCGTGAATGGTTGATCTGCGGGTATGTACCAGTTGTTCAAGCCCGTGCGTTTCACGAGCCGGTAGCCTTGCCGCCGTACATGCTGATGCACTTGCAAGTTGTGCAAATGATCTTCCAGCAGCAACAGGGCAGGGCGATGCCGGCGCAAATCAAAGCCGCGGAGCACGTCGAGTTGTGTGCCCTCGACATCGATGGAAATAAAATCGACGTGCGGAACTCCCGCCTCGGCCAGCACATCGTCGAGCGTCATCACTTTCACCAGCTCGGTCCCGACGTAGTGGGTGTTAGGATCGATCAAATTCTTCGCCAGCGAAGAATGGCCAGAGGTTTCCGCGACATAGAAAGGCAGCTCTTTCGGGTGACCGGGTGCGCCGCACGCGACTTGAAATACCTGCGAATGCGGCCGCTCCGAGCGCAACCGTTCGCACAGTCGCGATTGCGGTTCGACGAGGATGCCGCGCCAGCCGTGCTGCTCGAAGAACCACGTCTGCGAACCGCCTTGCGGTTCGTTCGCGCCGACTTCAACGAAAAAGCCGTTCGTGCGGCGGCCGAAGAACTGCCAGATGAGTTCGTCTTCGTGCAACGCGGGGGCGGCGGATTTTTTCATGACGTTGTCAGAGATATTGAAGGAGTCCGCGCTCGCAACGGGTTTTTCCCGAGGCGATGGTTTCCGCGAGCCGCTGCTGGCTGGCCGGCACGTGGGCCTTGGGCAACTGCGGGTGATTCAGGTGATAAACGATGGCGCGGCCGTAAACAAATTTTCGCGCGCGGCCGAGATGATAAAGCCGTGTGCCCAAATCCGAATCTTCGCCAATACCCCAGCCAGTGTAGTCCTCGTCGAAACCGTTCACGGCCACCAAATCGTCGCGCCAGAAGCCCATGTTGCAGCCGATGATGCCGCGCTGGTCATGATTGCGGCGGACAATCGCCACCGGCAAACGCAGCGCCTTCGCCAGTCCAGAGATGCGTCCGCGCAGGCACCAAACCCAGATCCGCGTCCGTTCGATGGAAAATTCCGCGACGAATTTCTCCTCCACAAAACAGCGACGGCCCTGCACCCAGAAATTTTTCTCCGACAACGCGAGGTGGTCGCGGATGAACTCGCAGTGCGGCACGCAATCACCATCCAGCAACACCACGTAATCCCCCGTGGCCGCGGCAACCGCTTTGTTGAGGATGATCGTTTTGCGAAAGCCCGCGTCCTCGTGCCAGACGTGTCGCAGTGCGAGGCGCGGTTGCCAGCGTTCGAGCAGCGCCCGCGTTGGCGGACCGGAACCGTCGTCGGCGATAAGAATTTCGTGGGGCTGCCGCGTCTGGCCTGCCACGCCTTGCAGCACTTTCTCCAGCGCCGCCGGACTTTCGTAGGTGCTGATGATCAGCGAGATTTTGGCGCAGGGCATGGCGGGGCGCTGGAATGCAAATGCTGGTAGAGACGGCTGCGGCGGACGAGCGTGGAGTACGCCGTCGAGGCGGCGATGAAGAAACCGGGAAAGCCATCAAGGAAACCAAGCCGGAAAAAATAGGCCCGCAGAAAGCGCCACGCGGATCGCACTACCGTGCCCGTGACGGACCAGCGCACTTTCGCCTCCAGTTGCCGCTCCAGAAAAATGTCGGAGAAATAATTTATCTTCGTCACGTAACTTTGAATCGTCGGGTTTGTGTAATGGTGGAGGTCGCCAGTCAACTTTTTCTCCGCGCCGCGCAGTTCAATTTTGCAGTGCTCCGGACTGCCGGCCCAGCGGCCCGCGTCGCGGCGAAACAATCGCAGCACGTGATCGGGATACCAGTCGCCATGCGTGATCCACCGGCCAAGAAACCAGACTTTGCGCGCGCAGTAAGCGCCCGCGAAGCGTTCGAGGCCGCTTTCAAAAAACGCTTCGATGGATGCGCGCAACTCCGGTGAAACTTCCTCGTCCGCGTCGAGCGCGAGCACCCACGGCTGCTGTGCATATTCCAGCGCGCGATTTTTCTGCTCGCGAAAGCCCGTCCACGGGTGCCGGAAAATTTTCGCGCCGTGACTCGCCGCAATTTCCTCCGTGCCGTCGGTGACTTCTTCGTTGATTACGACGATGATTTCGCTCGTCCAGTCCGCGACGCTGGACAACGCGCGGCCGATGCGCTGCGCCTCGGCGCCGGCGATCAAGCAGACCGAGATGGGAAGTTTTTTCATCGTCAGTGCGGCGGTTTCGGTCTAACTGATCTTCAGTGACGACCCGACCGAGCTTGCCGAGCTTCTACAACGAAACGCGCGCCGCCCGCAAAATAATTGTGGTGGACCTTGGATTTCTCGGTGACTCCATTCACCTCATTCCCGCGCTGTGGGAAATCAAAGGGCACTATCCGCAGGCCGAAGTTCACACGCTCTCGGCGCCCGTCGGCGCGAAAGTTTTGAAACTCGCGCCGTGCGTCGATCGCGCGTGGACATTTCCACTTGGACCGCAAAGTCCCGCGTGGTGGCGGCACTGGGACATGATCCGCGCGCTCCGTCGCGAGCGCTTCGATCTTGCGTTCAATTTCAGCGGTGCGGATCGCGCGATATTTTTGACGGCTCTGACCGGCGCACGTTGGCGTCTGGCACAATCTGGCACGCGCGATCATTTTTGGAAAACCTGGCTGATTGGAGACTGGGTGCCGCGACGGAGCGGAGATTTGCCGGTCTTCGAACAGCGCCGGCAAACGCTGGCGCTGGCTGGCTGCGAACTGGCAGCGCCGAAGTTCGATCTGAAACTTGACGACGCTGCGCGTGCCTGGGCGGAACAGGTCATTCCCCCGCGTGCCATTCATCTTTCGATCAACGCCAGCACGCACCTCAAGGAATGGCCGCTGGCGCATTGGATCGCGCTGGCCAAAACATTGTTGGCGGAGGATTCCACGCTGCATCTGATCGCCACGGGCAGCGCCGCGCCGCGCGAACAGGCACGCTTGCAGTCGCTGACGGACTCGGTCGCAAACAATCGTCTGCGCGTGCTGAATTCGCTGACGATTCCGCAACTCGCGGCCGCGCTCGCGCGCTGCCGGCTCCACGTTGGCGCGGACTCGGGCGTGCTCCATCTGGCGCTGGCGCTCAATGTGCCGACGCTTTCGCTCTTTCGCGACTACGCCGGCTGGAAGGAATGGGCGCCTCGTGGATTGAACCATCGCCACTTGATCGTGCCGTGTCCGTGCGCAAACCAAAAAAATCCCGCGTGCGCCGTGCTCGATTACGCGCGCTGTCTGGCGGAGATTCAGCCCGCTCAAGTCATGCAATTGCTGCGCGAAGGCACTCACGGCACGCAACGCAAGCGATAAAGGCGCCGGTCGCCGGGCTTACTGGTTTTGTCGGTGAAGATGGACGCGCCATTGGGGGACGCGACGGGTATGCCGATGGGTTTCCAGACAGCGGAGAAGTTGGTTGCCGACTCGACTTGGTGACACGCGTTCGCCTGATTGGTCCGAAAAAGGCGAACCAGATCGGATCGATCAGACAGGCAAGTGCCGGAGTAAGGCTATTTTTCCCAACGGGTCAGCTCAAGGTCGCAGCAGCGCAACAATGGTTCGGAATTTCTTGGGGTTGTCGCCCGGATTTTGCAGCGCGTCGGCGTTTTCGCCGTGGTCCCAGAGGTTGGGAGCGAAGGCTTGTTTGGTGGTGCTGAACGACACATGGGCGTCGCCCCACAGCGCGTTGATGCCGATCGGATTGCGGTTGCTCGTGTGCGGCCGCGTCGCGAGCGTGTAGATAAGATCCGTGGTCAGGCTGCGCTGTGAAACCAGGTCGGAGGTTTTTTCGGCCACGCGCGCCCACATTTCCTGCCCGGCCGGCGGGTTGTCCTTCGCGGGCCGATCCGACTGGGGATAATACATGTAATTCCCGCGCACTCCGCCGCTGAAAACCATGGGCCACGGCACTTTCGCGCTTTGGTAGTATTTCATTTCAAAATTCACTGGCAACCGGTCCGGGTGCCGCAAGCCGGGATCGTAATAGGATTTTCCCGACGTGATCAACTTGTCCGTGTACAGGTACCCGAGGTTAGTCGGATCGGTCGTGTCCGCAGGTTTGTTGTCCGCGCCGGTGAAAAGAAAATAGGATTGCCATGGTCCGGAGTCGGGCACTTTTTCCGGATTGAACAAAGTCGGCGCGAGGCGGTCGTTGTAATTGTCCGCATAAATGAAAACGGCCAGGCCGAGTTGCCGCAGGTTGTTTGTGCAACTGATGCGGTTCGCGCGATTTTTGGCGTTGCCAAGGGCGGGCAGGAGCATTGCCGCCAGGATTGCGATGATGGCGATGACGACGAGTAATTCGATGAGAGTGAATCCGTGCGGGCGCTTCATAATGATTATCCGGGTTGAATGTTTGAACTTAAATCAAAATTGAACTCTGCAATCTGAATCACCGCACGGGCTGAACACACGCGAAATTTTCCGGTGTCGTGCCCGCCGTTGCGGTCGATTTTCGCGAACAGCCAGTTGCTACCGATAAACCGGCCCGTTGAAAAGGTCGTTCGGCGCCGGGATTTTGTTGATGAGTTCGTAAGCGCGATTCCATTTTACAAGGTGGGCACTCCCGCCGAAATAACCCGCGACCGCCCCACCCGGCAGGCTCTTCGCGATGCCGGCGCCATTCGGATTCGGCAGCGTCCACCAATTGGGAATCCCCGCGTGGCGGATGGAGATGCCGTTGCCGGCGTTACCCGGCGGTGGCACGTTCGACGCATCGTTAAAATTGAAGGGATCCAGTTCGTTCTGCTCCCATAACATCCAATCCGTGGCGTTGAAGTCAGTCAGCTTATAGGTTTTTCCGTCCGGGTTCAGGGATGCCTTGCCGATATTGTTGTAACCACCGATCGTCCCGTTCCAACAGTAGGAGGTGAGTTTGACCGGCCGCCCCAGCCAGAGATCTTTCAACTTGCCGCTGCCACGGGTGGATACGTCCTTGGGGCACCAGCAAGTTTTGTAATCACCGAGGATTGCGCCCACCTGGCTGATTTTGAAGAACGACACCTGATTGCTGAACTGAACCGAATTCACATCCTTGCCGGCCGCCGAAGCTGGTGCCGTCGGGCCGCCGGGAATGCGCCCGTTGTTCTTCGTCGCGTACACCCAGCCGTCCGGCCCGCTCAAATCGCCGCCCCAAGTGGGATGCGCGCAGTAATCATTGTTGTCGCCAGCGTAAACGTGATTCGCGAGCGTGATCTGTTTCACGTTGTTCAAATCCAGCGTGAGTTGCGCACGATCCTTGGCGCGCGAAAGTGCCGGAATGAGCATCGAGGCCAGGATGGCAATGATGGCGATGACGACGAGCAGTTCGATGAGGGTGAAGGCGAAATTTCGTTTCATGTTGGTTCTCCTGAAATACGCTTAAATTCCAATCGCATAAAAACTGAACCCGGCAGAAATTCTTCCATTCTGGAAAGAACTGAAACCGAGGGCTAACCCAGCGTCGCCATTTGACCCCGTTTCTTCAAGCGGCAAATGCGAATGAAATTATCGCGGAATTACGGCCCCGAAGCAGGTTTGCTCGTAAACAAAAACTCCAGCACGTCGGCCGCTTCCTGCGCCGTCAGCGGCGCGAGCAACCCTTCGGGCATCGCAGACAGCGTGGATTCGCGGGAGTCTTTTACGTCGGTCAACTTCACCCCGCGTTCGGCGAGCGTCTCGTCGCGCAGAACGACTTCGGTCGCGCCGCGTTTCAGAACGAAGCCGGTGATTTCACTTTCGTCGCGCAAAGTGACCGTCGTGCTTTTGAACTCAGGCGCGATGATTTTGGACGGCAGGAGAATCTGTTCGAGCAATTGCGCGCGTTGGTACTTGCGCGCGATGCCGCTGAGGTCCGGACCGAACAGCCGTCCCTCACCGCCGCAGACGTGGCAGCGGGCACATTGCGACGCGCCGAGAAAAACTTCCCGGCCGCGCGCCGCGTTGCCGCTCAGCGCGAGAATCGTCAGTGGATCAATTTCGCTGCCCAGCGTTTTGCGTCGTTGCTCCGCCGGCAGGAAGCGTTGGAACAAATCGCGAATAAGCGCGTTCGTATGCGACGCTGCGGCGGTAGCAGCTTCGATTCGCAGCGCCGGCGCGGCGGCCTCGTTCAACAGCGCCAAACTGCCGTTGGCAGTCCCAAGCAATTTTCCAATGGCGTCGCGACGGCCATCGCCTTGCAATTGCGCGAGCAAGCTCGAGTTCTCTGCACCCAGTTTGCGAGCGGCGGCAAGGTCGGCTTCAGGGTTTTGCGGTAGCGAGCGGATCCAGTCGCGGACGGCGCGCACACCCGCTTCATCAACGAGCCGCGAGCCGATGTGCGGCATTCGCCCTGAACCTTCGGTGCTGATGCGGTACAAAAGCGCAGAGCGATACGGATGTCCCGATGAGATCACGCGCCCGCCAAGCAAACCAAAATCGCCGCGCGTTGGTTTTTCGTCGAGCGTCCGCATTTCCTTCAACGGCTTGTCAAAATTCAAATGAATCGCGACCGCGCCGCCCGCGCCGAAGCGATGACATGCCGAGCAATTCACGTGGAGCCACGAACGCGCGCGGTCCGCGAGTTCCTGGGAATCGTCGTAAGGATTGATAATTGCCCGCAGCATTCCATCTCGGCGGTCTTTCGCTTTCAGCACGCCAAGTTCAATCAACCGCTCAAATTCAGACGCTCCGTTCGCACCGCGCGCACCGAGCTGTTGCCAGTTCAGCGTCAACGCCTCGCCAGCCCACGCGTTGTGGCAGCGCAAACATTCTGCGCGACTGCCGAAGCGCCACGGCGTTTCGCGGCGCCCGCCTGGCGCGCTCGCGTCCGTGACAGTGAACGTGTCGTTCGTGCCTTCACTCGAAACGAGTTCTGCGTCCGATTGCGCTGCGTTCCAGCGATACGTGTACGGATTCCACGCCTGGCCATCCCAGTGCAGCAATTGCGTCTCGATGCGGCGGCGCGACGACGGCTTGCCGGTTTCCATTTCGAGCGTGAGCGTGCGCGCGAGGACGGTGTTGCTCGGGAAGAACCACGTGCCGCCCGTGATGTTGCCGACGCCACCCTCGGTCGCCAACGCCGCGTCGCCGGGCACGCCGAGGACGCGCTCGGCAGTCGCGTGATCATTCCACATTTCGGCGTTGATGCGATACGGCACGACGCCCGTCGCGAGTGTGAGCGGCGTGAGCGTGGTGAAGATTCCCGTCGCGCTGAGTTGGCGTGGAAACGCTTCATTCGCCGGCGGCGCAGAGTTCGGCACGAGTTGGTAGAAGCCGCCGTTGTAATCGAGGATGATCAGTTCACCCGACGAATCGAGCGTGAACGCCACCGGTTTGAGCGTCGTGTCGCAAAGTTCATCGTCCGACACCAGCTTGTCGCCGTCGTGACGCAGCGCCCAAAATTTCCCCGTCTCCCAGTCGCCATAAATGTATGCGCCACGCAGCTTCGCGAGCCGCTGGCCGTGATACACGTAGCCGCCGGTGATGCTCGCCGCCTCGCTGTGCGGATGCGCGGTCATCGGCGGCAGGATCGGGCCGGGGCCTTGTTTCACATCCGTGCGCAGATGCGGATTCGGTCCTTCGGTGAGCGACCAGCCGTAATTGCCGCCGCGCTTGATGAAGTAAATCATCTCCCATTGTTCCCAGCCGACGTCGCCGACCCACAAATCGCCGGTCGCGCGATCGATGCTCATGCGAAATGGATTCCGAAAACCGAACGACCAAATCTCGGGCCGCGCTCCGGGTATGCTCACGAAAGGATTGTCGCGTGGAATCGAATACGCCTTCACGCCGTCGGCGTGATCGACGTCGATGCGTAAAATCGACGAGAGCAAATCGCTCACGTCCTGGCCGGTTTTTCGTTTGCCATCGGGCGGATCGGGATCCGCCGCGTCGCCCGTCGAGATGTAGAGAAAACCGTCGTTGCCGAACGCGAGTGTGCAACCGTTGTGGCCGCCACTGAGCCAGCGAATGATGACCTTTTCGCTCGTCGGATCAATCGTCGGTGGATTGCTCGTCGAAACCGTGAAGCGCGAAACGAACGCGCCGTCCTCGCGGCCGCCGGGCTCGTTGTAGTTGATGAAAATGTAGCGGTTCGTCGCAAAGCCGGGATGGAATGTGAAGCCGAGGATGCTGTCGAGCGGCTGATGATGCGCGCGCAGATCGACAACAAGGTTCGTCTGGGCTGACATGGATTTAGTGTCGAAGGTCCAAATTTTGCCTGACTGATCCGCGACGAAAAGCCGCGTTGAACCGGGCAGGAACGCGAGATCGACCGGATGATCGAAGGTCACTTGCGGAAAGAGACGCTCGACGTTGTAGGGCGCGGGCGGATTCGGCGAGCCGACGACGCGATTGGAAGTCCACGGTGGGCGCGGCGCGGCATTTGACACAGGTAGGACGGCGAAAACGATAGCGGCGAGCAACGTCCCAAGATGAGCGCGACGGCGAAGAGGACTGGAAAGTTTCATCGGGCGCGAACTTTATACACTCGCCCTGCGTCCCGCTAGAAATACTTCGCGGGAGGCAACATTTATTGTGACCGGCTCGCTCTAAACTAAGTGGCAAAGATATTTTGTTCGGTTCCAGACTTCAGCGGGGATTTACTGGTGAACAGATGATAACGGACACTCGACAATTGCTCGGAGAATACGCGGCGGATGGCTCGGAAGCGGCTTTCCGGGAACTGGTCGCGCGCTACCTCAACCTGGTTTATTCGACGGCGCTGCGGCTGGTGGGCGGCAACGCTCAGTTGGCGGAGGACGTGTCGCAGGCGGTTTTTCTCGGCCTGGCGCGCAAGGGCCGCACGCTGTCCAGCAAGGTGATGCTGGGCGGCTGGCTGCATCAGCACACGTATCATGTGGCGACCCGGGCCGTGCGCAGCGAGCAGCGCCGTCAAATCCGTGAACGCGAGGCCGTGGAAATGAACAAACTACAGGACGATTCTGGAGCGCACTGGCGGCAACTGGCTCCGATACTCGATGAAGCCATCACGCAACTGGGAAGCGAAGATCGCACCGCGATTTTGCTTCGCTATTTCGAGCAGCAGGATTTTCGCGCCGTGGGCGAAGCGTTGGGCAGCACACAGGATGCGGCACGGGTGCGCGTGAACCGGGCGTTGGAGAAATTGCAGGCTCTGCTGAAGCAGCGCGGTGTCGCTCTCTCCGTCGGGACGCTGGGAACGCTGCTCGCGGCGGGATCGATCACAGCGGCACCCGCTGGACTGGCGCTCGCGATCTCCACTGCCGCCTTGGCGGGCGCGGCGACCGGCACCGGAACGACTCTCACTCTCTTAAAACTTATGGCTACCACCAAACTTAAACTCGGACTTACCGCTCTGGTCGTCGCTGGCGCGGCGACCACCGTCGTCATCCAACACCGTTCGCAAGTCGAAGTGCGGGACGAAAACCAATCGTTGCGCCAGCAAATCGCGCAACTCCAAACCGACAACGAAAACCTCGCCAACCGAACCACTCTCTCGAAAATAACTCGCGCTCCGCACCTGCCCGCGCCGCCCATGCCGGCCATTGCCTCGGTGGATGCAATGCCGCCGGAGCCAGTCCAAACCCGTAATCTCTATGCCCTGCTCACGAACCGAACTTCACAGGTGAAACTCACCGCGGTTCAAGCCGAAGCTTATCTCAAAGAACATCGCCGGAGCGCCGCCAGTCTTCTGGCCGCTTTTCGCACGTCGGACGATCCGGCGCTGCTCCAGGAAGCGATGCAGAAATATCCGAATGATCCGCAAGTAAGTTTTGAAGCGGCGTCACGCCACGACGCTCCCCCCGACGAACGTCGGCAATGGTTGGACAAGTTGAAGCAGTCCGCTCCGGAGAACGCCCTCGCAAACTATCTCTCGGCCGCTGATCACTTCAAAGCGGGCCAGGCCGATCAGGCCGTGCAGGATCTCATCGCCGCCGCCGGCAAGCCGCAGTTTCAGGAATACAACCTGGATCGCATCCAAGCGGATGAAGAAGCATACCGCGCGGCCGGTTATCCCGAGGCGGAGGCCAAACTTCTCGCGAGTTCACAGTTGGTGATGGCGCATCTCGGATCCGTGAGTGGGTTGAGTGGGAGTCTGCTCGAGCTGGCCAAATCCTACCAGCAGGCGGGGGATGAGGCTTCCCGGCAGACGGCCTTGCAGATGGCGGTTGATTTGGGCCAGCGCTATGGCGACGACACGCCTGGGCAGATGTTGGCAGCCAAACTTCTTGGCATAAGTATCCAACGCAAAGGTCTCGGAGCGATGGATCCCAACCAGGCTTATGGCGGTGGTGGCCAAACGGTGCAGGATCGACTCGCTCAACTCGTCCAACAAAAAGCGGCGCTCGGAGAACTCACCAAGCAAACTGACCCGATCATGCAAACGATGCCGGACGCGGATTGGATCAGTTTCAACGATCGTTTGATGATCTTTGGCGAAGAACCCGCGATGCGGTGGCTGATCGCCAAGCACGGGCCGAAATGATCGCAACCAACCTGCATCATGATCCCAATCAAAATCTTTTGCGGCTGTGGACAAAAGTACGCCTTCGACGTTGAGCCAATCGGCGGGCGCATCGCTCACGCGGTGCAATGCCCGGTTTGTGGGAGCGACGGCACGATTGCAGCGAACCAGTTAATTGCGCAGCACTTGGCGGCGAATGCGTCTCCCGCTTCGGGCCTGCGCATCGGCGGGCAGCAACGCCTGGCCACCGTTCCACTGCCGCCGCGAATACCCACCGCCGCCACGCCAGAGAGCAACCTCTCCGGAGGGAAGGTCAGAAACAAATGGTCCATCCTGATTCTCAGCGGAGCCGTTGTCTCTCTGCTCGTTTTGGCCGGAGCCGTGATGTTTGCCAGCAGTCATAACCGAAAACAAGAATCGGCCTTACCTTTGGCTGAGGTACCCGCCGGCCTTCCCAAAACGCTCGCTGAACTCAACGCCTGGTATGTTGAACCGCCAGTCGGACAGAACGCCGCCAACTTTTATTTGAAAGGATTCGACGCGATGCAATTAGCCAACATCGACGCGGTCCCGTTCCAGAGCAAAGTCCCACTCCCGGCTCTCGACAGAGCCATCCCAGCCTCGATGAAATCCACTTTGGCCGTCTTTGTGAAATCGAACCAGTCTGCCTTGCAATTGCTCGCCCAAGGCACCAAGTACGATCACTGCCGTTATCCGGTCGATTTGACTCTTGGCTTCGATGCGCTCTTTCCGCATGCAAAAAAACTCAGCAATGCCAACCGGCTCCTGGAGCTGACAGCCATCTACCATGCGGAGTCCAACCAAGGTGAGCTGGCAGCGAAGGACGTGTTGATTGGCTTGGCATTGGCGAATTCACTTTTGGAAGAGCCCGCCGTGCTGGCTCAGTTGCCCCGCGCGTGGGGCATTGCCAATGCCGTGGAGGCATTGGAGCAGACCGTCAACCGCACGCTCCTGCCAGCGGAAGCCTGAGCAAACTCGCCAAAGTGTTTCAAAGCATGGAAAGCAGCGAAGCGCGAGGCGAAGGGTTCAGCCGGGCCATGGCCGGAGAGCGCGCCATGGACCTGGCGGCGCTGGCTAATCCGCAACAACTTTTGTTCGCTCTGCCCGCTCCGGATTTGAAAATGCCCGCCGACCGGCGAAGCAAGATCACTGCGCGTCTGGAAAAGGGAGAAAACTTGACGGCAGAACGGGAGTTTTTTGAGGCCGCCTTTCGGCGGTTGATGGCTGCGCGTCAATTGCCCTTTCCAGCCCGGTTGAAGACCGACGCGCTGGGCCGCCAACTGGTGGCTGAAGCTTTGGAGAAAAAGCTCTTCGTGCTCGACCTGTTGCTACCCAGTCTTGGCCGGCGAACTGGCGTCGAAGCCGAATGTTTGGCGCAGTTGCGTCTGGGATGGACCGCCGTGGCGCTGGAACAATTCCGCGCCGCGCACGAAAACCGATATCCCGCCGCCTTATCCGAACTAACGGCCGAGTATTTGAGCGCCATCCCCACGGACCCATTCGACGGCCAGCCCTTACGCTATCAGAAAAAAGGCAGCGGCTACATGCTCTATAGCATCGGGCCTGACCTGAAGGACAATGCCGGCGAGCGGAAGCATGGGAAAGATGGGGACATTGTCTTCGCGGTCATCACGCCAGCACTACGTAGGTGATGTTTGAAAGTGAGCCTTTCCTAGTTGAGCGAGTGGGAACCTGCTGAAGCGCTGGGAATGCGATGCGCGACAAGTTCCGCGCCGGGCCTGTGTCGCCAGTCATGGAACTGGGAAACAACCTTCGCAAGTTGAGGAAAATCTCACGGAAGAAGGCGAGGAGCAAAACAGATAGGGCTAAGAAATCGGAGTCGTGGATCACTCCAATTCATGCACGTCGTGCAACACACCGCGCGGAACGCAGACGACCAGCACTTTCAGCGCGCCCCAAGCTTTGTGTTTCACTCCGCGCGGCACATAGATCACTTGGCCGGGCCGCACTTCGATTTCATCATCGGCCAGCCGCATCCAGCCGTGGCCGTCGATGACGTAATAAATTTCATCGGTGCGCTCATGGAAGTGCAGTTTGGCATCGGTGATTTCCAAGTGATGAACTTCTGCCGCCGCGCCATCCTTTTCCTCGATGAGCGGTCGAATCTGACCGCACGTTTCCGTCCACGGTTTCACATCGGCGGGATCACGGTGCAGAAAAGTCGAGCTAGAATTCATGGCGAACTTTAAGCACGCTCCCTTGACGTAGGCGATAGGAAATTGGCGGCAACCAAGCGCGAGCGGATTGTCATCGAATTGAGGTTGATACGATAAGCTTCAGCGCGATGTCTTCGGTGAAATCCGGCGTCTCGGTCAGCCAACCGCCGCCGGGATGCGTGAAGGGTTCCAGCGTCCGAACTGAACCGTCGCGCGGCGTGACCCATTCGGCCTGCCAACGGCCCGGCGGCAAATCCATCGCGAACTTTGTTCGGCGCGGTTGTTCCGAACCACGAAAATAAACCGCGTACACTTTGCCCGGTTGTTCGAGTACGTAAAAAGATTCGCTCGGCGAATGCGGCCACGGACGCAGCCGATGCTGATTCGGTCGCATGTTGATGAAGTCGAGGCTCTCCATGAATTTCTTCAACACGCCGAGTTGCGCGCGCACGTCGCGGCAATCGTACCGTCCATCCGCCTGCATCACCTTGCCGCTGCCCGTCGGGTCGTCGGTCGCGAACGAAGGATCGAGATTGTCGTAGCCCGCGCCGCCACTGAGCATGAACGCCCACGCCTCGCGCCGCCGGTCGAGCGCCTTGTGGCCCGCGTTGCCCGCGGTCTCGTCAAACACGATTGGCTTGTTGAAATGCCAGTTCAACGGCACGGCAGCAGGTGGCGAGCAATAATGGAAGTTGAACACCGAAATCGCCGGATGCGGTTTCTCGACCGCGATGTAACCGTTCGCAAAATTCACCGCGATGAGATGCTTCTTCGGCAGCTTGCGCTCGGTGGCAACGAACGTGTCGATGAGGTGGTTCTGCCACGCGGTCGTCTCGGCTGGACTCGCGCCGGAGAAATACGGCTCGTCGCACATCTCGTAATACACGTTGTCGAACTCGTTCAACTCCGTGAGCGTCTTGCGCAGCAGCGCGTCCTGTCGCGCCACGATGCCGGCGTCGGTGAGCGTGTTGTAGCGATGCCAGGGAATGTTGCCGACGCCGTTTATGTTGTTGGCCGCATTGAACGGATGCAGCACCCAACTGCCTTTTGTCGGTCCCTCGTCGTAAAGCACGTAGAACGCGTTGAACTCGACGACAATTCCGCGTTCGCCGGCGGCGCGAACAAAACTCTTGAGGCGCGCGAAATAATTTTCATCCCACTTGTCCAAATCAAATTTGTTGCCACCGAAATAATAGCCGAGCTGATCACTGCGTTTCCATGGGGCGAGGTAACGTCCGAGACGCGGCGCGAGCGGATTTTGATCGCCGCCACGCCAGAGCGTCGTATTCGTGGATTCGAGATAACTTCCGTTCACCGTGCGCGTCAGGTTCAAGCCAGCGGCCTTGAGCGTGTCGAGATAGGTGACGAAGTCGAAGTCCGGATTCAGTACCGCACCGTAATGCTCGGTCGAGGTGATGAGCACCGTCGGTTTCTCGTGGAAGAGAAAGTAGTGCTGGTTTTCGGGATGAACACGAATTGGCTCGGCATGGCTCATCAAGGTCGCCAGCGAGAAAAGTGCGAAGCTCAATCCAGCGATGAATCGCTGCGCTATTCTCGGGTGCCTCGGCGGGACGGACTCCAACGCCAGCGCCTCATTGCGCTGACTCAACGCGGAATAGCCCACCATGTCCGTGAACATGATGGCGGCGAGCTTGCGCTGTTCCGTGCTGTCGCTCATGGAACTGGATTAAACCGAATAGAGGGAATGACGAAAAGGCAATTCAGCGATCACCGCAAGCGTCGAGGTGTGATTGATTCCGAAAAGCGGAGTTGAATCACGGATGGAAACTGATGGCTGCCGGGTTGAAAAGAAGCCACTGGGCGTCCCATTTTTCCGTGCGGAAAATTGTTTCAACCCGGGTTTGGTTTCATCGATATCAATCCGCGATATTCTAATCCCTGCTTCGGAGCAATCGTCAAATCTTTCACGGTGCGCGGCCGGGGCCGGAGCCGTTGCAGATAGTGTTTCGCCCAGGTGTTGAATACCGCTTCCAATCGCGATGTACCATCCGGCTTGACCGTCCGAACGCTTGCTGCCACACATTAGCCATGAATAAATCCTCGCTCGCACTCGCTCTGGCTTTGTCGGTTTCGCTGAACGCCTTCGCCAAAGATCACGTCCTGCACACGTTCAAAAAAATTCAACTCACCGATCAGTTTTGGGGCGAGGGCGCGAGCTTCGGCGACTTCAACCACGACGGCAAGATGGACATCGTCTCCGGCCCGTATTGGTGGGAAGGCCCCGATTACAAAAAGCGCCACGAATACGCGCCCGCCACGCAGACGTTCAAATTGAAGAAGGCCGACGGCAACGAGGAAACCATTCCCGGCTTCGAGGGCGGGCTTGGCAAGAACAACACTTACTCGAAAAACTTTTTCGCCTTCACCGGCGACTTCAATCACGACGGCTGGACGGACATCCTGATTCTCGGTTTCCCCGGCGAGGACTCCAACTGGTACGAAAATCCGAAAGGCAGGGACGGCCATTGGGTGAAACATCTCGCCCTCGACGTGACCGACAATGAATCGCCGGCGTTCACTGACATCACCGGCGATGGCAAACCGGAAATCGTCTGCGCCTCCAAAGGTTCCTACGGCTACGCGCAGCCCGACGCGAGCGATGCCACGAAGCCGTGGAAGTGGCACTCCATCACGCCGAACAACAACTACCACAAATTCACGCACGGCATGGGGGTAGGGGACGTCAACGGCGACGGTCGCATGGATTTGCTGGAGAAGGACGGTTGGTGGGAACACCCGGCTTCGCTCGCGGGCGATCCGGTTTGGAAATTCCACAAGTTCAACTTCGGCGTCGGTGGCGCGCAGATGTACGCCTACGACGTGAACGGCGACGGCCGCAACGATGTCATCACGAGCACCTCCGCCCACGGTTACGGTTTGGTGTGGTACGAAAACATTTCCGAGAACGGCGAAATTACTTTCAAGGAACACGTCATCCTCAACAAGCTTGTCGGCGATCAGAAGAAACCCGCACCGAATAATTATGGCGTCGTCTTCTCGCAGCTTCACGCCATCGACCTCATTGACATGGACGGCGACGGCCTCAAAGACATAGTGACGGGCAAACGCTTCTGGGCGCACGGCCCGAGTGGCGACGCCGAGCCGAACGCGCCCGCCGTGCTCTACTGGTTCAAACTCGTGCGCGGCCCGAACCACACCGCCGACTTCATCCCATACCTCATCGACGACAACTCCGGCATCGGCACGCAAGTCGTGGCCCGCGACATCAACGGCGACAAACTTCCCGACATCGTGGTCGGCAACAAAAAGGGAACGTTCGTCCACCTGCACGAAACGAAGAAGGTCAGTCAGGCCGAATGGGAGAAGGCGCAGCCGAAGGCGGGGCGATAGCAGCAAATGGAAACAAATGAGCGGGACACCTGCAATCAGGATGAGCAGCGCAGCGGCTTTGGCGGCCATCGGCGTATTTGCGTCTTTCAAGTTGAAGACGGCAGGCACCATCGGGGAGCCGTCGTTTGTTGTATTCGTGTCCATTTCGGCAATAGTCTCGTTAGCGGTGGCGTTCGGCGACAGATTGCAGTCGGTGAGCCTCCGGGATTTGAAGATTGAGTTGGCTAAGGTCGAGTCCACCCGCAAGGAAGTAGAGCACCGCGAGCAGGAGGTTCGCCGAATTGCTACGGCCTTGGCTGAGGTTACGGTATTCCTTGCGGCATTTCATTGGCGCCCTGGTAGCCATGAGACGCAGGCTTTGGAGGTGCAGTGGCTTACACAGAGAGTCACCACTTTGCTTGATGGCATGGGTGCATCGGAGGCCGAACGTCAGAGGGTGTTCCAGTATTTGGACGCCGTGAAGAAGATGGACGCAGTTGGTAAGTCAGACAGAGCAGGTGCCGAAACCCAATGGGCGGCCCTTTGGAAGATGATTGAGGATGAGATTCATAGAACTACAAAACCCGCTTCCTAACTGTGCGCTACACCTAACCCGGCCCTCGCGCTCTGGTTGTAATCGTGGCACCTCGTGGGCCGGGTCGTTGAGCTTGGGTCGTTAGACGTCATCGAGCGTCTCTTGTGAAAACAGTCAGTACATGAATGTCCTCAAAAGCATCAAAGCGTTCTTCACAGCCTCCCAGCCCGATCCGGTCGCTGAAGCCACTCGCAACCTTTTCAGTGCCGCGAGCGACGCCTTTGATGCCGCATACACTGGAATGGAGACCTACACAACGCGAGCAAACCATCGCCATACCATCTTTGTAGCAGCCCGTTCCACTCACGATGCCGACGCATACAACGAGGAAATTGCCAGCTACACCGACCCTGCAGACTTTGAGCCATACACCGATGCATACTTAGGT
This sequence comes from Verrucomicrobiota bacterium, assembly GCA_016195385.1. GTDB lineage: Bacteria > Verrucomicrobiota > Verrucomicrobiia > Limisphaerales > JACPZS01 > JACPZS01. The sequence continues at coordinate 20,365 of JACPZS010000232.1, forward strand.
GCTCACACTGCCGCGATCGATCACCTCGCTGCTGCTTTCGATACCCTCACAGACGCATTCGCCGCCTTTAGCCCTACTGACCATCTCTACAAGTCCGCTGCCGCTGTTTACAAAGCCACGACCGCCCTTTACGTCTTCGCCACAGACGCTTATTCCAACGCTGCGCACTGCGCCATGACCACCGCGCTGGAGGGCAACCTCCAAGCCGCCCAAAACGATTTCAAGGTTATGCTACTTGAGACAAGAGCCGCCTACGCGACAGCAGCCGATGCTGCCGCCGCTACCGCGAAAGCCAACGCATTCAAAGCCAACGCGGTCAAGGACGCCGCCGCGGCGAAACTCCTCAAACAAAAGGCCACCGGGGCGGAAGTCAGAGCGAAGGCGCTCTGCGCCGAGGCTCGTTCCGCCGCTGCCAAGGCGGAAGAAGCCTTAGAAGAGAGCCAATGAACATTCCGACAAGGCACCGGATCCAACCCCGATTGCCGCTTTCGGTCAATCGAGAACGCCTGTTGCGCACCGCGTCACCGGTTCGGGGTGGCTCAGCTTTCTACGTTAGGCCTATCTAGCGCGTCCACACACGAGTATGTATTGGAAATATTTTTTGAAATTCATGTTGGCAGACTTCCTCTGCACTATCGTGTTCACCTTTGTAGTCGTGACCACACTTGTCCCTCTTGCATTCGGCGCGAAGGTCCAGACTGCGGGGAAAATACTCGCCGTTCCTGTTATTGTCGTTTCAGGTGCGGCGCAGATTTATTTCTGGGGCTTCTGGGCGGCGTTTTGCAGTGGATTCGCCGCGAAGTATTCCGCGATGCCGACCGTTTCTCATCGTTGGCTTTATTACGTTACTGCCTTCTTCTTTTGCACAGCGCCGCTCGGTTGGTTGAGTCTCGAAGAAACGCAGGTCGCTCAGTCCTCACAGGAGCGTCGTGGCATTGAGCGAGGCACTACACTATATTCATTGGTCGCTATCGCTGCGTTCTTGGTGTTTTGTTTTTGGCCCGCTCTGGTCGAGTGGCCATACGCTTGGGCACTGAGCCACATCCTTTGATGTTGTTTTGAATGGTTCGCTAACCATGCGCTGCAATCGTGACCCCTCGTGGGCCGAGTCGTTGAGCTTCGGTCGTTCGCCATTCTCCGCGCTCCTTGACAAAGCGGACGCTTTCTCGAACGCTTCGAGCATGACATCGCTGCCCGTCACGCAAGCCCGTTCCAAGCTCTACCAACTCCTGGATGAGGCCGCCGATTCGCACGAACCTATCCAGATTACCGGCAAGCGTTCCAATGCCGTTCTCATCTCCGAGGACGATTGGCGGAGCATCCAAGAGACGCTTTATCTTATTTCGATTCCCGGTATGCGCGACTCCATCCGCAAGGGCATGGCCGAAACGCTCGGCAAGACCTCCACCAAACCCGGCTGGTGAGTTGGTCCGTCGTTTACACCAAGCAAGCCCAGAAGGACGCCCAGAAGATTGCGTCCTCGAATCTCAGGCCCAAGCCAACGTCTTCTCGACATCCTCCCCATTGGAGCGCCGGTCTCCGACCCGGCGCGAAGCCAACCAAACAGCGTCACGCGCCGGGTCGGAGACCGGCGCTCCGGTTCAAGGGCGCAAAGCGCGCAAAAATTCGGAGTGGTCTCGCCGAGAATCCTTTCCAGAACCCGCTACCCTACGAAAAGCTCGTTGGCGAGTTGGCGGGCGCTTATTCCCGCCGCATCAACATTCAACACCGTCAAAGTTCTCCGTATGTGGACTCACTAACAAATGAGCCGAACGCCTCCCGGCGCTGCGCCCAGCCATCGCGGTGCTTGCGCGCGGCCACTGGTTGCCAGCTGTGTTCCCACGCGGACCGGGTCGTTGAGCTTGGCGTGGGGTCGTTAGCGGAACGATTCGTTTGAAACGGGGAACGCGACCGTCCCGGTCGCACCAGTCGGCGTCTCGCCGACTGGTCTTGGGCGTACCTCTTGCAAACCAAACCGTGCTACCGTCCGGCACGAGCAAGTTTTCGGCGGGACGCCGAAAACAGCGGGCGGGACGCCACGCGCTCCCCAACGAACTGCATCGCCCCGGCTTGGGCGCTTCTACGCGCTTGCCCTGAATCGGAACGCCCGGTATCGTCCCGGATATGCCAACAGTAGCACTACAAGCCCATTACGACGGCGTGCATATCGTTCTCGATGAGCCGTATGACCTGCCCGCCAACGCCAGCCTCATGGTGACGCTGCTTCCTGCCGCGTCCGACGAGGATGCCGAGGATGCCTGGCTGCGGGCAGCGTCGGCCAACGATGTTTTTGCGTTTCTCGCCGACCCTGCCGAAGACATCTACACCGCAGCCGACGGCAAGCCATTCCGCGATGCGGTATAGAGTTGTCTTGGTTCCGTTTCCGTTCGACGACCTCTCCGGCAGCAAGGTCCGGCCAGCCGTATGTCTCACCAACGCGGTCGGTGCGAATCGTCATGTTGTACTCGCATTCATCACAAGTGCCGTGCCGCCCGGACTGGAGCCAACCGATGTGTTGTTCGACCCCAGCAGCGCCGACTTTGTGCGCTCGGGGTTACGAGTCCGCTCCGCGTTGCGCCTGCATCGCATGGTGACGGTTTCTGCCACGATCATTCAGCGGCAATTGGGCATCCTGACACCGAACCTCCAAGCCCAAGTCCAGCAACGACTACGCACACTCTTCGCTCTATGACGGTTTTTCTCCAATTAACCGAAGCGGCTAGGCGCTGCGCCCAGCCATCGCGTGCAGCTGCAATCGTGCAACTTCGCAGGCCGGGTCGTTGAGCTTTGGTCGTTCGTTTTGAAGGCATTCGTGCGCCCCACGAATTTATGTTTCAACCACAGAGCAAAGAATGTTTTGAGAAATTGCGGACACTTTCGTCAGTTGCCGCAGTGCAGGCATGGTTGCGGGAGATTTTTTGTCTGGGTGGAACAGGCCACTGGCCTGTTCTGTCGGGCTACCAGCCCGACAGTGAAACACACGCGGTGTCCACTTGTCGCCAGTTGGTGCCCTCCGCAAGCCTCGGCGGCAGGTTGCCGCCGAGAACGGCCAGGTTGGCCGTGCCACCCGAACCAGCTCTGATTGCCGCCATTCGTAAGAACTCACGAGTTATGGTAAGCCACCCGAATCTCCATGTCACTCATCCCTGACCGCATGAAGTTCCTGCGCTTCGAACGCTGGCTGATCAACGGGGCGATTCTCGTTCTCGTAATTGTCGTGGTGTTCCTGTTAACCGCTCCTTCTCTCGATTCGTCGTTTTCCTCGGATCCCCGGTTTGTGGTCACCACGCGGCCGCAGATGGGCTTGCCGGCGAGCGCCTCGCTCAAGGATCGGATTTTTATCTGGCGATTGCAGCTTTATCAAAGATTCAGGAAGCCCAATCCGCTGGCCTGGTCCTTTGGTGCCAGCCCCACGAACCAGTGTTCCGTTCACGGGCTGCTGAACCAGTGCGCGGAGATTACTGGCGTCCGCTACGTCATCGCCCGCGAAGTGGCGTCTGGATCGGTTTTGTTTGGCTGCACCAACACTTTGAACGGCGTTCAGTGGGTGGCGGCCTTCACCGAGGCACTACAGACAGGCAAGCCAGGATGGTGGGATACGAAGAATCAGATTTTCCACAACGAGAACCTGGTGTTCGTGACCAATTCTCCCAAGACCATTCTGGTTCTTCCCGCGGCGATGGCGGCTGACTTTCAACGCAAGAAATCCAACTAGCCTGCCGGCTCGATTTTTGGCAAACATCACTTGTCAATTTTTACCATGAGCACCAAAAAAGCGTCGGAGAAGGAGCACATCGAGTATCACAAGGATGGCAGCATTTGGGCGAAGGGAAAGACAGCCAATGGCGTCCCCGTTGGTTATTGGGAGTGGTTCCGAAAGAGCGGGACGAAGATGCGGTCCGGCTATTTCGAAAATGGCGAGCAGACTGGCGAGTGGATCACGTATGACAAGGATGGCCAGAAGTACAAAGTGACCAACATCAAACCAAAAAAGAAGACGCGGGCCTGACCAAACATTCGCAGTGAACCCAACCAGCCCGCTCCGGCGGCAAACGTGGCCTTTTGTGGGCCGAGTCTCGCCGAGCTTGCTACGCGGCAAGCAACCAGATTCGGCTTGCGCAAAACTCCGTCTGGAATAGCGTCCATTTTCGTTTATGCGCCACACCAGAACATTTCGCTTTCAATTTCTCATCGCAGCCGCGCTGCTGATCGTCATCCATCCTGTCGCCCACGCCCAAGCGCAAACCAGTTTCGGCCGGCTTCAACGACAGACGAACGCCGAGATGGCGATTCAGTTCGTTGCTCCCAAAGGTTCACCTTACCGTCTCGAAACCTCCGGCGACCTTCTGCGCTGGGACGCCTGGCTGACGGCTGTGAGCACGGGGACGAACACGCATGTCGATGCCGCCGCGCCATTTTTGAACAGCCGCCTTTATCGCGCGCTGCCAGTAACCGGTACAAATTACCTGACCGGCGATCATCTCAGCACGACGAACGGGGATGTGGTGTTCCATCCGATCAATCACGCGTCGTTGGTGATGAGCTGGAATGGCCTGACCATCTACAACGATCCCGTGGGCGGTTCCGCGCCGTATCGTGGACTGCCCCGCGCGGATCTCATCCTCATCAGCCATGTGCATGGCGACCACTTCGACACCGCGACACTCAACGCCGTCAAAACCACAAACTCGATCCTCATCGCTCCACCGGCCGTGTATTCGGGCCTGTCGATTGCACTCAAGCAGCAGACGATTTCGCTGGCGAACAACTCCAGCACCAACGCGCTCGGTGTGTTCGTGGACGCCGTGCCAGCCTACAACTCGAACCACCCCAAAGGCACGGGCAACGGCTACGTGCTCACGCTCGGCGAACGCCGCATTTACCTGAGCGGCGATACCGAAGACATCGCCGAGATGCGCGCCTTGCGGGACATTGATGTGGCGTTCGTGTGCATGAACGTGCCGTTCACGATGACGGTCACGCGCGCCGCCAGCGCCATTCGCGACTTTCGTCCCGGCGTCATTTATCCATACCACTACCGCAATCAGGACAACACCTACGCAAACTTCCAGACCTTCCGCCAGCAACTCGGCGCCGACCTCGGCATCGAATTGCGCCTGCGGTCGTGGTATTGAGCCGCGCCATGTGGAGGTCAACTGCCCTGTGGATCAGCTCGGCGAAAGGTGTGCAGACCTCCGGGCAACGCGCAGCTTGCGTCGTCAATCGCTGTAAACGAATTCGTTCAAATTCAGGATCACGCGGCACATTTGCACGAGGGCTTCGCGACGGGCCGCGTCTTTTTTGGTTGGAGCCAAAGCGTTGCCTGTTTCGCGCAAGCGGACAGCGGTTTCTTTTTCAACCAGGTTCCGCAGAGTTTTCCGTTCAATCAAGGTTGGCGGACGACATAGTGCGAGCAAGTAGGCGCGTTCAATTTGGCGACCGACATCATCTCCAACTTCGCGTTGCAACCGCGTCGCGAGGTGCCGCGCCTGGCGGTTGACGAAGTCGCCGTTGAAGAGCGTGAGCGCTTGCGGCGCGATGCTCGTGATGCTGCGCTTCTCCGCGCTTTGTGTGCTGTCGCAGAGGTCGAGCACTTCGAGCATCGGTACGACGAGCGAGCGTTTTACGAAGGCGTAAATTGTTCGTCGCGAAGATTCGGTCTCGTCGAAAGCCGGCCAGATTTTGTCCGGGTCGCTGTGACCTTCAAGTGCATCCTTGGGAACGAACGGATACATGCTTGGCCCGCGCATCTTCGGATTCAATTGCCCGCTGACGACAAGCATCGAGTCGCGAATCGCCTCAACTTCGAGCCGGCGATACGGGAAGCGCCAGAGCAACTGGTTCTCCGGATCGGTCTCGCCGTATTTCGGGTTCCACGCCTTGCTCATGCGGTAGGTGCTGCTGGACAGGATGAGTCGATGAAGTTTTTTGAACGACCATTCGCCCTCGTGTGTGAACCAATCCGCGAGCCAGTCGAGCAACTCAGGATGAGTTGGCGCGTTGCCCGCCGTGCCAAAGTCGCTCGGCGTCGCGACCAAGCCTTCGCCGAAATGATACTGCCACACGCGATTCACGATGACGCGGGCCGTGAGCGGATTTTCCGGGCTGGCAATCCAGTTCGCGAGCGACAATCGGCGACGCGTCGTGTGCTCATCGGGCGGCAGAAACACGAGCGGATTTGAAGTCAAAACGACCGGCACTGCCGGCTGCATTTCGGGGCCGGGATTGGCCGCGCGTCCGCGCAGCAAAAGATGCGTCTTCGGCGGCGTGGACGAAGGCTCGCGCAAGAAATAAGCGCGGGGCAAGTCGGGCGTTTGCTTTTGCAGTTGGATGATGCGCTCATCGCACTCCGCGATTTTTTGCTTCACTGTTTCCGGCATCGTCGCCGCGATTTCGTCTTCCAACTGTTTGGAATTTTTCCCGATCAAATCCTTTTGCTCATCGGTCTGCTGCTTCGCCTCGGTCTGAAAAGCGGCGATGACTTTCGACGGAAGCGAAGTTTGGCCATTCTTCAGGAACTCAACCCGGTTGGTGGCGCGCACGCGGGCGATTTCGTCGCGCAACGCGGCGATGTTTTTATCACGTTCATCAAGGGCCGCGAGTTCTTCACGCGTCCCAGCGGGCAGATCGAGATCATCGCGGCCGGGTTTGGGCCGTTGCAGTCCGTCGAAAATCGCCGCCATGCTGTAATAATCTTTCGCGGTCAACGGATCGAATTTGTGATCGTGACAGCGCGCGCAACCCAGCGTGAGGCCGAGAAACACCTGCGACGTGGTGCGAATGAGATCGTCGATTTGGTCGGCGCGATCCTGGAGCGGATCGGCCGGCTCATCGTCCCACGGGCCGAGACGATGATAGCCGGTGGCGATGAGCATCTCGGCGTTTGCGTCCGGCAACTCGTCCCCGGCGAGTTGCTCGCGGATGAAACGGTTGTAGGGTTTGTCGCGGTTGAATGAGTCGATGACGTAATCGCGATAGCGCCAGACTTGCGGCTTGGTCGCGTCGCGTTCGTAGCCGTTGCTTTCGGCGTAGCGAACCAAGTCGAGCCAATGCCGCGCCCAGCGTTCGCCATAGGCGGGACGCGCCAGCAGGTCGTCAATCAATTGATCGAAGTCGCGAGCCTTCGGCTGTTTCAAAAACTTTTCCTGTTCAGCCAAAGTTGGCGGCAAGCCGATCACGTCGAGATAAACCCGGCGCAACCAGGCGCGCGGCGACGCAGCAGGTGACGGCTCCCAGCCGCGTTCTTCAAGCTTTGCCAGAACAAAATGGTCAATCGGATTGCGCGGCCAGTTCTTGTTTTTCACCTCCGGCACTTTCGGACGAACCGGCGGGATGAACGCCCAGTGTTTTTCGTTGCTCGTGTCCGGCCAAGGCGCGCCTTGCTGCACCCATGATTTCAACAAAGCGATCTGTGCGTCGGTCAACGGCTTGCCTTTGGGCGGCATGTGCTCGTCGGGATTGGAAGTCGTGATGCGCTCGATCAAAGTTCCCACGGCGCTCCTGGCCGTCGGAAAAACTGGCTGACCCGATTCGCCGCCACGCACGGCCTCATCACGGCGATCCAGACGCAGACCGCCCTTGTGCTTCTCGGCGTTGTGGCAAGTGACGCAGCGGCGCGCGAGGATGGGTTTAATTTCGCGGCCAAAATCGATTTTCCGTGTGGGAGGATTTTCCTTCGTTCGCGCCGTGGCGTTCCCAGCGATGACGGGCAGCACAAACCAAAGCAGCGACAGCAGCATTGCGCCGAAGCATCCGTATGCAGATCGCGCTGGCGGCGTAGGTTTCATGACAAGTTGATCCGAAATCTGAGCCGGATTACAAATCGTCATCCTTGGTTTGTCCAGCGGACTGTTGACGACGGCGCTTCAAGCTTGGCAAGCCGACGCGCGCTGCTACATTGCAAACATGACTGAAAAATCCATTTTTCCATTCCCGGAATGTTTATGAAAACTCTCACTACTTTGAGCTTCGTCGCGGTGCTGATCCTTTCTGGTTGCGGGAAAAAAGACGCGGCCTCAAACGCGAGCGCGACCAATGCTGCCGCGCCGTCCAGCGGCAACCCGCTCACCGCGCCGGTGGATTATCTTGGCGCTGTGTCGAAGGCGCAGAAGACGGCGGTGAAAGTCCTCGACGTGTCGTCGATCAACAAGGCCATTCAGGAGTTCAACGCCGGCGAAGGGCGCTACCCAAATGATTTGAACGAACTGGTCAAGGAGCACTATCTCGGCTCGGTTCCGACGGCACCGGCGGGGACGAAATTTGAATACAACCCGGCAACGGGTCAAATGCGAGTCGTGCGCTTGCAGTGAACAAGTCCTGCCAAGCGCGCCACTTTCGAGGACAACCGAATGGAGCATTCATCGCACAAAAGCGCATCGACGTGTTTTCGACTTGCCCGCCTGGCCGCGAATCAGCCTCCCGTGCGTACAGGCAATTATCATGTCAGCGAGATTGTTCGTGCGATTTGCCGACAGCCCCAACTCCTCGCTTGCTTTCAAGTTGGATTTCGCGGAGAAAAAAGCTGCGGCCTAAATTTTTTTGAACCGAGCACTCAGAATATGAAAACAATACAATCCGGAACCCGAAAGTGCCCCGCGCAATCTCGCGCAGCGTTTGCCGGTTTTACTTTAATCGAACTGCTCGTTGTGATCGCGATTATCGCGATCCTGGCTTCGATGTTGTTGCCGGCGCTGGCCAAGGCGAAGACCAAGGCGCACGGAATCAAATGCCTCAACAACAACAAGCACTTGATGCTGGCGTGGCGAATGTATGTGGACGACAACAACGACACGTTGCCGTTTGCGTATGTCGAGGACAACCCGGCCAACAAGAACTACTCAGCCGCCTGGGTTCACGGCATTGAGGATTACAGCGCGGGCAACACCGCAAATTGGGATGTGGAGACGACGTTGAAGAAGGGCGCCATCTGGTCCTACACGGGTCCCACGCCGGAGATTTATCGCTGTCCGGCGGACATCGTGACGGTCAAGCCGACCAGCGGCCCGTTCAAAGGCCAGGTGGTTCAGCGCGCGCGCAGCAATTCAATGAATGCCTGGCTGGGCATGAACGAAGGCACGTGGACCTGGTTCGGCGGACCGGAGTTCCGAAAATATCTCAAGAGTTCTGACTTGGTGGATCCCGGCCCTTCGATGACGTGGGTGCTGCTGGACGAACATCCGGACAGCATGAACGACGGTTTTTTCGTGACCGTCATGACGGGCTATCCGAATCCAGCACAAACAACGCTGCCGGATGTCCCCGCGAGCTACCACAACGGCGCGGGCGGATTGGCGTTTGCTGACGGCCACGCCGAAATCAAACGCTGGCAGGATGCGCGCACCAAACCGCCCGTGCGAAAACAGTCCGGCTGGTTCAGTTCTGCTGCGCCGTATTCCAATCAGGCAAACAACAAGGACATTCTCTGGCTCTGGGAACGCACGACAAGACGCTATAACGGCAAGTAAAGGGTGTGTCATTTGCGCAATCCGACGTGGATTGAGCCGGGCAAATGAGCGTCCAGTTTTGAAGCTGGTTCCGCGAACCTAGTTTTGCGTGCGCTCTTCGTCACGCGGCCATGAAGGACAAGACCAGAAACTTACTGCTCATTGGAGTCGTGCTTGGTCTGGTGGCGCTGGCGCTGGTTTTCTTTCCCCGCAACACTTCCCGGCGGAACGCCCTCGCCAGCCGCGCGCTCGCGACTCAGGTGCTTGCCGAATATCTCGCCGGCAAATTTCCCGGCCAGCGCGCACTCATCGTCGCCAATCCGTTCACGGTGCAAAGAGGCCGGCGCGCGGAAGTTTATCAGTTTGAGCAGGCTGGTATCGATGGGCTTCGCCGCGGCTTTGGCAAAGATGTTCAGCTCGTCGGCGTTGCGTTTCCGGAACTACGCCGCGAAGTGCTGGAAAATCCCGCTTCCATTCAACTTCCGGTTCCGACGACCACGCCGCTGAGTTATCTCGTCGCTGAAAATTCCTTCGACATTTTGATGAAGCAAAATCCGTCCACGGAAATCATCGTCAGCTTGATAGGTCTGCCGAACGGTGTGACGGAAACCGAACTTTGGAAGAATCCCAAGATGCCGAAGCTTGGCTTGCTCCTGCCGGACTGGCGTGTCCTGGGTGATCCGCAACTCGTGACGCAGGCGATTCGCTCCGGCAAGATCGCTGCGGCGGTTCTGAACAAACCCGGTGCTCCCGCCGAAAACGCTCCTCCTGGCAACGACAGCCGTGCTGCGTTTGCCGAACGGTTCCTGCTCGTCACCGCCGATTCCTTGGACGATCTGCTGCGCCAGTATCCGAAACTATTTTGATCTGATACCTGAACCGGCGCGCTGTATCTGGCTATCTGCCATCATCCAATTGCAGAACTCCACGCTCACAACTTGAAGTTTGCGCTGGTGGTGAAATTCGAAACCGCCGGTGCGACAACTCTCACCGGGCTTGAGTCTGTCGGCCAGCGGTTGAATAATTCCGCGCATGAGCGATGTCACTCAGATCCTCGACGCGATCCAGCGCGGCGATCCCAAGGCCGCCGAAGAATTGCTCCCGCTCGTTTACGAAGAGCTCCGCAAGCTGGCCCGCCATCGCATGGCCAGCGAAGCGCCCGGTCAAACCCTCCAACCTACCGCTCTCGTCCACGAAGCCTGGCTGCGATTGGTGAACCAGCCTCAATCGCAGACTTGGGATCATCGTGGCCATTTCTTCGCTGCTGCCGCCGAAGCCATGCGCCGCATCCTCATCGAGAACGCGCGCCGCAAGACCCGTCAAAAACGTGGCGGCCACCGTGAGCGCGTCAACCTCGAAGACGTCCTCCTTGCCACCGACTCCGATCCTGCCACGTTGTTGAGCATCGACGACGCTCTCGAACAGCTCGGGCGGGAGTTCCCGGAGAAGGCCGCACTGGTCAAGTTGCGTTTCTTCGCCGGCCTGTCGCTGCCCGAAGCGGCACGCGCGCTTCAAATTTCCGAGACGAGCGCCAAGCGGCACTGGGCCTTTGCCCGCGCGTGGCTTTACCAGGCACTCGAAGGCCGCGACTGACGTCGCGAAAATAGTTTGGCCCGGTTTGCCGTCGGTTGGCGCATTAGTTCAGTGAAGACTTGAAACGCAAAACTGAATATGAGCGAAGATCGTAAGAAGCTTGAGGCCATCTTTAACGCGGCCTTGGAATTGACCGGAACGGAACGCGAGATCTATTTGGCGCGGGCGTGTGCCGATGACGCGCCTTTGCGCCAACAGGTCGAGAAACTCCTGCAAGCGCTGGATCGCGCCGATGGTTTCCTCACACGCGGCAGCCAGGAACTCGCGCCCGTCAGCGACGCGGACAAAGCAACGCGCCTCGCGGATCGACCCATCGACGAGTCCGACCGTCCGACCGTCCTCGCGCCCACGCCCATTTCCGAAGGCCCCGGCACGCGCATCGGCCGCTACAAGCTTCTCCAACAAATCGGCGAGGGCGGCATGGGCGTTGTCTATATGGCCGAGCAAGAGGAACCCGTTCGCCGCCGTGTCGCCCTCAAAGTCATCAAGCTGGGCATGGACACCAAGCAGGTCGTCGCGCGCTTCGAGGCCGAGCGCCAGGCGCTGGCCCTTATGGATCATCCGAACATCGCGAGCGTGCTCGACGGCGGCGCGACCGACACCGGCCGGCCGTACTTCGTCATGGAACTCGTCCAGGGCGTGCCCATCACCGAATTTTGCGACAAGGCCAAACTCTCCGCGAAAGAGCGCCTCAAGCTCTTCATGCAAGTCTGCCAGGCGATCCAGAGCGCGCACCAAAAGGGCATCATCCATCGCGACATCAAACCCTCGAACGTCCTCGTCACACTGCACGACGGCGTGCCAGTGCCGAAGGTGATCGACTTCGGCATCGCCAAAGCCACCAACCAGAAGCTCACCGAGAAAACGCTCTTTACGAATTTCGCGAGTATGATCGGCACGCCGGCTTACATGAGTCCCGAGCAGGCGGAGATGAGCGGACTGGACATCGACACGCGCACCGACATTTACGCCTTGGGCGTGTTGCTCTATGCGCTGCTGACCGGCACGACGCCGTTCCCCGAGAAACGCCTGCGCAGCCTCGGCTACGGCGAGATGCAAAGGGTGATCCTCGAAGAAGAACCCGAGCGCCCGAGCACGCGCTTGAGCACGATGGCGAATGAACAAAAGACGATCGTTGCGAAGAACTGCGGCGAAGAACTCGCGGCGTTGAGCAACCTGCTCAAAGGCGACCTCGATTGGATTGTGATGAAGTGTTTGGAAAAGGATCGCCAGCGCCGTTACGAAACCGCCAACGGACTCGCCAGTGACATTCAACGTTTTCTCGGCAATGAGCCTGTCCTCGCGCGCCCGCCGAGCGCGGCATATCGGGTTGAGAAATTTGCACGTCGGCATCGTACCGCTTCGGTTGCAGCCGCTCTCATCACGCTGGCCCTGCTAATCGGAGTCACCGTCGCTACGTGGGCGCTGATTCACGAGCGCGCCGCAAGAGAACGGGAACAAGCCACTTTTGACCGGGCGAACCAGCAGTTGAGCGCGGCAAAAGATTTCGTAAAGCAGGTATTCGACAAAGTGGCTCCGGAGATTGCCAAGCTGGCAGGTGCTGCCAACGCACAGGAAAGTTTAACGCAATCTGGTCTCAGCTTTGTGCAACGCCTCCAGGCATTGGCGGGCGATGACCCCGCGTTGCGCGCATCGCTGGCGCGGTTGCTGATTCAAGCTGCCGAGGCTCAAGATTCTGGACTCGCCAACACCGTCGGAGATTATGCCAAGGGATTGCAGCGGGCCAACGAGGCGATCTCGCTTCTCCGGGGCGGCTCGCTTTCCCTCGCTCCATCGGAACACGCACGCTTGCTGTACCTTGCCGACCAAGCCGCGATTCAATGCCTCTATGGGTTGGGCAAGTGGGACGAGGGCGTGTCGCGGTCGCAATCGCTGGAGGCGAAGCTGGATGAACTGGAGCAGGGGCCGGGCGCCAACCTGTGGGCGCGCGAGCGGAGGATAAATCTGCGTCTCAGTACGGCTGCGGCGTTGGATAGCGCAGGCCGGCACAAGGAAGCCATCGAACAATATCTACAGCCGTTTCTCGCCAGCGAGCGGGCACGTAGCATCGGTGAGGATTCGACGGAATTCCAACTGAGATGTTTGATCTGTGCGAACGACAACCTAACGAGCGCTCATGCGTTCCTGAAAGAGTTCGACGCGATGCTTCCCTGCGCCAACGAAGCGGTTCGTATTGCGGAGTTGCTGGTGAAACGCTTTCCTCGGGATGCTCGCTACGCAGCGGGCCAACCTTATTCATGGTCGATGCAGGGATACGCCATGTTGCGGACGGGCAGCTCCAATGACGGGGTGGCTGTGCTTGCAAAAGCTCGGCGTGAAATTGAAAGACTGATCAGTATCGACTCCGTAAACGACCTGTTCCGTTACATACGGGCGATCATCGCGGCCAATCAGTCGCTCGCTTTTGCCGGATGGAGTGAGGAAAATGTGTCTTTGGGCGAAAGGGAGAAGCGGCTCTCGCAGGCTCAAACTTATTTTGCCGAAGCTGAAGAGTTCAATCGTGCGGCCAAAGCGAAGGAGCCGGAACGCTTCATCAAGGCGGCAAGCGTCCAGATGACTATTGCCCGCGCAAAACTCGCAGCAGACAAAAACGCTCAAGCCAAACCGTGAAGAGAGCACGAACCATTAAAAACGCCCAGCAGTCTCCCAGGCTTCGGACTGCGCCTCTGCTCGGTTGCTTGCGCCAGCACTCGTCCGCATCTCAAAAGATTCTCCCGATGCTTCCATCCGAGCATTCGCCGCCACCCGCCAATCTGCTAAAACCGGGCTAATTAGGCGCTTGTTCCCCCAGAGCAAAAACCATCCGTGTCCATGAAAACCCGGCGCGCACCTTCCCTGTCTTTTTCCCGCCTTTGTCAGCAGAACGAGGACTTCCGCTGAACGGTGCGGTGAGGCAAGGCGGTGCCGCCACAAATCAAACTCAAACTATGAACTCCAAATCAAATCTGCATTCTATGAACTGTATCTATTTCCGAACCAAATCCCTTACATCGCGGGCGAGTTGCTACTCACGCGCCTTGGCTCTGCTCATGGCCGTCGGCGTCTGTCTGCGGTTGCATTCCGCACCCAGCCACGTTGAAGGTGAACTCCTGCTAAAATGGAAGGACGGTCCCGAGAGCTATGCGGCGGCCATCGGCAACGCCCAAGTTAGGGCCACGGTGAAGCGCAACTTTAACGCGCTTGGCTGGCAAAAAGTTAAACTGCCGTCCGGCCTGAGCGTGCGGGATGGAATGCAGGCGTATCAAGCGCTCGGCACGGTGCTGGCCATGGAACCGAATGGCGCAATAACTGTCCCACACATCGTTCCTCCGTCGGAGAGCGCAACTGCCGACATTAAACATGGGAGGGACGCTGTCCTCAGCGTCCCTGAAATTGAGGTCGGCGAGCACTCCCTTCGCACACTCTCTACTGAATCTCTCACTCAAGCTGCTTCTGCTCCGGTTGGCGTGATCCCCAACGACCCACGCTTCAAGGACCAGTGGTATCTAAAAAAGATTGGGGCGACCAACGCGTGGGCCACGACCACAGGTAGCAGCAATGTCGTGGTCGCGGTGATCGACACCGGGGTGGACTACAAGCATCCCGACCTGGCGGCCAACATGTGGCGCAATCCGGGCGAGACCGGCCTTGATGCCAATGGTAATGACAAGGCGACCAACGGAATTGACGACGATGGCAACGGTTACGTGGACGATGTGTATGGCGTGGACGTTATGACGGGAAGCGGTGATCCGATGGACACCGGTTTTTTCTTTCCGCCAGCGGCACCCTTCTACCACGGAACATTTTGCGCCGGCATCATAGGAGCGGTTGGAAACAACGGCGTTGGCATCACAGGTCTAAATTGGAATTGTCAAATCATGGCCATTCACTTCTACGGAGATTTGTCCAAAGACACAGACCAGGCTGTGGTGAGCCGTACATTGGCGGCGTATGATTACGTAGTCATGATGAAACGACGGGGCATTAACATCCGGGTAACGAGCAATAGCGTCTTCTCCAATGGGGCCAGCATGGCAATACGGGATGCCATGGCGTTGGCTGGCCGAGAAGGAATTCTCAACGTGTGCATCGCGGGCAACCAACCCAATGATCAAGATCTCTTGCCGATCTCGTTTCCCGGCGCTTACGACGAGCGGTCGATCGTGAGCGTTGCCGCTTCCAACGAATCGGATCGTTTGACCGATTTTTCCGGCTATGGCCGGAGCACGGTTGATATCGCAGCACCGGGGATAAACATCATTTCAACGGTGAAAGGCGGGGGCTACCTCAGTGGCGGCCAAGGCACCTCTTTCGCCTGCCCACAGGTGGCGGGAGCGGCGGCCTTGCTTCTTTCCGCAAACTCGGGTCTGACCGTGGACCAAATCAAAGCGGCCCTCTTCGGCTCGGTGGACCAGCCCGCATCACTCAAAGGCAAGCTTTTCACCAACGGGCGGCTCAACGTTTCGCGCGCCCTTGATTCACTGACCAACGCCAATCCACCCGTCATCATCACTTACGCCTCGCCGGCGGGGCGGCGGGCGGACCCGCTCGACCCGATTCAAGTCACCTTCAGTCAACCCATGAACCGTGGCTCGACCGAAAGCGCCTTTGCGATTCAACCCGCAATCGCGGGAACGTTTGAGTGGGGAACCGACAGCCGTTCGTTCTCCTTCCGGCATGATCAGCCTTTCGATGTGACCACGGAATACAGTGTGCGAATCGCCGGGACTGCGGAGCAGGAGGGCGGCGGAACTTTGGATGGAAATTTCAACCACGCCTTGGAAAGTTCGCCGACGGACGATTTCGTCTGGTCGTTCCGCTTTCCGGTGCCGGGCGACGATTTCGCGAATGCCCAAAACATCGAGGGAACATCCGGCTCCGTGCTCGCCAGCGATCGCTACGCCACCGGGGAATTCTTTGAGGGCGACCATGCGGGTGCATCCGCCGGCGCGTCGATGTGGTATCGATGGGTGCCGCCGACACCGGGAGGCTGGTTCACCTTTGACTTGACCTCGGGAACCGCGTTCGACTCGTTGCTTGCGATCAAGACCGGCGACATTTTGGGCAACCTCACCGAGGTGGCGGGCAACGACAACTTTGGGACGAAACTCGCCAGCCGCGTGAGTTTCCTTGCGTCCTCCGCCACGAATTACTCGCTCGTCGTGGCCAGCAAGGCTGCAGGGATCTCCGACTTGATCGACCCCACGAAAACAGGAAATTTCAAACTGGCCTGGTATCCCACACCACCGCCAAGCTTCACCGGCGCGCAGTTCTCTCCAGCGAGCGGAATGCCGGGCACGAAGGTGACACTCACCGGCACGAACTTCACCGGCGCGACGGGCGTGCTCTTCAACGGTTCCAGCGCCAGTTTTTCCAACGCGCTCGCGAATAACCTCGATCTCAAAATCACCGCCATCGTTCCAGCGGATGCCACGTCCGGCTCCATCACCATTGTGACGCCGCATGGCAGCGTGATCAGCGCGGACATTTTCGAGGTTTTACCATTGCCAGTGCTCGCCGCCGCGTTCACGGCTCAGGGCATGTTAATCTTGTCCTGGCCGGAAACGCTCAACGGCTTCGTGCTCGAATCCACCGCTGGCTTCAGCCCGCCGAATTGGCAGATGGCCGCTGAGATTCCGATCATCAACAACGGCCGTTGGGAAGTCACAGCGTCCGCCAACCCAGGACAGCGCTACTTCCGACTGCGCAAGCCGTGAGGCCAAACCCACGCGCCGAACAACGTCCCGAAGCACGCTGGAAAGAAGGGCCAAACACGCGACACACGCACCCTCCATCGCAACTGTATCGTCATGATTAAGCGAAGACTGCCCAGATTGGTTGCGAACCCGGCTCGACGAGCCGGACGGGGCGCCCGTTGATTTCGACTTCCATCTTTTTGTGGTCGAGGCCCAAGAGTTGCAGAATCGTGGCCTGGAGGTCGCTGATGTAAACCGGATTTTCCACCGCGCGATAGCCGACGTCGTCCGTGCTGCCGTAAATCAGGCCGCTTTTCACGCCGCCGCCCGCGAGCCAGGAGGTGAAGCCCTTGGGATTGTGATCGCGACCGGTCGTGTTCTGCGACCACGGCGTGCGGCCAAATTCACTCGTCCACACCACGAGCGTTTCATCGAGCAGCCCGCGCTGGCGCAAATCGCAAATCAATCCGGCGATCGGCTTGTCCACCTGCCGGCACAGCGGCGCGTGGCTGTCCATCGTGCCGTGAGCGTCCCACGCGCCGTTGCCGCCGCCGGCGTGGCAGATTTGAATGAAGCGCACGCCGCGTTCGACGAGCCGCCGCGCAAGGAGAAGTTGCTTTCCAAAATCATCCGTCTCTTTCTCGCCGAGACCGTAAAGCCGCTTCACCGATTCCGATTCGCCAGAAAAATTCACGGCTTCGGGCGCGGAGAGTTGCATCCGCCCAGCCAACTCGAAGGCTTTCGTGCGCGCGGCGATGGCGGAGTTCACCGCGTATTCGTCGCGAAATTCGCGGTTCAAATCTTCCAGCGCGCGCATTTGACGCTCGCGTTCCTCAGCGTCGCTGCCTTTGGGCGGTCGGAGATTGGGAATCGGCGTTTCGCCAGGTTGAAACGGCGTCGCCGCGACGGACGCGCCGAGGTAGCCGCCGCTTAATTGCACGGGCGACGACGGACGGCCGAGGTTGACGAACGCCGGAAGGTTTTGGTTCTCCGTCCCCAGCGCATACGAAACCCAGCTTCCCAGGCACGGATGCTCCACGATTCGGTCGCGATGCCCGGTGGCCATTTCGACCACGGCTGGAAAGTGATTTGTCTCGTGGCACCACATTGAGCGCACGAGGGCCAGTTCATCCACCACGCCGCCGACGTGCGGAAACCAATCCGATACCGGAATGCCCGATTGTCCGTAGCGCGTGAATGTGCGCTGGCAGGGAATCACGGGGCGCTTCATTTCGGCCATGTTGTCGCCGAAGCCGACGGCGTCGATCAACTTGCCGGCGAATTTGTTATCCTTCGGATCGAACGTGTCGATGTGACTCACGCCGCCGCACATGAAGAGAAAAATCACGGATTTTGCGCGCGCCGGAAAATGCGGCAGCAACTGCGGCCCGGCCAGCTTGCCCTCGGCGGCCAGCAACGCGCCCATCGCCGTGCCGACAAATCCCGCGCCCGCTTGGAACAGAAACTTTCGTCGCGAAACTCGTCCGCAGGGATAGATACACGGATTGCTCATCGACATGTTTATGTCATTGGTCATCGTACCGCTCAAGCTGTGGCAGCGGGGACAGTTTGCTTCGGGTGGTGAAAACGGACAAGAAAATCTTCCTGCGCTTATTCACAACACGGCTTGCCATTGCGAAGTTGGCTCACCGACAAACGCTTGTCGGTCGGAGGAGTTTTGGTAGGCTCGGCGGCGATGTTACGTTTCATGGCAGGATTTCTGGTGGCGGCGGCGGCCGGCGCGATGAGCGCGGCGGAGTTGCAATTCGATTTCGGGACTTTTGAAACCGATAAAACTCCGCCTGGCTTTCGCAGCAGCGTGAGCGGCTCCGGCAAACCCGGCGATTGGAAAATCATCCTCGACGCTGTGCCGCCACAGATCGCGCCGATTACGCCCGACGCGCCCGTCGTCACCAAACGGCCCGTGCTGGCGCAACTGGATCGCTCGCCGACGGACGAGCATTTTCCGTTGCTCATTTACGAAAAGGAAACGTTCAGTGACTTCACGCTCACGACGCGCTTCAAAACCGTGTCCGGCGCGATCGAGCAAATGGCCGGTGTCGCCTTTCGCCTGCAGGACGAGAAGAATTATTATTACTTTCGCGCCAGTTCGCTGGGAAACACCTTTCGTTTCTACAAACTCGTGAACGGCGAGCGCAGCGCGCCAATCGGCGCGGACGTGCCCATTCCCAAAGGCGTGTGGCACGATTTGTCGATCACGTGCCAAGGCAATTCCATCCGCTGTCTGCTCGACGGCAAGGAAGTCATCCCCGCGTTGACGGACAACACGTTCGCCACCGGCAAAATTGCTTTCTGGACCAAATCCGATTCCGTCAGTTACTTCGCGGATGTGAAGATCAATTACAAGCCGCGCATCCCGCTGGCGCAGACGATGGTGAATGACCTCTTCCGTAGTCATCCCCGACTCGTGGGCCTCAAGGTTTTCGCGCCTGCGGGAAAAGAATCAAAACTGCAAATTATCGCCAGCCTGGACGAAAAAGAAATCGGGCAGTCCGGTCGCAAAGTTGAGGAAGATGTGCTGGCGAAAAGCGCCGTTTATTACGGCAAAGAAAAAGACTCGGTGCTCGTGACGATGCCACTGCACGATCGCAACGGTGATACTGTCGCCGCCGTGCGTGTGACGATGAAAAGTTTTCCAGGACAGACGGAACAAAATGCCATCGCGCGGGCGCTGCCCATCGTGAAGGAGATGGAAGCACGCGTTCGTTCGGCCAAAGAGATGTTCGAATAGCCGCCCTTCATTTCTGGTTGGGAGCAGGAAGCCATTGTTTTCCGTTGGTATCAACTTTTTTCCGGCGTCATCTTATTTCGGAAACCGTTTTCGGAAAAATCTTCTGCAAATTTTGCGAGGACGGTGTTGTCGGCCAAAGTCCTGCTTTGTCAAAAGTATGAAACCTGCCGTATTCATCGAACGCGATGGCTTACTCAACCGCCTGCTAGTAGAACGCCGCCAGCCGCGCAGTCCTTTGAGTTTGGAGGAATTTCAAATCAACCAAGCGGTCGTGGAGCCGCTCCAAGCCATCCAAGCTGCCGGCTTCATGCTGATTGCCACCACCAACCAGCCTGGTCTGTCCCGGGGCACGCTCCGGCGTCATGAATTGGACCACATGCACGCGCTGCTCCAGCGCACGTTTAATCTCGACGGCATCCTGCTCTGCCCGCATGACGAGAACGACGCCTGTCCGTGCCGCAAGCCCAAGCCGGGATTGCTCCTTGAAGCGGCGTTCAAATGGCATCTCGATTTGGAGCATTGCTTCGTCGTCAGCGAAATGTGGCAGGACGCACAGGCCGCGCATGTCGCCGGCTGCACTTCGTTGTTGATTCGCTCGCCTTGGAACGGTTCCGGACATCACGACTTTGTGCTCGAGGAACTGGCCGACCTTCCCGCCAAATTACGGCAACTCCGCGCCCTGCAGCAGCCTGAATTCGCGGTTTGCGAGGCCGTTTAGGTTCGATTGCTGAATTCGGCAGCGCTTTCCCCGACGGCCAGTTTTTGCTTGCCAGCACTTTGCGTCCGGGCGTTTGCTGCGCGCAGACATGACGAAACTTTGCCGCTTTCAAAACGCCGCCCGACAAATTCGTATTGGCCTCGCGCCAGACGATCACACGCTACTGGACTTGACTGCTGCTGGTGTCGAAAGCCTGTCCTCGCTTCTCGAAAACGACGACCTGCACGGCCAGCTTGCTATTTTTGTGCAGCAAAAACTTCCGAGCCTTGCGCTCTCTGAAGTGAAATTATTGGCCCCAGTAGAGGAACAGGAAATCTGGGCCGCGGGTGTGACTTATCTCCGCAGCAAAAAAGCGCGCATGGAGGAATCGGATTTCAGCGCCACAGCGTACGACCGGGTTTACGAGGCGGAACGACCGGAGATTTTTTTCAAATCGCTTCCCTCAAAAACCGTCGGCCCGGATGACGCCGTCGGCATCCGCAAAGATTCACGCTGGAATGTGCCCGAGCCGGAACTGGCGCTCG
The DNA here is from genome assembly GCA_016195385.1 of Verrucomicrobiota bacterium. Lineage (GTDB taxonomy): Bacteria > Verrucomicrobiota > Verrucomicrobiia > Limisphaerales > JACPZS01 > JACPZS01. Next base: position 41,094 of record JACPZS010000232.1, read on the forward strand.
TGTTGAATTCGCGCGGCCATATCGTCGGCTTCACCATCGGCAACGACATGAGCTCGCGCGACATCGAGGGCGAAAATCTGCTCTACTTGCCGCAGGCGAAAATCTACGACCGCTCGTGCGCGCTCGGCCCGTTCATCACAATTGCGAGCGAAGCCGAAGCGCGCAGTTGGCAGATTCGCATCGAGATTCTTCGTGCGAACAAGCGCGTCTTTTCTGGTGAGACTGCGGTCAGCCAAATCAAGCGCGCCTTTGGCCAACTTGCGGAATTCCTCTTTCGCAGCCAAAAATTTCCCAACGGCGCGGTGTTGCTCACTGGCACGGGCGTCGTGCCGCCGGATGATTTTTCGCTTCAACCGGGCGACACCATCCGCATCGAAATTTCCGACGTTGGTGTCCTGGCCAATTCAGTCGTCGAAGTTTGAAACCGGGCGGCCGGCGCACTGGACAGCTCACGCACGCACACGCGAAACGAAAATAGAAAAGGTTTCACGTTTACTAACCGGCGGCTGGCTGCTAGACAAAAGCGCATGTCCGAATTCGTCAATTTTGTTAACCACGGTGCCGCCTTTATCACCCCGGCCGTTGTCGAAAAAGTTTTGCGCCAGCTGCCGCTCTGGAAAATGGAGTTCACACAAATCCACGCGCCGCATTTTCCGCACTTGGTGGATCAACTCGAATTTCTTGCTGACGCGGTCGAAGACGCCGCCGAGGGCGCTTACAAGGATTTGCCGTACTTCGCGTTGGCCGAGGCGGTTTTCGCGCTCACTTACGCGCACAAGAAAGTGGACATCATTCCCGACCTGATTCCGAACAGCGGACGCGCGGATGATTCGAGCGTCGTGAGGGCCGTGCTGATCCAGAATGAAAGAGCTTTTGCGATTTACGCCGCAGCGCAAGGTTTCGATTGGTCTCGCATCACGAGCAATCCGTAATCGAGAAAGTATCTATAGGCAGCGGCCGCACGTCTGCCGCTCAACGACTCCGAAGTTTGCCCAGCAAACGATTTCCCGGCACTGGCCCGAGGTAACGGCTGTCGAGACTGATTTCGCGGTTGTCCCCCAGCACAAAGAACTCGTCCGAACCAAGTTCGATGACGTTCTCCGCGGCGCGGCGTGGATTCAACGTGGTGACATCCTTCGGCAAATAGGGTTCCATCAGCACACGCCCGTTTAAGTAAACGCTCCCGTTTTTGAATTGAAGCTGATCGTGCGGCAACGCCACGATGCGTTTGATCGAAAACTGGTTGTCGTCGCGATCACGAATCAGCGCTATGTCGCCGCGATGGTAGCCTTGCAACAAAGCCAGCCAGCGGTGCGCGAGCCGGATTTCACCCGGTTGCAAAGTGGGTGTCATACTCTCGCCAGAAATGACGATCGGTTTGGCACCGTAGCGACTACAGACGGCAAAACTGAGTGCCGCCCAAAGCCCGAGGCAGAGCAGGGTGCCGCCGCGCCAACGAATCGGTTTGGTAAAAACAGACTTCATCATTCGGGCGGCTCCGCGCCGCTCGACGTGAGTTGTATCGGCAGGCACGAAGCTTCGTTGAGGACGGCAACAGCGGTGGAAATCTCAAACGCGAGGGGGACGACTATTTTTCCGTGGCTTCGCGCGCCGCGCTTCCCGTAAAGTTGCACGCAACATGACTGACCGCCTTACACCCAAATTACCGAAATGGCCGTTCTTGCTCGGAGATATTTTGCTCGTGGCCGTGGCCGTGGCGATTGTCTTTCGTGGCGAAGGGGCATTCGACACTTTGGAAATCGCGGCCTGCGTCGTCAGCGTCGCGCTGGGAGCCTGGTTTTGCGTGACGCCGTTTTTGAAGGAGTACCGCACCGCGTCGCAACTCGCCGAAAATAACGGCCTGGCCGACACGTTGACTCAAATCCAAAACCTTGAAAACGTCGGCGCGCAGATCGCCACCGCCACCAGCCAGTGGCAGAACGTCCAGGAGCAATCGTCCAGAACCGCGGCCGCTGCGAAAGAAATCGCCGAACACATCGCGGCGGAATCCAAATCGTTCAGCGAATTTCTTCAGAAGGCCAACGAACAGGAGAAAAATCATTTGCGCCTGGAAGTTGAAAAACTGCGTCGCGCGGAGGGCGATTGGCTGCAAATCGTCGTGCGGCTGCTCGATCATATTTACGCGCTGAACGTCGCCGCCGGGCACTCCGGCCAGCCCAATTTGATCGAACAACTTGGCAATTTTCAAAATGCCTGCCGCGAGGTCGTGCGGCGGGTTGGCTTGGTGCCGTTTGTCATCAAGCCAGGCGAGGCATTCGACGCCAAAATCCATCAGCTTCCCGATCCAGAAACAAATGTCGCGGCGAACGCGCAGGTCGCGGAAACTCTGGCGACGGGTTTCACATTTCAAGGCCAGTTGCTGCGGCCCGCCATCGTGAATTTGCAACCTGGCGAACCCAGTGCGCGTGCGGAAATCGCGCCTTCCAGCTCCAAGCCCGCCGCGCCGCTCGCGAGTGAGCCAACCTTGCTGTGATCAAAATGTCGCAGTGCCTTACCAAATTTTTGACCGCATGAAATTTTTTGCCCTTGCAAGCTTCGGAATCCTGTTTGCGCTGACGGCACACGCGGAATTGAATCCGCCGCACGAATCCGTGCTCGCGCGCTTCCTTCGCTACGTGCAGATCGATACGCAATCGAAGGAAGATCAGCCAACCGTTCCCAGCACAAAGAAACAATTTGATTTGGCAAAGTTGCTGGTGACCGAATTGAAAACTCTCGGCGCTCAAGACGTTCGACTCAGCGAGCACGCGATTGTTTACGCGCGCATCCCGGGCAATCTGCCGGACAACTCTGCGGTGCCCGTCATCGGATTCATCGCGCACATGGACACGTCGCCAGAAGTCTCGGGAGCCAATGTCCATCCAATCGTTCACAAGAACTACCAGGGCGGTGACCTCGTGCTGCCCAATGATCCAACGCAGATCATCAGCGTTGCCAAAAATCCCTTGCTCAAAGAAATGATCGGCGACGACATTATTACCGCCGATGGCACGACGTTGCTCGGCTCGGATGACAAGGCGGGTTGCGCCGCGATTCTGACGCTCGTCGATTTGCTCCAGCGCAATCCGCAAATTCGCCACGGCCCGCTCGCCATCGCTTTCACGCCCGACGAAGAAGTCGGCGGCGGCATTGATAAATTCGACGTGAAAGAATTCGGCGCGCAATACGCCTACACCGTGGACGGCGAAGCGCCCGGCGAAATCAGCAACGAAACCTGGAACGCGCGCTCGGCGACGGTCACGTTCCACGGCAAGAACACGCACCCCGGCACGGCGAAAGGCATCATGATCAATTCGCTGCCTGCCGTGGCGGATTTCATCGCGCGCTTTCCAGCGGACATGCTGCCGGAGACGACCGCCAACCGGGTCGGTTTCGTGCATCCGTACACGGGCACGCTGGAAGTGGAGGAATCGAATCTGAAAATTCTGCTCCGCGATTTTGAAACGAGCGGACTTGACGCGAAGGAAGCTCTCCTGCGCGACATGGTGAAAGCGACTCAGGAAAAATTTCCGGCGGTCAAAATTTCGCTCACCGTCAAGGAGTCCTACAAAAACATGAAAGAGGTGCTGAAAAATCATCCGCATCTGACCGACTACGCCCTCGAAGCTGCGCGCCGCGCCGGATTGAACGCGCGGCTGCACGCGATCCGCGGCGGCACCGACGGCTCGCGCCTCACCTTCGCCGGTCTGCCGTGCCCGGACATTTTTACTGGCGGGCAAAATTTCCACGGCAAGCTCGAGTTCAATTCCCGGCGTGGCCTGGAAAAGACAACCGAGACGCTGCTCCACCTCGTGCAGATTTTTGTGGAGAAATCCAAATGACGCGGTGAGGGGAAGCCGCGCAGCCAATTTCCCTTCCGTGACTTCCGCCTATCCTGATCAACCACACGAGTGCGACCGCTGGATACTCGCGAAACGCGGACCGCGTGAGTCCCTCGACCCGCGCCGTCCTCACGCATTTCTGCTCGAAGAAGAGCGGGCGGAATCGGGTGACATCATTTCAGTCGCAACCATTTTTCTAACCAATCGCGAATGCCTGTGGCGCTGCTTGATGTGCGATCTCTGGAAGCACACGTTGCGGGAAACCGTGCCGCCCGGAGCAATCCCGGAGCAAATTGAATTTGCGCTCGAGCAGTTGTGCGCGCAAGCGCCCGCCGAAGTCGTCACACGCCACATCAAACTCTACAACAGCGGCAGCTTCTTCGATCCACGCGCGATTCCGCCCGCGGATCATCCGGCGATTGCGGAACAAATTCGTTCCTTCGAGCGCGTGATCGTCGAGTGCCATCCATCGCTTGTGAACGACTCATGCCTGCGATTCCGCAATCAACTTGCCGGACAACTTGAAGTCGCGATGGGTTTGGAGACGGCGCATCCCGGAGTCCTGGCGAAGCTGAACAAGCGGATGACACTCCAGCAGTTTTCGCACGCGGCGAAATTTCTCCGCGCGAACCGAATTGCGTTGCGCGTGTTCGTGCTCGTCAAACCGCCATTCCTCGACGAAGCCGAAGCACTGGATTGGGCCAGACGTTCCATTGACTTCGCGTTTGATTGCGGGGCGAGCGTTGTGTCACTCATCCCCACTCGCTTCGGTAATGGAGCCTTGGAGGCACTCGCGGCGCTTGGTGAATTTTCGCCACCGAAGCTGGCGGCGCTCGAAGCGGCGCTGGCTTACGGGATCGATCTGCGCCGTGGTCGCGTGTTTGCCGACACGTGGGACTTGGAGAAATTTTCGGATTGCCCGCGTTGTTTCGCGCCACGCGAAGCCCGGCTGCGCGAAATGAATTTGCGACAGATCAAGCTGCCGCCGATTGTTTGTACTGCTTGCAGCATTTAGTGTTCGTCGCTCCGTCTAGGAAGCGAAGTTGTGCTCAAGGAATCTGCCGCGCGCGGTAAAATTGCGAAGTAAAATTTGTCGCCGCGTTGTCGAGAAAATCGGCCGTGCCATCCGTCGCGTGGAGGGTTTTGATTTCCGTCCAATGAACCAGGTCGCTGCTCGCGTCGATGGCGTATTTGAGGCCAAGCTCGCCGTGAAGTTTTAGCAGGAACTGGCCGGCAGCGAGGCGTTGGACGGCTTCGAGCGTCGGTGGAATGGACGGTAGCGCTTCCGCTGTCACGACGTATTCATCGAAAAGCAGGTAATTGTCGCCGGCCTGGCCGGGCGTGCGAATGGACCACACGGCGTCAATGTCGGCGAGGTTCAACACGGTGTCGAAACGCGTCGAGATTGGCTTGCTGTTCACGACGGGCAGGTTGTTCAAACTCGCGCTCCAAAGATTGCGCGTGAAATTCATGGTGATGGCCAGTTCGTAAATCACCAAATTCGTGAACCCCACTCCGGTCGAGAAAAATCCCGCACCGTCATCGAGCGCGTAGTTGACGCCGTGAGTGACACCATCGAAATCGAGCGAGAACAACCGCTGTTGGGCGAGGTTGTAAACGCTCCAGCGAAAATCGTCGCGATTGGTCGAACTCGACTCCGTGATCGACATGAGGACAGAGAACTTGACGATGGGTTGATGTGTCGTATCGGCGACGAAATTGAACGGCCGCAACAAGCTGAACGTGTCGGCGGAATTAGTCGGCCCGGTTAAACCGATGAACGCCTGCTGTCCCAGCCCGTCAAAAAAATTCGTGACCAGGCCATTTCCGCCGGAGCCGAAATTCATCCAGCCATTCTGGCCAACCAGGATGAGTTGATCGTCGTAGCCTTCGCTTTTTTCAAAACCGGTCGCAAAGATCACGGTGGTGTTCGCGTTCTGGCTTTGCGCCTTGGCCGTGTGCAACGGCCGCGACCAAACAGCAAGGACGAGCAGACAGGGAAGCCACGTTTTCATAAACAGCACGAAACGATCTCAAGTGCTTCGGCAAAACTTTGGGTTCAGCCGGTTCTCTTTTTGAACAAACGAAAACTATTTCTCGTTTTTTCCGCGCGACGGCGTGGCGGGTACCGAACGTTGTTGTTGCTGGGCCGGCGGTGAATAAGACGGGGCCGGTCGCGGCGCCTCGTAACGCGGCGGTGGCGAATAGGTCGGCGCGGCTTGCGGGCGATACTGCTGGAATGGCGGCGGGGTGTACGCTGGCTGGCGAACCACCGGCTGCGGCGCTATGTAGGTGGGATGCGGTTGCGGCACTTGATAATTTGGCTGCTGAACGATGCGCGCCTGCGGTGTGTTCACCACTTGCGGTGTTGGTTGCGTTTGCACGACGGTTGCGTTCGCAGATGATTGACCGACGTAAGGCGGCGAGGCCGGAACTGCCTTCGCAGGCTGAGGCGCAGGCGAAGGGTTTCTTACGATCACCGGATCGCCGCTACGTTCGTTGACTGGCTTCGACTGCGGTATTCCATCGGCGCTTTGCCGGGGAGTCGGCGAAGGCGGGACCGTTGGTTTCACTGCAACCGGTGTGGAGGTAGCCGCTGGCTTGGGCAAAGATTCCAGACTGCGCGGCGTGCTTACGACAGTGGATGGTGTCTTCGCCGGTTCGAGTTTCGGCTTCACGACCGCTGTCGGCGACAGCGGCGAAGAGGCGTTTACCGTGGACACGCGCTCATCGACTCGCTTTTGAGCCAAGCGAGAAGCCGCCGGAATCGCGGTGGCTTTGGCATTCGCCGAAGCGAGCGCAGCCACTCCCACCGCTCCCGCGCCTACGGCTACAGCCGCTGGCGCGACGAAACTGGAGACCGGTGCCGCACCTTTGCGCAATTCCTGGGCTGAACGCGCCGGCACCGCGGCAGCCGTGCCGGCGGTCATCGCGCTCGATGCGGTCCGGCTTGAGCGCTTTTTGTGGCGCGGTCGGCAGATCGCGCACCGAGACTTTGGCTACTTCAGTGCGTGATACAGAGGAAATTTTATCAAAACCGACGCCTTGGTTGATGATCGTGTTGTTGTTCCCCACAACAATGTTGTTGATGACTTTGCTGTTGGCGTAAACGTTTCCAGCCCGGTCAGCAGGGAGGAGATGATGTACCGGCGCGCGATCCGCAAAATTTCGATGCGACACCCACGAGAAGTGAAACGCGGTCAGGCCAAAATCAAAGCCGACGCCCACAGCCACGCCGCGGTAGGTAGAGCCGTGTGCGCCGCAATGAAATCCGTAGGGCAGCGGCGCCCAACCGCAGTAGCCATCGGTATTGCGCCAAGTGACCCACGCTGGCGCCCAGACCGAATCCGGGAACCAAACCCAGCCAACGCGTGGATTATGATGCCAACGGCCATAATGAAAAGGCGCCCAGCCCCATGAATAATCCGAATGCCAGTACCAGCCGCAGTCCGAATACAACCAGCGCCCACTGTGGCAGTACGGCCGCCAACCCGTATTCACGACGGCGACGGTTGGTTGCCAGCACCAGCCGTAAGCTGGAAGTTCAATCCACGATCCGTAAGGCGAAAGGCTGCTGTAGAAATAATTTACTTCCTGCGGCGCGTTGAGCAGCGGCGCTGGCGTTGCGTCTATCGGCGGCGGCGTGCTGACATATTGCGGTGCGGGGGCTTCCGTCACGACGGCTGGCGCGGCAGCGGGTTGCACACCTGGCTGGGGCGGTGCCGGATTCTTGGCATCGGCAGCTTGGGATTGCTTGGCCGCTGCCACTGCCTTGTCGAGTTCGGCTGGCTTCGTCGCCAAATTTTTCTCCTGCTCACGGAGTTTGCTGCCGTGTTCGATCATCGCCTTCATGACGTCGTCGGAAACACCCACGTCGTTCAAGTAAGTGATGTCATCCGCGGCCAGCTCGTAAGTGACCGTTGAATTTTCGATGTAGGCGAGGATGACCGAGTCGCCCACGCCTGATTGGGCAAGCTTGATAACGTCTTCGACTCCGGCAGACATTGGCAACGCCGCTGGCTCGATTGTTCTCAACGGTGCCGCGTCGAGATCCGCTGCCGTCGTTTCATCGGTTGCTGGAAGATTGTTCGTGTTGCTGACGAGCGGCGTCGTTGCTGCTGGCTTGTCGGATTGCGCCAGTTTCGCGGACTTTCCTTCGCAACCGAGCAACACACTCGCTACGGTGATCGCTCCCGCTGTTTTCAAGAACCGTGTGATTCGGACATTCATATCAACCTGCCTTTCCGGCATTTGGGCCTGCGCCCGTTGTTATCAGTTATCCGCACCAAAATTTCAAACTGCCTTATCGACTCAATTAGTCCGGCGGCTATTCAAAGCGCCCGGCAGCCCGGTGTCAAACGTCCTTGTGGCGAACCGAAACCGGGCAAATTCGACCCCGCCGCAACTTCCACTCCGCGCGTCGCCGTGATGCGTCATTGACTGGCGTCCGTGCCATCGCGTAGAGATTTGCCCAACATAATCCGCCACGTTCCCGGTGATGACCATGTCAAAAAAAATTCAAAACCAAGTGCTGCTGATCACCGGCTCGACGGGCATCGCGGCGGCGACGGCGGAACTCGCCTCATGCGAAGGAGCGAAAATCTTCATCACCAGCCGCACAGCCGAACACGGCCGAGCGCTCATCGAAAAAATCCACGCCACGAATGCCGAGTGTGATTTCTTCGCGGCGGACTTGACCGTTCCGGACGCCGTGGCGACCGCTGTCGAGCATTGCCGCGCGCGCTTCGGGCGGATCGACGCGCTCTTCAACGTCGCCGGTATCAGCGGCCGCAAATTCGGCGACGGCCCGGTTCACGAATGCACCGAGGCGGGTTGGGACATCACGATGAACACCAACGCCAAAACCGTTTTCTTCATGTGCCGCGCGGTGATCGCGCAGATGTTGCGGCAGCCGCCGGGAGAAAATGGTTTGCGCGGTTCGATCCTGAACATGGCCAGCGTGCTGGGCCATTCACCATCGCCCAAATTTTTTGAGACGCACGCCTACGCGGCGAGCAAAGGCGCCATCATCGCTTTGAGCAAAGCGATGGCCGCCAGTTACGCGCCGCAAAAAATTCGCGTGAACGTCATTGCCCCGGCGCTGGTGCGGACGCCCATGAGCGCGCGTGCGCAGCAGAACCCCGACGTGTTGCATTTCATGAAGACCAAACAGCCGCTGGTCGAAGATCTAATTGATGCGGATGCCGTGGCTCGCGCCGCCGCGTTTCTGTTGAGCGACGACGCCAGTGCCATCACCGGTGACGTCGTCAACGTCGATGCCGGTTGGTGTGTCAGCGAAGGTCAGCACGGAATGGGCGAGTAACAAAGCGCACATGGCGAGTTCAACCGAGCACGTGGCCTCAGTGAATCATCTTCTCATCATCGTTGGGCTTTCGCTCTTCGCCACTCGACTCTCGGCTTTTTTCAAATGAGCTACTCCCTCGGAATTGATCTGGGCGGCTCGAGCATCAAAGCAGTGGCCGTCACGCCTGCTGGAGAAAATTTGCTCCAACGGAACGTCGAGTTTGAAACGGAAGAGAAAATGGATTGGGCGCTGAAAATTCGTGCCCTTCTTGATCAGATTCAAACCGAACGCGGCGTGCGGGCGCAAACCATCGGCCTTTCCGCGCCTGGACTCGCCGCCAGCGACGGTCGCTCCATCGCGTACATGCCGGGCCGGCTACAGGGACTGGAGCGATTGGATTGGACGACATTTCTTGGCACGCGTTTGCCAGTGCCCGTTCTTAACGATGCGCAGGCGGCGTTGCTGGGCGAGTCGTGGCTGGGCGCGGCGCGTAGATTTCAAAATGTCATTCTGCTCACCCTTGGCACCGGCGTCGGCGGCGCGGCGATGGTGGATGGCAAACTTTTGCACGGACACCTCGGCCGCGCTGGACACTTTGGCCACATTTGCCTCGACCCCGAGGGCGCGCCTGACATCTGCGGCACGCCTGGGAGTCTCGAACTGGCCATCGGTAACGCCACCATTCGTGACCGTAGCGGCGGACGTTTTCAAACCACGCACGAACTCCTCGCCGCGCACACCGCCGGCGACGCACAAGCAACCGCAATTTGGCTGAAGTCAGTCAAAGCCTTGGCTGGCGCGGTCGCCTCGTTCATCAACATCCTCGATCCAGCGGCCGTCATCATCGGCGGTGGGGTGGCTCGCGCTGGAAATTCTCTTTTCGAGCCGCTGCAACATTTTCTCGACGCGATGGAATGGCGGCCGGGCGGCCAGCGCGCCCAACTTCTGCCGGCCCAGCTCGGTGAATTTGCCGGAGCCTTCGGCGCGGCGCGTCACGCTCAAAACCATTGCCCTTCGGAGCGTCCTAATGTTTGAATCGGCTAACCTTGCCGAACGATTTCGCAGGCCGCTTCGCGCTGCCGTCGTGGATGATTTTCAAGATTCGCCGGCGCTCCTCGCCCGCAAGCGGCAGGCGCGGCGCGCGCACCCATTCGCGGCCGAGACCGCATTCCTGCACGGCGAGCTTGATGTATTGGACAAACTTCGTGCTGACATCGAGATGCAGCAGCGGAGTGAACCAACGATAAATCTCCCGTGCCTTTTCCCACTCACCGCGGCGCGTTAGCTCCCAGAGATATTGGTTCTCCTGCGGGAACGCGATGCCGCTGCCCGCTACCCAGCCATCAATGCCGAGGATCGAGGTCTCCAACACCAGGTCATCGACGCCGGTGAAAATAGCGTAGCGGTCGCCGACGGTGTTGCGCAGATCCGTGATGCGGCGCGTGTCGCCGGAACTTTCTTTGAGCGCGACGAAATTTTTCTGCGCCGCCAGTTCCGCGAACATCGCCGGCGTGAGGTCGTTCGCGTAGCTGATCGGATTGTTATAAATCATGATCGGCAGGCCGGTCGCCTTGGCCGTCGTGCGAAAGTGCGTGAGTGTTTCGCGCGGGTCGCCTTTGTAGAGCATCGCAGGCATGAGCATCACGCCGTCCGCGCCAAGCTTCTCCACGTCGCGCACGTAGCGAATGGCTTCCGTCGTGCTCGCCTCGGCCACACCGCTCAAAACTGGCACACGGCCATTCACCGCTTTGATCATGGCTGCGATGACGCGCCGTTTTTCGTCGCCCGTCATCGCCTGGTTTTCACCGAGCGAGCCGAGGAAAATGATTCCGCTCACGCCAGAATCGAGCAGCGCTTCGGCGTGGCGGGCGGTCGCATCGAGATCGAGCGCACCGTCCTTTTTCATCTGTGTCGTGATGGCGGGGAAAACGCCTTGCCAGTGGGGCTTCATGTAAATTCTGAGTTGTTAATTTTGAGTTTTGAATGAGAACGGTTCGGCGAGACGATTCAAACTCAAATAGAGCGGGCCGCCTGCCGTCGCGCCGCTCGTGAAGCGCAGATTGAACTTCACTTCCATCTGCATCACCGGCCGCAGGTCAGGCGTTTCGATGAACACGGTGCGTCCGTCGGCGCTCAATTTCGCCGAGCGCACTTCGACTTCATCGCGACCTTCCTTGTCTGGATTTGTGACGGAATAATCCTTCGAGCCGTAACTCGCGGCGTAACGATAATTCCACTGGTGCAATGCAAAGCTGCCAGGATCCTCTGCCGTCGCGCGGTCAAGCGGTTGACTGAATGTGATCGCGAGTCCGTTGCGATGCGCGTGCCAGGCGACGGGCCAGCGCGGAAGTGTGCCGGTGTAGCGCACGCGTTGGAACGCTCCATCCTTCAACGCGCTGGTCTGCCAGCCCGTGCTGCCGGCGATGTAAAGTTGTCCATCCTTCGGCGAAAAAGTTCCGCGCATCGGGCCGGAAAGAAATTTCGCCGGCAGCCCGACGGCCGCGCCTTGGGCCTGGCTGTCGATCACGTCGCGCAGCACCATCATCATCGTGCAACGGCCCCATGCGAGGCTTAACATTTGTCCGCCGAGCGCGCCCCAGGTTCCCTTCGGCACCTCGACGCCGAGACCGTTGGGATTGCGAAAGCCCGTGCCCAAAGTTTCCTTCGTCCGGCCGTCCGGTGACAGGCGATGCACGCCGTGCGGATCGACAAAATAAAAATTTCCCGCCTCGTCTTGTTCGAGGCAGGTCACGAAATCATGCGAGCTTGTCGAAGTGTCGATGAGGTTCGAGAAATTTTCATAACGGTCGGCTTCGTCGTCGCCGTTGTCGTCGTGCAGAATCGTAATTTGATCGCGGCCCAGGACGTGAACCTTGTCGTTCACGACGCGCAGGCCAAGCGCTTGATAAAGACCGGTCGCGTAACGCTTCCACGTCACGGCGCGCAGTTTGTCATCGAGGCCGGTGACGTGCCATACGTCGCCGTGAATCGTGCAAACCGCCGCCGAGCCGTCGCGGAAAAAATCGACGCCCGAGCAAAACATCAATGCCTTCCACGGATTGGCGTACGGGACGGTGAGCGTGTCCACGGCGAATCCATCCGTCAGAAAACCAACTTGGCCAATCGTCGTCAACGCCGGCAGCCAATGCGCGGGGCCGGGGCGGGCGAGCGTGGCGAGATTTTCCGGCGGAGTCGAACTAGCCACCATTTTCTCAAACTCTGCCGCCGCGACGACCGGGCCAGACCAGAGAAACACTTTCGCAAGATACGGTTCAGCGCGCGGCGGGAACGTGAGGCTGATTTGATTGTTGGCTGCGGAAAGTTTTGCACCCGCCACATTCTTGCGAGCAATGGCAGTGACTCGGCCATCGTGTTCGATCATCGCCAGCTCGATAGTGGAGTTGCTGCGAAACCGAGCCACGCCGTGGGTTTGCGCGAAGATAAGATTGGTGAGCGCCAGCTTTCCTGCACCAACTTCAAAACTCCGAGTGAACATGTGCAAGTCGCCGACCGTTTCCATCCACGGCGACTCACGCACAAGCGTGTCGCCAACGCGTGTATCGAGGACGACGCGTTTGCCATTCAAGTGCAGCGCTACGTGGCGCGCGATGACGCCCTGCCAGCCCGCGTTGGTCGTCGTAGAAAAACTCCATTCGCCTGCCGCCGCTGGCGCGCCAATCAAACCGAAACGCGATGCGCTGAATTTCAAGAGACCGCCTATCCACGCCGCGCGCAACGATGGATTTCCCGTGTCGTAGCAGACCGCGGCTTCGCCATTTTCGCCGACGCGAATGGAAAATCCTTTTGCGACCCAACCACTCGGCGTTTGCAAACTCGACGTGAGGAACGGCCCCACGTCCGTTTGATTCCAGCGGCCATCCACCCAATCCTTCTCGGCTTGAGCGGCGGCTTCCTTGCCGGCCGTGGTCGCCTGGCCAGGTTGCGTCGAAGCAGGAGCGTCAGCGTTTTGCGCACCGGCAAGACGACACACGTTCGCCAATGCGACGAGCGCCAAAAATTTAATCAAAGTGGAGGCAGCGCGGGCACCGATTGGCAGAGGCATGTTCATGCGTTGATTTTTCGCCGCTGGTTATCGCGCGAAGGTGCGCGTGCGATCAAGCCTGCGCTTGAATGAAACGCAATGAGATCCCGCCGGCCTTGTGGAAGCCACCGCTTAAAAGCTGCGCCGGTTAACCCTCGAAAACCGGAGTTGAACCACGGATGGACACAGATCCACACCGATTGCTGCCAAGTTGAAAGGCAGCGGGCAGAGCTTTCAATTCCACCGTGTGGGGAAAAGTCGCCCCGCTCCGGCTTTCGCTTCATTCGTGTTTATCCGTGGACTTCCGTAGTTGTCCACTTCCTGCCTGCGGTCAATCTCAAGTTCCCCTTCAGTTTTCGGGAAGAAAACGAAAACGGCGTGCAGCCAACGCAGTCCAAGCCTGCCGGCCGCACGCCGCGCCAAAAAACGATCTGCTTATGCCGCCTGCAGTTGAATCACATCACTCGCCGGGGCGTTGCCGACGCCGTTGGTGGCCACGATTTGCAACTGCACCGTCGCGCACTCGTCTAAACGAACTCGCCATCGTCCGATTGAATGAATCCCTCCGGAAATCGTGGTTGACAGCCGCCCACATGCGCAGTATTCGCGGCGAAGGATGCAGACTGAAAGCTATTCGTTTCGCCGGCATGAGGTTAAGCTTCTTTCCGTTTCGGCCAGTTGCCTGAAAATGTTTCACCGGCCCAGCCCCCATTAAAATGAAAACCAACATCTGTCTTTGCTTCGGTTTCCTCGTGCTTGCCTCGACGGCTTTCGCCGCACCCCCTTTCTATCCGGTGGCCACGACGAATACGCTTGTTCCCGGTGGCTTTGCCAATTTCACGCGATTCTGGACCGCGGGTATCAACAACTCCACAGTGGCTTTTGTCGCCGATGGCCTGGGGCCACGGACGGTGTTTGTCCAAGAGCCAGGCCAGCAGCTCACCAACCCCGTCGTTGAGACCGTGATAGAGTTTGGTTTGTACAATGGCAATCTCGGCAACTTGCTCTACACCGTTCACAATCCCAATAATGAAGACAACGACGTCATTTTCGACCAGACCGGAATTGGAACGACGGTAGCGATCGTGGCCCGGACCAATGCCGTGCCCTTCGGTTCGGGAACCTTCGACCTCAAGGTGGGGCCAGCCGCGGAGGATGCCGGCGTGGTTGCGTTTGCTGGCTTGGGGTCGAATGACGCAGGTGTCTATCTCGCAAATTTGGCTGGCAACCGCGTTACAGTGATTGCGACTCGAAACACGGGACTGCCCAGTGCCAATTCGGGCTGCGGAACCAACCTGTACGAGCCCACGCACATCGCTTACGCAGGCGGGGTATTGGCTTTTGTGGCCCGGCTGGGTGGGCCTTTGTGCAACAACATCATCGGCCTCTACTCCACTACCGGCAGCGGCTTCACCAACGTGGCGGATATCAACACTCTGGCGCCCCCCTTCAGCACACGCATTACTTCATTGGGCCCCATCCAGATAGCCGGCAATCAAGTGGTGTTCAAAGCCCGGACGGGCGGGACGCCTGCGCCGGGCGGCATCTACATAAAGCCGCTTGATGGCAGCGGTTCGCCGGTCGCGCTCATCACGAGTGAAGCTTTCTTTCCGGGCACCACCAACAAGCTTGGTTCCGAGTTCGGGAACTTCACTTACGAAAACGGCGTTCTGGCATTTGAGATCACCGGCGGGAGCTACACGAACACCGGAATATACGTCCTGACAAATGGAGTCATCACGCGCGTCATCGGCAACGGGGATTTGCTGGATGGCAAAACAGTTTCCGCCCTTTTGCTGGGCCAGCAATCGTTGAGCCGGGGTATCCTGGTATTCACCGTTTATTTTACGGATGATTCCACGGCGGTTTACACTGCCTCGGGCGCTCCTTTTTTAGGCGCGGGCGGCCTGCTCCAGCCCGGCTCCATGGTTTATTCGGCGGCGACTGGATTTTCGTTCACCTTTGAGGGGCAGCCCTACCGGCACTATCGCATCCAGTACACCCCGACTCTTAGTCCACCCAATTGGATAGACCTGACCAATTTCTTTTACCTCCCTCCCGTCACGATAGCCGACCCCGGCGCGGTAAACGGCCAATCCCGCTGGTATCAGGCGGTCAGTCCGTGAAATTGCCCAGGTCGAAATAAAAACGGCGTGCGGCCAACGCAGTCCAAGCCTGCCGG
Organism: Verrucomicrobiota bacterium; assembly: GCA_016195385.1. Lineage (GTDB taxonomy): Bacteria > Verrucomicrobiota > Verrucomicrobiia > Limisphaerales > JACPZS01 > JACPZS01. Next base: position 56,465 of record JACPZS010000232.1, read on the forward strand.
CCGCACGCCACGACAAAAAACGATCTGGTTATGCCGCCTGCAATTGAATCACATCACTCGCGGGGGCGTCGCCGACGCCGTTGGTGGCCACGATTTGCAATTGCACCGTCGCGCCGCTGGGCACACCGGTGATTTGCGCGTCGCTGTCTTCCACCGTGGCGACCACGACGGGCGCGGGATCCACGCCCACGATCTGCTTGAGCACTTTGTAACGCGACGCGCGTGTGGCATCCGGCCAGTCCAGCACGATGATGCCACCGGGTTGCACGGTGGCGGTGACGTCCGTGACTTGCTCTGGCGCGTGCGGATCGCCCGGAATGCGGTCGATGAACTTGAGCCAGCGCGCGTCCGTCGGCGTGAGCACCGCTTCCAACTCCTTCCACAGACTGTTGAGTTGATTCTCCAGCGCCGTTTCGGCCGTGTTGCGACCGTCGCGGTTCGTGCGCTGATCGGTGCGGCAATTGCGCGTCGTCTGCATCGCGGCAGTGAGCGCGTCGAGCAAACCCTGGGTGGTGCTCGCGGTGATATTCAGCGGCGTGCTTTCGTGCGCGGCGTTCGCCGTGAAATAAGCCGTGATGCCCGTGAGCACTCGCAGGCGACGCGCGTCGGTGTTCGGCAATTCCAGCGTGGGCGAAGTGAAGCCGATTTGCGTCCAGCTTTCATTCCAAGTGCCGCCGAGGAAAGGCGTCAAATAATTACGCGCCTTCTCGATATAGTCCTGCGCGTTTGCGCGAGCGGTGCGCAGGTCGATGAACGCCTGGCGTTTGCCCGCGCGCGTCGTCTGGAAAAGCGCGCTCCCGTTTTCCGCCGTCGCCATCAAGCCGGTCAACTGCGGCACGGTGGTGTGGGTGATGCCGAGCGCTACGCCCAGTTCCGTTAATCCGGCGAGTGAAACGCCGGCGATTCGATAGAACTCAGAATTATTATCATTCATGCCGCACGTAATAGCTGGCTCCGTGCCAGCCCTCGTCGCGCGCCGCGAAATTTATAAGTATGAAAATCTCCCGCCGCGGATTTGTGATTTGCAAACCATTTTCCATGCACCTGAAAAAAACAGTTGAACCACGGATGAACACGGATGGACACAGATGAGAAGGATTTGCGTGGAAAGCCCACGGCACCAGGAAGATGAGCCATACCCGACTGTTTTATCCGTGTTCATCCATGTCCATCCGTGGTTAATAAATTCATGCTCTAGTTGAACTGCCGAAGCCAGGAAAAATGACCTGCATCAAGGCGGCCTGCTGGTCGGCTCCATCGGGCCGACGCGCTGGTGGGCCGGGATCACCGTCCAAAAATAGGACAGCCGTGTCCCAAGACAGGACACGACGGCACGCCGTGGCGACCGATCCGGCATCAGATCGTACGTCACGGCGCACCGTAGCGACCGATCCGGCGACGAAAACGACGCTATCGCACGCCGTAGCGACCGATCCGGCGTCAGATCGTACGTCACGGCGCACCGTAGCGACCGATCTCGCGTCAGATCGTACACTACGGCGCGCCGCAGCGACCGATCTGGCATGAAACCCTACGATCCAAGGCGTCGGAACGAACGAATTGGCAGCAAATCGGGGAAGCCGGCACATTGAAGCAAACACGTTCTGGCAAGGTTGAGCGTGAAATCCATGCTCAAGATGAGATCGTGCGAAGGTTTGTTCTGATTAACGCGTCGGAAAGTTCGAAATCGCGCCGTAGCGACCGATCCGATGGCGAAAAACCCGCCTTGTTTAGCAAATGGCCTGAGCGGGCCACAAAGGGCGTTTAGCTTTCGCCAAATAACGGGAAGTTGCCTGCTGATTTCACCACCACGTTATCCAACATAACGCATGGAAAAGGCACGCATCAATTCAGTTCCGGCAACGAAGGCTTTGCGTGCTTGGGTGAGCAGGCGGCGGGCGTTGGCCTTGAACCCCGTGTGTGGCCAAGGCCCGCCTCGCGGAATCTGAAAAGGAAAGAGACGTAAAGCACTAACGATCAGCCAAACCCATTTTCACCATGAATATGAACCAGATCTGCCTCATCGTTGGATTTCTTCAAGCGATCGGCTGGGGATGGAGCGAGTCCGTCCACGCGCAACAGACCTTGACCCACTATGTCAACGCAGCCAATCCGAACCCGGTCGCACCCTACACGAGTTGGAATACGGCGGCGACCAACATTCAGGACGCGATCAGCGCGGGAACGCAGGCCGGCTGCCTCGTTGTTGTCTCCAACGGGGTGTATCGAGCAGGTAGTGTCGAGACGAACGGGCTAAATCGAGTGGCGCTAACCAATGCCGTTATGGTTCGGAGCGTTAACGGGCCGGACGTTACGGTGATAGAGGGCGGTGAAACTGAAGTCCAAAACGAGACTGGTGGTTTTGACACCGCTCGATGTGCTTACGTAGGGAATGGCTCGGTGTTGAGCGGGTTTACTTTGACGCGGGGCAATGCTTTAAGCGGCGGCGGAGTTTTTAGTGAGAGCTCCGGCATTGTCACCAACTGCTTGTTTGTCAGCAACCGAGCTGAGAGCGGTGGCGGAGCCTACGGCGGAACGCTCTACAAATGCGTCTTGATTAGCAATTCAGCGCACGAAGGTGGAGGTGCGAATGGCAGCACGCTCTTCAATTGCACGCTGAAGGCGAATGCTGTCTTTTCTCACTATCTTTTACCTTCGATTGTTCATGGCGTGGGCAGTGGAGCATATCGTTGCACTCTCTTCGATAGCACACTGACTGAAAATGCGGCATCGGGAGCCGTTGGTAGCGCCCCTATACGCAGGCTTGCTGCCGGCGGGGGAGCCAGCGAAAGCACTCTCTATCGCTGCACGTTGACAAATAACTTCGCTTTAGTTGGTGGTGGAGCTCATGCGAGCACGCTCTACGACTGCCTGCTGAACGCCAACGCCGGTGGAGGAGCCTTTGGAGGGACCCTCAATAATTGCAGACTGTCACAAAACACAGGCGAGGGTGCGACTGGAGCCACACTCTACAATTGCATCGCCACTGGCAATTCAGCCAGTGGAGCGAATGGCGGCACACTCTACAATTGCACGGTGACTGGCAATTCAGGCGGCGGAGTGATTGAAGGTGCGACGCTCTACAACTGCATCGTTTACTTCAACAACGGTCCCAATTACACCAACAGCGTATTCGAGTATTCCTGCACCACACCTTTGCCTCCTGGCCCCGGAAACATCGATGCCGGTCCACGTTTCCTTGACGCTCCTGCGGGTGACTTCCGCCTGAGCTGCGATTCGCCTTGCGTTGATAGCGGAACAAACCTCGTTTCTTTGATCCCAACTGATATTGAAGGCCACCCGCGACTTCTTGATGGCAACGGGGATGGTATTGTGGCCTTCGACATGGGTGCCTACGAATCCACGCGGCCAGCGTTTATCGACGCCGGGCCGGATTTACCGGCCGCTGCGCTGGATGTTACTTACAAAATTTCACTACAAATCGGTTGCGGCACCGCGCCTTATTCCCTGGCCGTGATCGCAGGAGGACTACCGCCAGGTCTGTCCCTCGACTCGGGCGGAACGATAAGCGGCAAGGCGACACAATCAGGCAGTTTCACTTTCACTTTGGAAGTGACCGATTCGCTTGGCCAGCAATCGCGAGCCGAACGTCAACTGCTCGTCAAGACGTTGACCTTGGAGTCTGCTCGTGTGCCCGGCGTCGCCACGCCAGGTTTTGATTTCTCGACTTTGTTGCACGCCAACTACGGCACCGAGCCATACAAGTTTGCCTTGGTATCCGGCGCGCTGCCGCCTGGGTTGGCGCTCTCCTCTTCAGGTTTCATCTCGGGTATCCCGAACTCAACAGGTTCGTTCACTTTCACCGTACGAGTGACCGACGCTGCATCTCACGCCGCCGAGAAGGAGTTCGCGCTGCTTGTTAGCGATTTCGTGGAAGGCTTGGTCGGCCACTGGAGCTTCGACGAAGGCCAGGGCATCATCGCCAGAGACTGGTCAGGCAGCCGCAACGATGGTGTCCTCAAGGCTGGAGTGAATTGGGCTGAAGGGTGGATCGGTAAGGCACTCGAGTTCAACTGGCGCTTCGATTCATTCGTTCAAGTGCCTTCATCAGCGAGTCTGAACGTCTCCACCGGTCTGAGCATCTGTGCTTGGATCAAGTCCTCCAACACCGACGGCGCGCACGTTATCGTATCAAAATGGGACGACACCGCGAGGCAGTGGTCGTACATTTTTCAGGAAGACAGCGATTCGGGTATGCTCAGAATCGAGCTTTCCAAAAACATCAATCATGACTTAGTGGCCCTCGGGGGCAGCCGACCGATACTACTCGGACAGTGGATGCACGTGGCTACGACCTACGATGCCGCCACCGGAGTGGTACGTCTGTTCGTCAACGGGGACTTGGACTCCGAGGCTACCTCAAGCGGTGGACCTATCCAGCCGTGTCTCGCCAACCTTCAAATTGGGGCAATTGGCACTCAAAACACCGGTGGCGTATTTGAAGGGCTTATCGATGAAGTGGCTCTGTTCAATCGCGCTCTTCCGCCAGAGGAGATTCAGAAGCTCTACCGACAGGGATTCGGCGCAACCACACAACTCCCCGCCTTCACTCATGTGGTGGTGAGCACCACTGGGCTTGAGTTGCGATGGAACGACGCGGCCAGGGGCATGAAGCTGCAACAGGCGCCGACGTTGACCAACCCAGTCTGGCAGGACGTTCCGGGATCAGAAACCACGAACACAATCACGCTGCACATTGCAGGCAGCAGCGCATTCTTCCGTTTGGTGAAACCGTAATGCAAATCGAGTTGATTATGAAAGTATAAATCCAGCGGCTGGTGTTTTGGGTGCCACAGGTTCTGTGCATTTCGGCGCCCGGTGCTTCCGTTTGGCCACTGCGGTTGAATTTATCAACCACGCGCAGTCATGATCTATTTCGTGTATTTGTCGAGCGCCCGCATGGGTCTCGTCGAGGCAGTACTTGCTGTAGTAATCGGGCTTTTTCGGGTCTCTTTCCTTTTCCAAAACTTCGAGCGCGACTTCGGCGGCCTTGGCGGATTTGAAGAAGCTGCACGCGCGCACACCTCTTCGAGTCAACTATTGGTCATGTCGTCACTGAGATTCCGCGCTTTGCCTTCAGAAGGCTCCCGCATCGCACTCAGCACAACCCGCCCGTTGACAGTCCCGGCTTGGACGCGAAAACGAATGAACGTGATGGGGAACGCGACAACATCATCTTTCTCGATGCCCCGAACTGTCGCCGGTGCCTCAGCACCTTGGCAAAATCTGAACCTGATTCTCAGGTCTTGCTCGTCCACGGGTCCAGCACCGCCGCGCCAGTGCGCGCCATGTCTCGGCTGTTGTGGGTTACGAGTGTCAGGCGTCTGGTGAGGGCCGTCGCCGCGATGAGAGTGTCGAGAGTGGGGAGCGGGCCGGCGGTGGCTTGGAGTTCACCAAACTTCACAGCTATGGAGTAGTCCACGGGGATGATGCGGTGGTGGAAACGGTCGGGGATCAGATCGAACATCGCCTCCAGGGCGCGGCGTTTGCGTCCGTGCGGGAGTCCGGCGATGCCCTGCCATAGTTCGCCAAGAGTGATGACACTCAGGTGCAAATCCAGCCAATCCACAGTCTGGAGCCAGGCGAGCAGACCGGAGTCCGGGGCGGGCTTCTCCAATTCGGAGAGCGCGTCGGTGTCGAGCAGAAACATCAGAGCTTGAGCTTGCGCGGCCGATCGCGGCGACGCTCGAGCGGAATGCCGGAGCCTTTGAGGGGGCGGAAAAATTCCAGCACGGTTTCCTTCGGGCGGGTGACGCGCTTGTATTCGTCCGCCGCCACGATGACGGCCACCGGCTCGCCATGCCGGGTGACGGTCTGTGGGCCTTGGGTCACAGCCAGTTCTACGAGGTGGCTGAACTGATTCTTCGCGTCTTGCAGCGGCCAAGTTTTCACGTTGAGGAGCGTCCGACGTGAAATCTGGCCAGTCAAGCTTGTTTTGTATTGAGCGCGCGTTGCGGCGCGTACACTGTCACGCGGGCGGAGCCGCTCGGCTGGTTTTATCGACCGTGCGGAGGCTTGCTTACTTCGTATATTTGTCCAACGCCTTCATGGTCTCGTCGAGGCAGTACTTGATGTAGTAATCGGGCTTTTTCGGATCTTTTTCCTTCTCCAAAACTTCGAGCGCGACTTCGGCGGCCTTGGCGGATTTGAAGAAGCTGCACGCGCGCACGGCTTCGAGGCGCACGCGCGGATGTTCGTCGTTGACCTGGACTTTGAGCAACGCCAACGGGTCGTTCACGCGGTCGCGCCAGTAACAAAGGACGCGCGTGGCGGCGGCGCGCGCGCGGTGGTCGGATGAGCGGAGCATCCGTTGGAGCAGCGCTTCATCGACGACGTTGTGCCATTGATGAACCCAGAGCGCTTCGAGCATGTGGTGCTCGTAATCCTTGTCTTTGGGGTCGAGTTTCGCGCTCCATTTCTTGACGGCGGCGATGACTTTCGCGCTGTCGTGCTTGCCAAGTTCGATCTTCGCGCGCGTGCGGACGTCGTCCTCGGGTTCCTTGAGCAGATCAAGCAAAGCTACGATGGGCTGGCCGTCGATTTTCTTAGGCTTGAGCAACGGGCGGCCTTCGTAAGTGATGCGGTAGATGCGGCCGTGGCTTTTGTCGCGGTTGGGATCGCGGATGTGGTGTTGCATGTGGCCGATGAGCGGCTTGGCCCAGTCGCAGAAATAGATCGAACCATCCGGTGCAGTGGCAATGCAGATCGGCCGGAAGTTCGGGTCGTCGGAACTGACGAGATCTTCCAGCGACTCGCCTTTCAAACCGGAGCCGTCCTCGTTCATCTTCACGCGGAAGATGCCGAGAAAGCCGATGACGTTCAGATTGAGAAAATTTCCCTGAAACTCTTCCGGGAAATGGCGGCTGGAAAGAATGCCGGTCGCGGGGCAGGGACGGGACGGACGTTTCCAAAATTCCTGCATGCCCTTGTGCTTGGCCGGATATTCGAGGTAGCCGCTGAACGCCGGGCCGAAGTAATTCGCGTTGCCGGTGGCGTCGGTGATGATGTCGTTGCCCCAGTAATCAAACACGCGCCCGTGCGGATTGGCGAAGCCGTACGGAACGTAGCGCTCGAATTTCCCCGTCACCGGTTCGTAGCGATAAATGCAGCCGTCGTCATTGCGGACGGGGCCTGCCGCGGTCTCGACTTGTGTGCGATGGAACACGCCGTCGCTGAGATACGTCGCGCCGCCGGGATCGAGCACCATCGCATTGGCAGTGTGGTGCGAATCGGCGGAGTCCATGCCCATGAGCACGCGCTCCTTCCAATCAGCCTTGCCGTCACCATTCGTGTCGCGCACGAACCACAAGTCCGGCGCCTGCATCACGAGCACGCCGTCTTTGTAGAACTGGAAGCCGGTGGGGCAATTCAAACCGTCGAGGAACACCGTCATCTTGTCGGCTTTGCCGTCATTGTTCGTGTCTTCAAAAATCAGAAGCTTGTCGAAAACTTTATCCGTCGGGGTGAGTTCCGGATAACTCGGCCACGCGGCAACCCACAACCGGCCCTTCGTGTCGAAGCCCATCTGCACCGGGCTGACGAGTTCGGGAAACTGTTCCTCGCTGGCGACGAGGTTGACCTTGCAACCCTTCGGCAACTTCATGTGCTTCATGGATTCCTCGGCGCTGAGGAACGGCGTGATGTCCGGTTTGTTCGACTGGAACTTCGTCACCGCCGGCAAATTTGAATCATCGACTTTGAGGTCGCTGCCTTTAGCCACGGCCCAGACACGCTGATCGCGATTCGCCGTCTTCACGTCGCGCTGCGTCATTTCCTGTTGCATCACGTCGAAGTTGGTGATCTTCGGCGAGTCTTTGCCGGCGGTGGGAAACTCCAGCTTCGAGCGTCCGCCATAAACATTGTAGCCATCCACCGTGCGATATCGCGCGTGCCATTCGGCGTTCTTGTCGTTGATGGCGGTGCGGAGTTTTTCGAGATTGCCCGTCGGCGATTTCTCGCTGAACAACGCTTGGAAAATTTCCGGCGCAAGCGCCTTGTCGCCAGCCTCGGTGAGGTGCAGGCCATTGAACGTGAGCGAACGTCCGCCCTTGTCCGCAGAGGCGTAGAGCCGCTGCGAGATGGTGAACAAATCTAAAAACTTCACATCATTGGCTTTCGCGACTTCGCTCATGGCGGCGGCGTATTTCTGCAAGTTGGAGTTGTTTGTCGCCGGGTCGGGCAAATTGGGATCGCTCAACTTCTCGTTGGCAATCGGCGCGAACACCACGATGCGCGGCGCACCCTTGCCGCTGTAGTTTTTCGCCTTCGTGTCCTTGAGAAACTTTTCCAAATCCTTTTTGAACTTATCGAGGCCGGCGTCGCCCTTGAACGATTCGTTGAAGCCGAAGAACGCGAACACCACATCCGCTTTCGTCCGCGTCAGCCATTCGTCGGGCGAACCGAAATTCTCCGAGCGATGGCGGAAGGCGACTTCATCGCCCGACACCGCGAGATTGCGGAAGACGAGATCGTGCTGCGGAAATTTCGCGACGATGAGCGTCTCCAGCCAGCCGTGATGTTGCATGCGGTCGGCCAGCGCGTTGCCGATGAGGCTGACATGGTCGCCGCGGTTGAGGACGAGTGATTGCGCGCGGGCCGGCGTGATCGCGCAAACCAGCAGGACGAAGAAGGCGATGAGCTTTTTCATGAATGGGCAATAGACTTTTGGGACTTCAAGTTTCTTCACATTTTTTCCGGCATCGGCTTATGGGTGCGTGCGAGAGCTTACCGCGAAAGAGCGCAGCGGAGTCAAGGGCTTGCTTTGCAAACTAGGCGCACTCGAAATCATTTCGAGTGCGAGCCTGGAAGCGCCGTCAAACTGCCAATTCGACCAAGCCGCATTACGGGTTCGCCAGCAGCGCGCGAAGCAGTAAGCGAATCTTCATTTCGACGGAATTCCGACCATGTGTTAAGTGCGCTACTTCTCGGCCTCGGCCGTCTTGAAATTGGGCTGGATAAAAAGCCGAACCGCAAGTTTCATTGCTGCTCATGAATCTCTACATTGCTTGCGCGTTGGTCGCTCTGACCAGCGCTGCCATCGCCGCTGAACCGACGACGCCAACGGGTTTCGTGGTCGGGAAAAAACTGAGCATCAGGTCTAGTGTTTTGGGCGAGGACCGCCCGCTGCAGATTTTCATCCCTGAAAACTACGAATCCGCCAAGTCCTCATACCCGACACTGCCCGTGCTCTATCTGTTGGACGGTTCAGATCATTTCACGCATGTCACCGGGCTCATTGATTATTTTGCGAAAGATGGCCGGATTCTGCCCATGATTGTGGTCGCGGTTGGCAATACTGACCGAACGCGGGACTTCACTCCCACCCGTTGCATGATCGATGGGTTCGGGAAATCGAACGAGGATCAGACGACCAGCGGCGGAGCAGGCAAGTTTGTGGAGTTCTTGCGCAGCGAGCTGATTCCCTACGTCGATAGTAATTACCGCACCGCGCCATTCCGGATTCTCTTTGGCCACTCGCTCGGCGGATTGTTCGCCGTTAAAGTTATGATGGAGAACCCAGACATGTTCCAAGCTTACTTTGCTGTCAGTCCAAGTCTCTGGTGGGACCACCAAATGATGCTAAAAAGCTCCGGGCCTATCGGGCATGCGAAGCAGTTTCTTTTCATTTCGGTTGCGGACGAAGGCGGCAACCACCAAGCGAGCATCAACCGTTTTGTCGCCCAGATCAAGAAGCGCGCTGCGCCGGGATTTGCGTGGAAATTCAAGACCTACCATGACGAGGGGCACATGTCAGTCCCGCACACAAGTCTCTACGACGGCCTTAAGTTTCTCTTTAGTCGCTGGACCATGCTTGATGGCTCCGTTGATGCCGGCCCCCCTACTTACTCCCAAATCGCGAAATATTACCGCGAGCTTTCGGATAAATTCGGTTACAACATCCCGCTGCCGCTTGCTCGAATCAACGACATCGCCGCCGGATACGCCGATTTTCACCGCATTGATGAGGCCATCGCTGTTTCTCAGGAAGCCGTAAAACAATACACAGAGTCGGCTTCCGCATACGAGGTCTTGGCGGACAATTACACAAAGAAGGGCGACAAGCCATCGGCGATTAAGAATTACGAAGCAGCGCTCAAACTTGATCCCAAAAGCGAGGCGGCGAAAAAGGGGCTGGAAAAGCTGAAGAAGTGAGCGTGACGCTACTAATCTGCGGGGTGTCGAAAAAAATTCAACATCGGCGAAGACTACACGAAGGCGGCTTGCTAGCTAACGAGGAATACTTTTCACCAGATCCGGAAAACGGCATTCCGATCACGGGTTTTGAAGCGCCGTTAAACTACCAATTCGACCAAGCCGCAGCACGGGATCGCCAGAAGCACGCGAAGCGGTGAGATCGATCACGAACTCAGCCACCCAGTCGTTGTGCTCGTCCGGATCGACGATCATTTGCTGCACGCGCCACGTCTGCTTGTCCTCAGACGGCGTGATATAGGTGTGGCGGGAGTTGCGGGCGTTCGGATCGAGGCAGATGAAATCGTGTTCGGCGTGGTAGGCGTCGAGCGCGGCGCGCAGCCGTTCGGTGGTCCACGGCTGGCCGTCCAGGTCTTCGGGGTGATCGAGTTGAGCGAGCGCCAATTCAAAATCGCCGTTCGCCAGGCCGCGGAGGAATTGGAAAATACGTGTCCGAATCGCCGCCGTGAACGTCTTCACATCCCGCGTCACGTCCCGCTCGGCTTCCTCCGCGCCAGGTGGGCGGACTTCCTTCGTCTCGGGACGCGGTGCGCGGGTCGGGTCGCGCATTTTCTCCCATTCGTCGATTAGACTGGAATCGATCTGGCGCAGCATCGTGCGAAGGTAGATTTCCATTTCGCGCACCGCGTCCGTTTTCGCCGCATCCGGCACGGTTTGCGCGAGGACTTTGAACGTGCTGTTCAAGTGGCGCAGCAGCACGCCCTCGGCGCGCTGCAACTCGTAGTCCTTGATGTAGTCCGCGAACGAGCGGAACTGCACGAACATTTCCCGGGCAATGGACTTGGGCCGGATGTTTTCCTGTCCGACCCACGGATGCCGGTCGGCGAAGGCGTTGAAAGTGTCGTAGATAAATTCGCGACGCGGCTTCGGATGTTCGAGCTTCTCCAACTCCTCCATGCGCTGATCGTATTCCATGCCTTCCTGCTTCCATTCGGCGATCTTTTGCGTCTTCAACTTATCGAGCTGCTTGCGGAGAATAATGTCCGGGTTTTCAAGGATGGACTCGACAAGCGTGAGCAAATCCAGCGCGTAATCCGGAGCCTCGACATTGAGCAGCGGAATCGTTTCCAGCAGGTAAAGCGAAAGCGTCTGGTCCATCGAGAAATCATCCTGTAACTCGACATTCACGCGGAGCTTGGAGAGCGCCCGCTCACCCGCCCTATCGGGCACCCTCTCCCCTTCCGAGGGGGAGAGGGACGGGGTGAGGGGGACGAATTCGACAATCTTCCGGTCCAGCAGCGAGCGGAACAACTGCCATGCTCGCTTCACATGCGCCTTCTTCGCCTTGGGCGTCTCATGCGAGCGCGCGATCAGCTCCTGCATCGCGCGGCAGCCATCGCCCTTTCGACTCAGCACGTTGAGCAGCATCCCGTGCGACACCGCGAAGCGCGACATGAGCCGTTCCGGCGGCGCGGCGATCAGGCGGAGGAATGTGTTCTTGTCCCAGTTGACGAAATTTTTCTCGGGCGGCTGGCGCTTAACCACCTTCTTGCCGTCGCGTTTTGATTTTTCCTCCAGCTTCAAATTCTCGACTACGTGTTCCGGCGCTTGTGCGACGACCCAGCCGCGATCGTCGAAGCCTTTGCGCCCCGCGCGACCGCCGATCTGATGAAAATCCCGCGCGCTGAGAATGCCCGTCTTCTGGCCGTCGAACTTGCACAGCTTCGTGAACAGCACCGTGCGAATCGGCACGTTGATGCCGACGCCCAGCGTGTCGGTGCCGCAGATGACCTTGAGCAGTCCCTTCTGCACGAGCTGCTCGACGAGCACGCGATACTTGGGCAGCAGCCCCGCGTGATGCAGTCCGATGCCGTGCCGCAGCCACTTCTTGATCTCCGGCCCGTACGGACTGGTGAACTTGAAATCTTCGAGGGCGCTCGAGATGGCGGCTTTCTCTTCGCGCGAACAGACGTTGATGCTCGTGAAATCCTGTGCGCTTTGCGCCGCTTCGAGCTGGGTGAAGTGGACGACATACACCGGGGCTTTGCCTTCAAGGACAAGCCGTTCGAGCGTTTGCGCCAGCACGAGTTCGGAGTAAGCGTGCTCCAGCGGCACGGGCCGATCCGTGGACGAAACGGTGACCGTCGTCCGCTGGTTCAAGCGTGTCAGTTCTTCCTCAAAAAAAGTTGTGTCACCGAGCGTCGCGGACATGAGCAGGAAGCGTGTTTGCGGCAGCGTGAGCAGCGGAATCTGCCATGCTCCGCCGCGCTCGCGATCCGAGTAGTAGTGAAACTCGTCCATGACCACGTCCTGCACATTCGCGTCCGCTCCTTCGCGTAACGCGATGTTCGCGAGGATCTCCGCGGTGCAACATAAGATGGGGGCATCTCGGTTGACGCTCGCGTCACCGGTGCTCAGACCGACGTTGTCCGGGCCGAACTCGCGGCAGAGCGCGAGCCACTTCTCGTTCACCAGCGCCTTGATCGGGCAGGTATAAATGGAGCGATGCCCTTGCGCGAGTGACTTGAAATGGAGTGCGGAAGCGACGAGCGATTTGCCGGAGCCGGTAGGCGTGTTGAGGATGACGTTCTTTTCCTCGAACAGTTCGAGAATCGCCGACTCCTGCGCGGGATAAAGCTGGAGCTTCCGTCCTTCGACGTATTCGAGAAATTTTTCCAGCAGCAAGTCGTTGTTTGGTGACTCAGCCCGGGGAATCAAATCGTAAAGCGTGCGCACAGTGGGAAAATTCTAACGCCAAGTCATTAGTTGATGACCAGCGTCAAACCCGCCAGGAGCGCCGCCAGCAACCAGATGAGGCCGACGGCAACGGGTTTGGAAAAGCCGCGCCGAACCAGGCGATGTGACAGGTGGTTGTTGTCGCCGACGTAGAATGGCTGGCCAATACGCCAACGCAAAATGACCACCCACGCCAAATCCAGCAAGGGGACACCCAGAACCAACAACGGACTGAGCACCGCCAAAGGATGCGGGTGCTTGCGCGAATAGAAATGCGGAAGGATCGCGAGGACGGCGAGCAGATAGCCGGTGAAATGACTGCCAGTGTCGCCAAGAAATGCGGTGGCGCGCGGGTAGTTGTAGGGTAGGAAGCCGAAAAGCGCGCCACAGACGAGCAGCGCGATCAAGGCGACCAGATATTGATCCTGTCGCGCGGCCAGCGCTGCGAACGCAGCAGCGCTGATGGCGCCCAGTCCCGCGCAAAGCCCGTTCATGTTGTCCATGAAGTTAAACGCATTTGTGACGGTGAGAATCCACAAGACCGTCACGGCGTAACTAAACGCGACGCTCGGCACGAACAAAGTGATGCGAACGCCCGCCGCTACCGTGAGCGTCGCAATCACAAATTGCCCGACGAACTTCAGTGCGGGACTCAATTCGTGTTTGTCGTCCATCCAGCCGAGCCAACCCATGCCCAGGCCGCCAAACAGAATTGCCACAAGCTCCAAAGCGCGGCGGTTCAAACCATGACTGAGCAATTCTACGGCTCGCGAATCCAGCCAATGCAGTTGGAGCACGAGCAGACTGCCGAGCAGCGGCACCAAGAGACCGGTCATTACGGCCAAGCCGCCAGCCAGCGGAATCGGTGTTTGGTGGATTTTTCGGTGGCCGGGATCATCGACCAGGTTCACGCGCATGCACCAGGCGCGCCACCAAGGCAGCGTAACTGCCGTGGTGACGAGTCCAGCGGCAAACGTGAGCAGATAAATCTTGATCGGGAGACTCACGGTGGGGGGGCGAGTTCTGGCGCTCGCCGACGCTGGAGCCGTTCGTCGATCAAGCGGACGTAGAGCGCATGGATTTCATCAACCATCTTGCGAACCGGGAAACGTTCGCTCACGAGTTCCCGTCCACGTTGGCCGAGACGTTGGCGCAATTCCGGATCGCGCGCCAGTCGCAGCAGTTGTTCTTGCAGCAGCGACAGATTTCCCGGCGAGACGAGGAAACCGGTTTCGTTTTCCAGACAAATCTCATTCGCGCCATCGCAATCAAAGGTGACGACGGGCAAACCCGCCGCGAGCGCCTGGGGTAGCGCGCGCGGCAAACCTTCGCGTCGCGATAGATGCACGAGCATGTCCATGATGCCGATGTAGCGGGGAATTTCCGCGGGCGGCACGAGGCCCACGAAAATAAAATGACGTTCCAGTCCGAGTTGACGCACGCGAGTTTGCAAATGCTCGCGCAACAAGCCGTCGCCCACGAAGAGGAATTTCAAGGCCGGACATGACCTGACGAGCGCCGGCGCAATAGTCACGAGGTCATCGTGGCCTTTGAGTTCAAAGAGGCGCGCGATCTTTCCCACGACGATGTCGTGCTCGCCGATGCCGAGTTGACGGCGGAACTCAGGATCATTTCGCGTGGCTAGGAAAGGTTCCAACGGGAAGCCACTGAAGATGCGCGAATGCTGCTCGCGGCGACCGATACCCGCGGCGAGGTACTGCTCGGACATCGCGCGGGCGACGCTGATGAAGTGATCGGTGAACCGGCCCACGAAGCGCTCGGCGGCACGATACACGAAATTGGGCAGAGCGCCTTGGAAATTCCCGAAGGACGGCCCATGAATCGTGTGGACAATGATCGGCACGCCAGCCGCGCGCGCCGCGAGCCGACCGAGTATGCCGGCTTTGCCGCTGTGCGTGTGAACGATGTCCGGAAGTTCGGCGCGAAAAATTTGTTTTAACATCCGGTAAGCGCACCAGTCGCTCCAAGGCGCAATGGCGCGAATCAACGGCGGCACGATCGCGAAGATTTGCGGCACATCCCGGAAGCAGTTTTCGAGGGAACCTTCCGGTCCCGTCGTGGGGCCGGAAAGCAATTTTACAGCAACGCCCGACCGGTCGTGGAGGCCGAGCACGCTGGCGACGGTGTTTTCCTGCGCGCCACCGACGATGAGACGAGTGATGACGTGGATGACGCGCATCCGACGGTCACGCGCCGCCTTTCAATTCCTTGAGCCGGGCTTTGACCTTGCTGACTTCCTCCGCGCCCGTCGGAGCGTAGCGGAGAAATTTCTGGTAGTTTTTGATTTCTTCGGAGGTGTTTTTTTGCTGGCCGGCAATTTCAGCGAGGCGATAGAATGCCCACGCGTAGGTCGGCGTCTGGCGCAGCAGTTCTTCGTAATCGGCTTTGGCGTCATCCATTTTGCCGAGGTGAAAGCTAGCGATGCCGTGATTCAGCAGGCCGCCGACGTTCTTCGGATCCAGCTTCAGCACTTGATTCAAGTCGGTGATCGCCTTGGCGTCGCTTTTGATCTGGATGTAAAGCGCGCTGCGGTTGAGCAGCGCCTTGAGGCTCGTCGGGTTCTGCGCAATCTGTTTGTCCAGAAACGCGATGGCCTGCTGGTAAAGCGCGGTGGCTTTGGAGGCGTTCTCGCCGCCGGCAACACGCAGGGTTTCGGCGGCGCGCTGGTACAACTGCGCCAGCGTGGTGAAGGCGTCGTCCATTTCCGGATGCTTGCGCTGGAACTCCTGGAGAATGCTTTCAGAACGCGTCAGGTTCGTCGGGCTGAAGTAAGCCATCGCTTCGGTGCGCGCCAGTTCGGCTTCCTGGGCGAGCGGCAGCGGGCGTGCAGCGTGTTGTGCTTTCAGGTCGTTGATGACTTCGAGCGCCTTGTCGGCCCGCTGGCCCTGGATGAAGACGCTGGCCAGTTGAATTCGTGCGTCCACGTTGTCCGGCTTCAGCACGATGGCCCGGGTTAACTCCTGGGCCGCCTGGCGGTAGAGCGAGCCTTGCGCGAACACCTCACCCTGGCGCTGACAATAGCTGGGTTCGTCCACCGGGCCGCAGGCTTGCACGAAGGAGGCCCAGTTTGGATACGCGAGCAATTTGTCCGACAACGCTTTTTCAAGTTGCACGCCTGCGGTGTTGCGGGCGCGGAGGTTTTCGTTGAAGCGCGCGTTGGCGATGGCGGCGATGTTTTCCGGATTCAACTTTTGCGCCGCCACGAAGCATCTGGCCGCTTCTTCGAGGCGGTTGTTGCGCTGGAGTTGCACGCCCCAATAGTTGATCGCACGGGACCAGTTGCGCCCGAGGAATTCCGCGTCTGGCAGTTTGTCGCGCAACGGTTTGGCCAGCAGTGTCGTCTGCTCGTCGATGTTCTTCCAGAAGGCCTGGTTGGCTTGAATTACCTCCGTGGCCGGAGGCGGCGCGGCGATGACGCCCTGCGGATACGGCTTCAAATCGTACACCAGGCCGTTGGGCTGGAGATAAAAATACTCGAAGTAATAACCAAAGCTCGGGTGCGCGTAGATGACTTGGTTCGACTGGATCAACGTGTTCACCAACGAGAGCAGCAAGATTGGATCAATTGGCTCCTGGAGGTCATCCAGCGGCGCTTTGGGCCACGCCGGATAATGCGCCATCATATAGCGCTGGTAGGAGATGTAGGGGAGCAGGCGCGTGTTCGCGAGCATGTGCGGATGCGCCTGGCCGGATTCACTGAGCTTGCCTTCCAGCAGGAGCAGGTTGGTCGCATCGTCGCCGAGCACCACCGCGCCGCGCGCCGGCAGCGCCTGCGCGCAAAGCGCGGCGAATTGCTTGAGCATCGGGCCGTTGGTGAAGCGAATCGACGGATAGTTCCGTTGCGCCAGCAAAATCGCGACGGCGATCGGTGCAAGTAGAACGATCCCGCTGACCAACTGGTTGATGAGTCGCACCACGCCATGTGAGCGTGCCCAGTTCTTTTTTGGCTCCTCTCCAAACACGAGCAGGAAGTAGCCGCTGAAATAACCCACGCTCAACGCGCCCAGATAATAAAAAGTCAGGAACGGCAGACCCAGGCCCAGCCGGCGCGGACTGAATTCATCGTCGAAGGCCACCCAAATGCAGGCCACGAGGAACATCCCGTGGATGATTTTGAACATGATGCCGGTGATCAACGAGCCGATGGCGCTCATGTCGCCAAAGGTCGAAGGCCAGCGGATGCCCATGACGAACACCGGCAGGATGGCGGTGAGACTGCACAGCATGGCGCGGTTTCGCAGCGGACCGAAGAGCAGGAAATTCTTCTGCGCCACGAACTGGCTTTTGAACAGCGGCCAGAAGCCGGCGGATGAATTGCCGGAAGCGCTACCCACCAAGGGCAGCAGCAAATAGAGCAACAGTCCCGCTGCGCCGAAGGCGGCGAGCCGGCTGAGAAATCCAAACTGGAAGAAACGGACGCCTTTAATCCAAATCAGTGCGATCAAAAATCCCGGCAGGAAGCCGATCATCGCCCAGTTGTTCGTGATGGCCAGGCCATAGACAAACGCCATGCGCGTGAGCCACGAATCGCGCTGGTCGATGCGAAATTCCAGCAGGCAGCGGAGGACGTAGGCAAAGAGCAGCAGGTTGAGCATCTCGCCCGTGATCGCCGTGGCGTGCTCCCAGAAATTCAGCTCAAGCCCCGCCACCAGCGCCGCGAACACGATCCCAGCCCGCGACTTTGGCGGTGACGGACAGGCTGCCGACGGTGACCCAGTGGTTGAGCGTGATCAAATACACGACCAGAGCCACCGCAGCGACGAGCCACGGCAACTTCGCCGACACAAAACTGGACTGCGAATCTTCGTTATCCATATAGGAAAGTGACCTGAGTTGAAACCAAGTGTTCAAAAAAGGCAAAAGGAAAACGGGCGGAACGTTCCGCTCCCTCGATTTGCCCAAGCTGGTCGTTCACGCCCCGCCCAGGTAGGCGCTCCGGACTTGCGGATTTTGCCGCAGGGCCGCCGCCGCGCCCTGCAGAATGACGCGGCCCGTTTCGAGCACATAGCCGAAGTGAGAAATCTCCAAGGCGAGGTTGGCGTTCTGCTCGACGAGAAGGATTGTGATGCCGTGCGCGCGGTTGATTTCCACGATTTTTTCAAAAATCGTTTTCACCAGCAACGGCGCGATGCCGAGCGACGGTTCGTCCAGCATGAGGAATTTTGGCTGGCTCATCAGCGCGCGGCCGATGGCCAGCATCTGCTGTTCGCCGCCCGAAAGCGTGCCGGCGATTTGCTTCTCGCGTTCCTGCAAACGGGGAAATACGCCGAACACGTAGTCTAGTTCACGGCGGATTAACGCCTTGTCCCGCTGTAAATACGCGCCCATCTGCAAATTTTCCTGCACGGTAAGATTCGCGAAAACCATGCGTCCCTCGGGTACGTGGGCCAGCCCGCGTCGCACCAACTGATGCGCCGGGACACTCGTAATTTCTTCGGCACGGCCATTCTCTGCCGCATAGTGGATGCTCCCGCCGGCGGGTTGCAAGAGACCGGAGATCGCGCGCAGCGTCGTGGTCTTGCCCGCGCCGTTCCCGCCAATCAGCGTGACAATGCTGCCACGCGGAATCGTCAGCGACACGTCGTGCAGCGCCGTGATGACGCCGTAGTTGACGGTGAGGTTTTTGATTTCAAGCATCAGGAGCGGTCTTTTAGCTTTTGCCTTCAGCCAGCACTTCTTCGCCGAGGTATGCCTCAATGACTTTCGGATTTTTACGCACTTCGGCGGGCGTGCCCTCGGCAATCTTGACGCCGTAATCGAGCACATGGATGCGTTCGCAGATGCCCATGACTACTTGCATGTCATGCTCCACGAGCAGCACGGAGATTTGATATTTGTCCTTGATGAGTTGAATCAACTTCATCAACTCGACTTTCTCGGTCGGGTTCATCCCCGCCGCCGGTTCGTCGAGCAGCAACAATTTTGGCCGTGTCGCCAGCGCGCGCACGATTTCCAGTCGTCGCTGGTCACCATACGGCAGGCTTTTCGCCGGCGCGTTGCGATGCCGGCCCAGTTGAAAAATCTCCAGCAGTTCCATCACTTGCGTGGCGATGATTTCCTCCTCGCGATGAAACGCGCGCGCGCGACCGAGCGCGTGCGTGATGCCGCTGACGAGATGCAGATGAAACGCAACGCGCACGTTGTCGAACACCGACAGCGAAGGGAAAAGCCGGATGTTTTGAAATGTCCGTGCGATGCCGTGCGCCGTGATTTGATAGGGCTTCAAACCGTGAACATTTTTTCCGCGAAACGAGATCGCCCCTTCGGTCGGTTCGTAAACGCCGGTGATAAGGTTGAACACCGTCGTCTTGCCCGCGCCGTTCGGCCCAATCAAACCGACGAGCTGGCCGGCCTCAATGCGGAGATCTAGCGCGTTGACCGCCGTCAAACCGCCGAAGCGAATCGTACATTTTTGCACGTTCAAGAGTTCGCGGGCGTGGTCGGTCGTGGCGGATTTCATTTCCCGTGCGCTCCCACTTTCGCCGACGGCATTGCTCGCCGCGTGAAAGTGAACAATCCCTGCGGTCGAACCAACATCAGGATGATCAGCAGCAGCGAGTAGAGGATCATTCGGTAATCCGCCACCGGCCGCAGCACCTCTGGCAGGATCGTCAACAGAATTGCCGCGAGGACGACGCCGACCGTGTTGCCCATCCCGCCCAGAATCACCATCACGACGATCTCAATCGACTTCATGAAATCGAATCCCTTCGGATCGATCGTCAGCTTGAAGTGCCCATAAATGCCGCCCGCAACGCCTGCGAAAAACGCACCGATGACGAACGCAGTAATTTTGTAACGCGTGGTGTTGATGCCCATCGCCTCGGCGGCCACTTCGTCGTCATGCACGGCCAGGAAGCCGCGGCCGTACGTCGAATTCACGGTGCTGACGACGACGTAAACCGTCACCGCCGCCGCGCTGAACGTCCAGAAGACATTCGTGTAACTGGGAATTCCGTTGAGTCCCAGCGCACCACCGAGCGATTCGATGTTCCGAAAAACCACACGGATGATTTCGCCAAAACCGAGCGTGACAATGGCCAGATAGTCACCTTTCAGCCGCAGCGACGGCGCGCCGACGAGCACGCCGGCCGTCGCCGCGATCATTCCTCCTGCCAGCAGTGCTGCCAGAAAAAGAAGCTCGGTGGTGAAAGTGTTGCTGCCGGTCATCTGGAGCAGACGCGGCCCGGCGAACATCGTCACCGCGGCGGAAGTGTAAGCGCCAACGGCCATGAACCCCGCGTGGCCAAGCGAAAATTGGCCCGTGTAGCCGTTGATGAGATTCAGGCTGACAGCCAGGATGATGTTGATGCCAACGCTTGTTGTGACGTCGAGATAGTACGGATTGATGCGCGAGGAAAGCAGCGACACGCCCAGGCTCGCGAGGATCGCACCGAGCAAAACGAGTTGTGAACGCGAAGGCATCAGCGATGAAATGAAATGAGCCGGTGGTTCCTCATCAAACTTTTTCCACTTCTAGTTGGCCCAGCAGGCCGGCCGGCTTGAACAGCAAAATCAAAATCAAAACCGCGAACGCAATCGCGTCCGTGTAAGTGGACCATCGGCTGCCATTGACGAACGTTTCGATGACCCCGAGCAGCAGTCCGCCCAGCGCCGCGCCGGGGATGTTGCCAATTCCGCCGAGCACCGCCGCGACGAATGCTTTCAGGCCCGGCAGAATACCCATCAACGGATCGATTGCCTGGTAGTTCATCGAGTAGAGAATTCCGCCGGCCGCCGCCAGCGCCGAGCCGAGCCCGAACGTGAACGAAATCACGATGTCGGTGTTGATGCCGACGAGCGAGGCCGCGATGGGGTTGAACGAAACCGCGCGCATCGCCGTGCCGATTTTTGTTTTCATCACGATGAACCGCAGACTGACCAGGCAAACAATCGTCACCACCAGCACGATGATTTGGCTGCTGGAAAGCGTCATGCCGCCGGCCAGCGTCAGGTTTTTTTCCGGAAAAATTTGCGGAAATCGCTTGGGGGCCGCGCCGAAAATGAATTGACCGAGATTCTCCAGCAACAGCGACACACCGATTGCAGTGATGAGCACGGTGAGCTTCGAGCGCGCGCGCAACGGACGGTACGCGAGCCGTTCGATGACGATGCCCAGGATTGCGCAGGCAATCATGGCGATGCACAACACCGTCAATCCGTGAGCCACGGATGCGTCCGGCAGCGCGCGCGACGAATAAAACCCGGCAAACGCGCCGATCATGAAAACATCGCTGTGAGCGAAATTGATAAAGCGCAACACGCCATAAACCATCGTGTAGCCCAGCGCGATCAGCGCGTAAATCGCGCCAAGCGAAAGGCCGTTGATGAGCTGCTGCAGGAACTCGGTCATGAACGCCCCGGCTTATACACGGCCCGCTCCGCGTGTGTCGATACCAAGGCGCGGAATTTTGGCGCGCGCATGATTCGGTTCGGGCTGCGGCGTTTCCGTAAGCGTCGGATTGTATTGCCCGTTGTCGCCGCCCATTTTGTAAATCACCAGATCTAGCGACGGCACGACAATGAGCGCGAAGCCGCCCGCGCCGGATTTCCGAAACGCATCGCGCGGCGAACAATGAAAAAAACATGTCTGGTTTCTCCTGCTGGCGAACATAATCAAGTGTATGCAGGCCGACGACATGAATCTGGTGCGAGAATTCGCTACTGGCCATTCCGAGCGGGCGTTCACCACGCTCGTGGAGCGGCACGTCAATCTCGTTTACTCGGTCGCGTTGCGCCGGATTGGCAGCTCGCACGACGCGGAGGAGGTAACGCAGGCTGTTTTTCTTATCCTGGCCGCGAAAGCCGGCGACTTGCGTTCGGGAACGATTCTTTCGGGCTGGCTTTATCAGGCCGCGCAGCTCACTTCAGCCAATTTCCAGCGAGCGGCGCTGCGTCGTCAACGTCGCGAACAGGAGGCCCACATGCAATTCACCCAGGAATCCGAACCCGATGTTTCGTGGCAACGAATGGCGCCGCTTTTGGAGGAAGCGATGGCACGGCTTGGCCAAGACGAGCGGGACGCCGTGGTGCTCCGCTTTTTTGAGAATCGAACTGTGCGCGAAGTAGCTGCGGCGCTCGGCCTCCGCGAAGCCGCCGCGCAAAAGCGGATCAATCGCGCCACGGAAAGGCTGCGGAGTTTTTTTGTTCGCCGCGGCGTTAAAGTCTCTTCCGCCGCGCTCCTTGCGTTAGTTGCGAGCAATGCAGTGCAGGCCGCGCCCGCGCAACTTGCAGCAAGCATTTCGGCAGCCGCGGTCTTGAAAGGTGCGGCGGCCACGGCTTCCACGACAGCTCTCATCCAAACCACATTGAAAATTATGACAATGACAAAACTCAAAATCAGCATCGCTGCCATCATCGTTACCCTTGGCGTTGGAACAATCACCGTAACTTTCTTGAATCAGCGCCAACATCCATCACGCGGTGAGTCAACGTCCAGCCGGGCGACAACTCAGGCAAATAATGCGCGTGCCGCCGCATCGCTCACCTTTGCCGGATACGCTTCTCCTGAAGCGACGATTGAATCGCAATACTGGGCGATGAGCAAAGGCGACCTGAAATCGTTCTTGGCCGGACTGACACCTGACTCGCAAAGACAAACGGAGCAAATGTGGTCGCGTCTGTTTCAATCCGGCCAGGTCGCACTGGGCGGATTCCAGATTCTGGACAAGGAAGCTGTTTCGGACAACGAGGTCGTGTTAACCGTCAAACCAGAGAAAGTGAACCCCGTTCAGTTGCAGTACCTGGTGGTCCAGAAAATTGGGGCGGAATGGAAATTTGCCGGAATGAAACGAAATTGAAATGTGGCGAGCCTCACCTTTCCGGAGAAGCCGCAGTTGCAAATGGCTTGGCCGTTTGCCACCCGACCGGCTTGTCCCCGTGTCAGTCCTGCGGATGGATACTCCATTCGCACTTTTCAGCCCGGTGATGAAGCAGCCTTTCTTGACCTCATGGCGCGCTTGGACTTCGGCCCCTGGGACGAAGCCCAGCTTGCTTACAACCTGAACAAGATAATTCCCGAAGGCTGGTTTTTTGTCACTGATTCCTCCCGCCGCATCGTGGCCACGGCCATGTGCCTGCACAACTACTCTGGCCAATCACCTTTTACCGGCGACTTGGGTTGGCTCGCCTGCCATGCCGATCATCGGGGCAAGTCGCTGGGCCTTGCTCTCTGCGCCCGCGTGACGCAGCGCCTTCTGGAGGCTGGCTACACCACGATCCAACTCCACACTGAGTACTTTCGTCTGCCCGCGATTACGACCTACCTGCGGATTGGCTTCGTTCCGTTGATTACCTCTTCCGAAGCGTCCAGTCTTTGGGAGGAGGCATGTACACGTTTGAACTGGCGATTCACGCCCGTAATCTGGCAGCGTCAAACCCAACAAGGCGCTTGCAGGTAAGTCATTTCAGCCTCACCGCCGCACTCACCATCTCCAGCACGCGCCGAATGCCATCATCCCCGCCGCGGCTTGGTTCTTGAAACGGCGTGCCCACAATCGGCTTCCAATCATCGCGTTCATGACTCGGCTCCGGCTGCGGAATGTTGGTGAAGTTCGGATCGTATTGCCCGTTGTTGCCGCCCATTTTGTAAATCACCAGGTCGAGCGACGGCACGATGATGAGCGCGAAGCCGCCCGCGCCGGATTTCCAGAACGCATCGCGCGGCGCGCCGATGACGTGGCCGTCCGAGTTCTGCTCGAACATCAGCGTGTAGGGACAGTGCGGATTGTGCGGCGACGGCTTGTTGCAGAGCGCGACGTAATCCGCCGGCACGAGCTGCTGGTCGCCCCACTTGCCGCCGTGCGCGAGGCAGTAGCCAAAGCGCAACGCATCCGTGGCGTGGACCGCCGTGCTGCCCGCGCCGTTCGCGTGCGGCATCGTGAATTCGCCGCGGCGAAGGCAATAGTCCCACGCGCCCCAGCCCTGCGGCTTCGCGAGCCGCGTGTCGATGTAGTCCTTCAGTTCCATGCCCGTAATGCGGCGCAGCACCATCGACGCGATGTGCGGCTCCGGCGACGAATAGGAATAGCCCGCGCCTGCGTTCGTCCACATCGCGCAGCGCAGCGACGAGCCATCGACATCCTTGATGCTCTGCCCCGGCGAAGCTTTCAGCGGAAAAGATTTTCCCATCACCACCGCCGTGGGTGCGCCGCCCTCGCCGTTGTAGCCGCCGCTCATGCAGAGCAGTTGCCCCAGCGTGATGTCTGCACGGCGCGCGTCGTCGAGCTTGCCTTCGGCGTTGAAGGCTTCCGGCAAAAACTTGGGCGTGAACACTTTCGTGTCGAGTCCGTCGGGAATCTTATCGCGAAACTCTTTCAGCATGACGCCGCAGGCGATGCTCGTGTAGGCCTTGCCCGTCGAAGCCATGTCGGGGTTCACGTTGCGGCTCGCGCGTCCGACGTATTTCTCAAACACCAGCCAGCCATTCCGCACCACGAGCAACCCGGCGTTCTGCGTGCAACGCTGCGTGAACTCCCACGCCTGCTCCAGCCGCGGCAAATCCATCGCGGCCGATTCGCGCACCTGCGCCGCATTCGCCGCCGTGCGCCAGCCGCCCGCGCTGTCGGGCGGAGGGAAGTAGTCGGCGGCGCGGGCGCAAGTAGCCGCGAGCAACAACGAGGAAGCGAAGGCCGCCACGAACCGACGGATGGATGTACTCATGAGTGGGATGACGCCATATATTTGCCGCGAGATCAACCACCGCATTCGTAGCGTCACGCCTTCTCCGGTGGAGCCACTGACCAATTACGCGGTCGGCACTTCGTGATTGGAATTTTGTTTGAGTGCGTTGTCATTAACGAGCAACGCCGGCTGATGGTGCAAGCGTGAATCGATCGCGATAAATCGAATCATTGCGTGCCGCTGTGGGGCGTGTTATGGTCGCTCAACTTTGATAAGCAATGGCCAACGATAACATGCCCAATGATGGCGGTCGGAACGACAAGAAGAACGGCGACGTGAAGGTGCCCGCGCGTGGCTGGATTCTGTTGATGGCGATCATTGCGTTCATCCCGCTGCTCTGGATGCTGCGCAACCAGACAAATCCGAAATTCACCGAGCTTTCACCGTACGATTTTTTCCAGAAGCTGGACAATTCAAACATCATTTCCGGGACCATTACCTACCCACCGCAAACTTTGTTGCAGGAAATCACCGGCAAATACGTCGAGCGCGACGACAAGGGCAGCCTGATTGTCGATCCACGCACGGGCAAGGCCGAAATCCCGTTCCGGGTCAAGATGCAATTGACCGAAACGGATCTCAAACGTCTTTACAACCATCCCAAGTTCAAGGTGGGCGAACTGGATCAATTCCTCATCACGATCTTCATGACGATCCTGCCGTTCATCTGTCTGGCGGCGCTGATCTATTTCTTTTTCATCCGCCAGATCAAAATGGCCGGCAAAGGCGCGCTCAGTTTTGGCAAGAGTCGCGCGCGGATGCTGGCGAAAGAAAAAAATAAAACGACCTTCAAGGATGTCGCGGGCGTCGATGAAGCCAAAGAGGAAGTTTCTGAACTGGTCGAGTTTTTGAAAGATCCGAAGAAATTTCAAAAGCTCGGCGGACGGATTCCGAAAGGTATTTTGATGGTAGGCGCGCCGGGCACGGGCAAGACGCTTTTGGCCAAAGCCATCGCGGGCGAAGCGGACGCGGCGTTCTTCAGCATCAGCGGATCGGATTTCGTGGAGATGTTTGTCGGCGTCGGCGCGAGCCGCGTGCGCGATATGTTCGAGCAGGCGCGCAAGAGCACGCCGTGTTTAATTTTTATCGACGAGATTGACGCCGTGGGGCGCAGCCGCGGCATCGGCCTGGGCGGTGGCAACGACGAGCGCGAACAAACACTCAATGCGTTGCTCGTCGAGATGGACGGCTTCGATACCCAGGAAGGCATCATCATCATCGCGGCGACGAACCGGCCGGACGTGCTCGATCCTGCGCTCCTTCGACCGGGCCGATTCGACCGCCAGATCGTTGTGAACTTGCCGGATGTTCGCGGTCGCGAAGCGATTCTCAAAGTCCATGCGCGCAACGTGAAGCTCGATCCTACCGCAGATCTCAGCGTCATTGCGCGCGGCACGCCGGGTTTTTCCGGGGCGGAATTGGCAAACCTGCTCAACGAGGCGGCTTTACTGGCGGCGCGCACGAACAAGAAATCGGTCGGCATGATCGAGTTGGAGGAGGCGCGCGACAAAGTCCGATGGGGCCGCGAACGCCGCAGCATGGCGATGACGGACGAAGAGAAGAAATTCACCGCCTGGCACGAAGCCGGTCATGCGCTGGTGAATGTCGTCCTCAAGCACACGCACCCGTTGCATAAGGTCACAATCATTCCACGCGGCCAGGCGCTGGGAGCCACGATGTATTTGCCGAAGCAGGACATTCTCAGCCGCCGCCGCAAAGAAATGATGGACACGCTCGCGGTCACGATGGCCGGACGCATCGCCGAAGAAATGGTTTCCGATGATATTTCCACGGGCGCGGCCGGGGACATTCAGCAAGCGACGCAACTCGCGCGCGCGATGGTTTGCCAATACGGCATGAGCGATAAACTCGGCATGGTGCAGTATGGGACGGACGATGAGTATTACCTCGGACGCGAAATGATGCGGCGCAAGGATTACAGCGAACATTACGCGCAGATAATCGACGCGGAGGTGAAACGAATCCTCGACGAACGCTACAATGCCGCCAAGGAAATCATTGTACAGAAGCGGGACAAGCTGGAATTGATCGCCAACGCGCTGCTGGAGTTCGAAACACTGGACGGCACGCAAGTCGCTGAAATCGTCGAGACGGGGAAATTTACGCCACCGCAGCCGCCCCGACAGATCGAGCCGCCTTCGGGAGCGATCGCGGCCACTCCGCTGCCAGAGGTGCCCAAACCAACGCCGCCGCCGTTGCCTGGTCTCGGGTCGGCCGCGCCGGCACCAGTTTAAGCCTGCTAACTGGCTTCGAACGGATTGGGTTTGCAGCTGCAAAGCGTTTATACAAAGTAGTGCTGGCGATTTGAACGCTGGTGAATACTGAGTTTTTCGGTTCGTCCAACTCGCGCAAGAAATCGTAACAATAAATTAACTATGAAAAAAGTCACCTCGCTCGCCGCCGTGGTCATTGCCTTGAGTTTTCAAGCCTCAGCTGCCGACACCACCGTCAAACTGAGTCATGTACATCTGTGTTGTAATGGTTGTGTCAAAGGTGTGGAGAAAGCCGTGAGCGGCGTCAACGGAGTCAAAGCGCAGACAGACAAAGACGCCGGCACGGTCACGCTTACCGCCCCAGATCATGACGCCGCACAAAAGGCGGCCGATGCGCTCATCGCCGCCGGGTATTTTGGAAAATCCGATGACGCCACCATAAAACTCAAAGCCAAGAGCGGAGCCAAAAAGGGTAAAACACAATCGCTGAAGGTGAATGGGGTTCATCTCTGCTGCGCCAAATGCGTGACGGCCGTCACCGACGCGCTCGGCAAGGTTGATGGAGTCAAAGGCAATACTGCGGCCAAAGGCGCTGAATCTTTCGAAGTCACCGGTGACTTCAAGCCCAAGGATGTAATCAAACAACTGAACAAAGCCGGCCTCACTGGCAAAGTAGGAAACTGATTTTTCAGTCCGCGCGTGGCGGCGGCTAAGTTGCCCGTAACGTCTGGAGTTATCGGATTGCGCGCTCGGTGGATCGCAGGTTTGAAGCGACGAGATTGATGCTGATCGGTTTTGCACATTTTTGAAGTTGGGTCCGAAACCAACATGGCCGGCTGGTGTGAGATCGTAAAATCATTAATGCCATGAAAGATCCAAACGATTCCAACTTGTTGGTCAACCGGTTGATTCTGCTGGTGCTCACACTGATCCTTGGCTGTCTCGCCTATCTGGTGTTTGAGAAGCGTGAGGTTGTTCGCGTTCGCGCGGACAAGACGTTCACTATTAGCGAAGAAATTGCTGTGCCTTCACAAACAGCGGACGCGCTGGTCGAAACACAACTTTTCAGCAAGTCAGCGGTGAACGTTTTGTCGAACCGACTGGCTCAGGCACGCCGCTCTTTGCCAACGGCCATTTCTCAACCGTCACCTGTGTTTAACACTGAAGAACCGAAGGAACCCGCAAAGCCAACATCCGTCGCCAACCCAAAAACTTCTTCGCAGACGGATGCCACCGCGACGGAGCCACTTCTTGGATTCGTCTCGGGCCGGGCTTTCCTGCACGGAGTGCCACCGCCGGAGAAAGTGATTGCTCCGCTGGGATCTGATCCAATTTGCGGCAAACTCCATTCTGAGCCGGTTACGACTCGCTTTTTCGTGGTTTCAAACGATGGCGCGCTGGCAGATGTTTTTATTTACATTAAAGCTGGGGCCGAATCCGCACCCTCGGTCAGCGCGCCGGCAATGCTTGACCAAGTGGGGTGCGAATATCAGCCGTACATTTTCGGACTGCAAACGGGGCAGAAGTTAATCATCAAAAACTCCGACCCGACGATACACAATATCCACATCACGCCGAAGCTTGGCGGCAATGTGGAGTCAAACCAGGCGCTACTGCCAAATGGTCAGGCGTTGCCAAAAAGTTTCGGGGTGCCAGAACTCTTCATGACTTTCAAATGCGAAGTGCATCCGTGGATGTTCGCCTACGCGTGCGTGGTGGAGCATCCGTATTTTGCAGTGACTGGCAGGGATGGCTCTTTCGTGATCTCCAATCTGCCGTCCGGGAAATACACGCTCGCCGCGATTCACCGTAAAGCGGGCGAGTTGACGAGGGAAATTGTTGTTGGCGAGGGACCGCTTGAACCGATCATTTTTCGCTTTGAATTGTCGGGCGCGGGCAAGCAGATCGCGGATTCGCAAAGTGCGCGCCGCGATTCATTCTAAATGAGGCTCGGAACGCAGTGGAATCGCTCTCAAGGCGCATCGGAGGCAAGGGCCTGCGCTTTTGCGGCGGAATTCAATCCTTGAATTTTCCTCCATACCAGCGTGTCCACGCAGCGCTTGTTCACCTACGCGTGCGTGACACTTAAGCTGAACGCGCGGGAGAGCCAGCGTTTCATATTTAGGCTTTTTCCAACCGCAGGCTATTGCAAGAACTTTTCCCGCCGCATTTCCCAAAGCGTGACCCTAAACTCCGAGCAGAGTTATCGGGTTCACGATAGCTGCCTCTGGCTCGGCCCATGCGGAGAATTACAAAGCCCACGACGGCGGCACCGTGACAGCGGTCTGTCGCACGATGCGATGCCTGGGCATCGTGTAGTTGAATATCAGCTTGCCTTCGGAGTGCAGGGAATCAGGAAAGCCCCATCAGGCGGCCGGTGCTGTCGCCGAGGCGGTCGATCGAAACACCGATGTTGTCGAGCATGGAAAGATAAAGATTGGCCATCGGAGTTTCTTTGTCGAAGCGGATGTGGCGGCCCGTCTGCAAGAAGCCGCCGCCCTGGCCCGCGACGAGCACGGGCAGATTGTCGTGGTTGTGCGCGTTGCCATCGCCGATGCCGCTGCCGTAAACGATGGTGCAGTTCTCGAGTAAACTCCGCTCGCCTTCCTTGATCGATTTCAACCGCTCGATGAAATAGGCAAACTGCGTGATGTGGAAACGATTTATCTTTGCGATCTTTTGTTTTTTTACCTCGTCGTTGCCGTGATGCGACAAATCGTGATGACCTTCGGCCACGTCGATGAAGGGATACGCTTTGTTGCTGCCGTCGTGGGCGGGAATGAAGCTCGCGATGCGCGTGGTGTCCGTCTGAAACGCGAGCGCCAGCAGATCATACATGAGCCGGATGTGTTGCGCGTAATCTTTCGGAATGCCGGTGGGCGCGTCGTGGTTCGGCAAAGCGGTCGCGAATTTCTCGGCCTGCTCAATGCGCGTTTCCAGTTCGCGCACCGCAGTCAGATATTCGTCAAGCTTGCGGCGATCCGTGTAACCGAGATTGGCTTTGAGGCGATTGGCGTCTTCCAGCGCGAAATCGAGGATGCTTTTGTGATAGCGATTGCGCCGGGCGCGGCTTTCGGCATTTTCGTTGGGATTGAATCCGCCGAACAAGCGCTCGAAGACGAGTCGCGGATCGGTTTCCGCCGGCATCGGCGTCGATTCGTTTTTCCAAGCGATGTTGTACGAGTAGGCGCAACTGTAGCCCGAGTCGCAATTGCCGGTCTGCTGGCTGCGGTCACAACCGATTTCCAATGACGCAAAGCGCGTCTGCCGGCCGAGCTTCGCCGCTGCGACTTGATCCACGGACGTACCGACTTTGATGTCGGCTCCTTGTGTTTTGCGCGCCTGGCAACCGGTCAGAAACGTCGCCGAAGCGCGGGCGTGATCCCCCGCACCGTCGCCGTTAGGACGCGCCTTGTCGTGAGCGAGACCGGACAAAACGGCGATGTCTTGCCGCACGGACTTGAGCGGTTCCAAAATCAACGGCAGTTCAAAATCAGCGCCGACGGTTTTCGGCGTCCAGTCGGCCATGTTCGCGCCATTGGGTATGTAAACGAAGGCCATTCGTTTGGGCATGGCTGTAGCGGAGTCAGCAGCACTGGTGACGTGCGGTACCATGCTTTCGAACATGGGCAACGCGACGGCGGTTCCCAGTCCTTTCAAAAATGTCCGGCGCGGAATTTGCCATTTCGTATTCATACAATTCTTTTCGACGCTTTACTGGACGCACTCTAGTCGCCGAAGCTTCAAAAACAAGCCGGGAAATTTTTGATTCATTGGCAAAAAATTTCCTTTCCACCACGTCGGCACCGAATAAACTCCCGGCCAAGCCCAGTAAAGATTTGTCTTATGAAACCGAACTTTCAAAACTTTCACATCAGCGTCCCGTGTCGCCTCGTTTTCCTCCGGCGTTTGAATTGCCGCGCCAGCGTCGCTGGGTTCACGCTCATCGAGTTGCTCGTCGTCATCGCCATCATCGCGATTCTGGCGTCTATGCTTTTGCCGGCGCTGTCCAAAGCCAAAAGCAAGGCGAACCAAATCAAATGCAACAACAACCTCAAGCAAATGGGGTTGGCTAACTTCATGTACGTCAACGATCAAGGGAAAACAATTCCGTACACGGGCGACGCCGATTTGTGGATGCGCATGCTCCTGACCAACTACGCGGCCATCAATCAAATTCGGGTCTGTCCGGCGGCCAAGGAGAAAATCGCGAAGAAGCGTCGTGACTCAACCAGCGGGAGTCTTGATGAGACTTGGGTCTGGGCGGACGGCACACCTCACCGACTTGAAGGCAGCTACGCAATGAATGGTTTTTTCTATTCGGGCGACTGGCCGTCTTCCTGGGGCCGGAATATTCTCGCCTTCCGCCTTGAAGGCGAACTAAGTAATCCTTCTCGCACGCCGGTATTCTGCGATGCCTATTGGGTGGATGCCTGGCCTTCCGCCACGGACAAGCCGGCGAAAAACCTTTACACCGGCGACAATTTTAATGACGGCGGCATTGCGCGACTGGCCGTCCCGCGTCATGGAGGGGCACCAGCCATTTCCAGAACCAGCAACTGGCCGGTCTCGCAGCGGTTACCCGGGGCCATCAACGTTGTGTTCGCGGACGGCCACAGCGACCTCGTCAAACTCGAAGAACTTTGGAACCTCGAGTGGCATAAAGGTTACGTGCCGCCGGGCAAACGGCCCGATCTCAAGCCATGAGACGGGTGGCTTTCTGATTTCAATCGTGACCAGAAATTTTCCGCGGCCGCACTCCATTCGCCCTGCGTTGGGTGCCTGCGATTCTTCACGCGAGTTGGAATTGCCGTCCAAGTCAGGTCGTTGCTAACTTGACCGCATGACGAACAAAATCTTCCTTGGAATTGTTGCGACAGCTCTGACAATTCATCTTGCCAGCGGCGGCGACGAATGGCCGCAGTTTCGAGGGCCGACGGGCGATGGTCATTCCGACTCGAAAAATCTGCCGACGAGCTGGAGCGAAACTAAAAACATCAAATGGAAAACCGCGATCCATGGTCGCGCGTGGTCTTCTCCAGTGGTGCTCGGCAAACAGGTTTGGGTGACGACAGCGACGGAAGATGGCCGCGAGTTGTTCGCTGTGTGCGTTGATCGCGACAGTGGGAAAATCATCCACGATCTCAAATTGTTTGAAGTCGAGAAGCCGCAGTTCGCGCACAAGTTCAACACGTACGCCTCGCCGACGCCCGTCATCGAGCCGGGCCGCGTTTATGTGACGTTTGGTTCGCCAGGCACCGCGTGTCTCGACACCGCATCGGGCAAAGTGTTGTGGGAGCGGCGCGACTTTGTCTGCAATCATTACCGCGGCGCCGGCTCGTCGCCGATCCTCTTTGGCAATTTATTGATCATGAATTTTGATGGCAGCGATCATCAATTCATCGTCGCGCTCGACAAGGCCACGGGTAAAACCGTGTGGCAGGTTAATCGCTCGCTCGACTACAAGGATCTAGGTCCGGACGGCAAACCGGAATCCGAAGGCGACTGGCGCAAAGCTTTTGCAACGGCGCACGTGGCGACGTTCGATGGCAAACCGGTGCTGTTGAGTCAGGGAGCGAAAGCGTTTTACGCCTACGAGCCGGCGACGGGCGCGGAATTGTGGCGCGTCGAAGAGCGCACCAGCCATTCCGCCGGCACGCGGCCGGTTGTCGGCGAGGGATTGATCTTCGTGCCGAGCGGATGGTCCACGGGCCAGTTGCTCGCGTTGCAGCCGGGCAAAAAGGGCGAGGTGCTCGATGTCAACGCCCCGGCTGACGCCAGCGCCACCGGGCAACTGCGAGTGGCTTGGAAGTCGAAACGCAACGTCCCGCGGAAACCGTCACTCACGCTCGTCGGCGATTTGCTTTTCATGATTGACGACGGCGGAATCGCCAGTTGCGTCGAGGCGAAGACCGGCGCGGAAGTGTGGCGCGAGCGCATCAACGGGAATTATTCCGCCTCGCCGCTCTTCGCCGACAGTCGTGTGTATTTTTTTAGCGAGGAAGGCAAAGCTACTGTGGTGGCTGTCAGTCGCGAGTTCAAAGTGATCGCGGAAAACAGTTTTGACGACGGCTTCATGGCGTCGCCCGCCGCCGCTGGCAAGGCGTTGTTCCTCCGCACCAAAACAGCGCTTTATCGCGTTGAGCAGTAGCGCGTATTTTTCCAACCTGTCCGTTGCCGTTGGAGCATTGCCATTCGCAGAACTTGTTGCTTCGCGCGGAACACGCCAGTTCGTTCATGCGCGGTCGCCGATCCAAACGCGTCGTGGAAAACTGACGCGCTGGCGTATTTGCTCATCAGCGATTACGCCAATCCGTAGAAACGCTGCCTCGTCAACGACAGATAAAATTGTTTTGCGCTTGGATGGTCGGGCGGTCGTTTGACTTGCGAGCCGCGCGGCTTCGTTACGCTTTGTCCCGGCTGGATTTTTCCGTGCAATGCTTTTGCCAGCTTTCCAAGCGCCCACCGACACCCAGCCCAGCGAGATAGGCTTCATCCATCCCGCCGAAGCGTAGTCCGTGGTTATCAATGTTCGCCTGATGTTCGAGCACATTGGCGGCATGGACGGCGGCGAGCGGAGAGAACGTCTGACTGAGAAATTGCGCCGGGTGGTGGTGCAGTGCGACGGCCTCGACAATCGGCATCGGCAAACCCCAGATACCCAGCAGGCAAGCGCCGATCTCCGCGTGCGTCGTGCCAAACAGATCGCGCTCAGCCTCCCAAAGTTGCAGCCCTTGCTGGCGGGCGAGCGCGAGCGCGTCACCGAATTTCTCCGGCAGGTTCGCGGCCAGAATCAGCTTGCCCAGGTCATGCACCACTCCGGCGGTGAACGACTGGCTTTCAATGTTCGGATCGTCGCTTTCAAGCTCCGCAATCCATTGCGCGAATTTCGCCGATTGCAGCGAATGCCGCCAGAGTTGATCGATGGAAAAACCGGCGGCTTTCACTTCGTCAAAGTAGGAGAACGTATGCGCCAGCAGGATGAGTGACTTTGTCGTCTCGGCGCCTAGATACATCACCGCTTCGGCCGGATGCCCCACTTGGAGTTGCAGCCCGAAGACTGCGGAGTTCACCAATTGTAGCAGCTTGGCGCTCATCATCGGATCCTGCGCGACTAGATCGCCGGTTCTTTCGAGCGACGCATCCGGCGATTGCAATTCTTTGACGACTTGGAAGTATAAATTCGGCGGGCTGGGCAATTTGCGCACGCCGGCCAGCAGCCGCTGCGCGGTTTCGCCCGGCAGCCAGGTTTCCAGCGCGAACGCACGCTCCAACGCGTTCCGCACGGTTTGTGCGTCCGTTGGCTTGAGAAGAAATTGATGCGCAGTGCCGATGCATTTCATCGTCGCGGTGCTCGATGAAAATTCTCCCAGAATGAAGCGGATGGCCTTGGGCTGGCGTTTCATCACCTCGTCGAGCAATTGCGCGCCGCCACCGGGCAGTTGAACATCGGCGACGACCGCATCGCACGGCGTCTGGCCGATCGTGGCGAGCGCCTCGGCGCCGTTGCGGGCGAAGCTCATTTCCCATTCGCCGTCCGCGCCTTGAAAGTGATCATGCAACTCCCGTTTCAAGGCCGGATCTTCGCCGGCGAATATAATTCGTTTCTTCATAAGCGGGTCATTCTCGGTCAATTCTATTTTCGGAAGAATTGGCGCGGATGATAAGGGGAGATTTGGACCACACCGCCGGCCTCACGCGCGATAAATTCGCGCCCGTGCATGCAAAAGCATCCGGCCAGAAATCGTCGGCTGAGGCTCCAATGAAATGACCTGCCGCCGGTTGCCTGCCCAGCAGTTCGAGCGCTGGTGTGCCTGCCGCGTGTAATTATTCATGCTCATCCTGCAACGGGCGGGCGGCTCTTTGACGGCGTTGACATTGACAGGATGGCAGCTTCGGGAGCTTCGAGCAGCGCCTGCAATTCATCCACATCCAAAGTGCGCTCCGGGGCGGCCGTCGGGTCAATCGAACGGAGTCGGTGCCGGGTCCACCACTGCGCAGCTATGCATTATCACCATCGACGTTCACGAAAATTTCTTGAGAGAGCGACTTGCACTGATGTCGCCTGGATTGGAATGGGAAATGATTTGACACGCATTCGGCCGGGGAATTGAATTTGCCGAACCAGACAAACCATCAACGCAATCACGACATTTCCAACCTCGTAAAATGACAACCAAACTCTCCAGTCCTCGGAATTATTCTCCATCCGCGACTTCCCGGCGCGGCTTCACCCTGATCGAACTGCTCGTCGTCATAGCCATCATCGCGATTCTGGCCAGCATGTTATTGCCGGCGCTGGCGAAAGCCAAGACCAAGGCCCAAGGCATCAAATGTCTCAACAGCAGCAAGCAGTTGATGCTGGGATGGGCGCTTTACTCCGGCGATTTCAACGAAGCCATCTGCCGCACCGCGGGCCTCGACTCGCTCGTGAGCGTGACTTCACCAACCAAGAACTATCCGCTGAACCAATGGTGCATGGGCACGATGGATTCCGGTCCGAGTTGGACGAACTTCGTGCTCATCCAAGATTCGTTGCTGTTTAAGTACATCAACAACCTGGACGTTTACAAATGCCCCGCCGACAAGCACACGACGAAAGGCGCGTATGGCGGCAGCGGCGTCCCCGTCGTGCGGAGCATGTCCATGAACGCGTGGATGAACCCCATCAATGCCTGGGCGCAGGACAATCCCAATGCGACACATCCGGTGAAGAATTTTCGCACGCAAAACTCGATTGCCAAGCCTTCCGCCACTTGGGTGACGTTGGATGAAAACCCCGCGAGCATTAACGACGGCTGGTTTGTTTGCGATCCCGTGGCCACGGCCTGGGTGGATGTTCCTGCCACCTACCACAACAGCGCTGGTGGCCTGGCCTACGCCGATGGCCACAGCGAGATCAAGAAATGGCGCGATCCTTCGATTACTGACCGTAAGGCGGCCATTGGCGCGATTCCGAAGGATCGGCGCGTCGATTTGCAATGGCTCCAAGATCGCAGCACTTATTGAGCGCTTGAAACGGA
Organism: Verrucomicrobiota bacterium; assembly: GCA_016195385.1. Lineage (GTDB taxonomy): Bacteria > Verrucomicrobiota > Verrucomicrobiia > Limisphaerales > JACPZS01 > JACPZS01. The sequence continues at coordinate 92,334 of JACPZS010000232.1, forward strand.
GATGTTCCGAGGCGGTTTAAGGATCCGGCATCGCGCGGAAGGAAAAATCGCTCAAGTGATTCGTGCGTATGTCATGCCACACCTGCCGCAGGGCATCCTTCGATTGTGGCATCATGGCGGTGGTTGTCGATCGGCTTGGCCCCTCTAACAGCAATTGACCCGAGAGCAGTTGCGCAGTTAATTTCATGTCCTTCACTTGCCAATGCTCCTCCGGCAGTTTCCAAAGCCATGTTTGATTGCTGCCGGCCTGAGTCACGAGCAGGCGCCCTGCATCCACCCATTGCACAGAACGCACGGCGGCGGGATGCGGGAATGGTGGCGTGAGTGGTTCTCCCGTTTTCGTATCCCATATGCGAACGGACCAATCTCTGCACACAGTTGCGACCCACAGCCCATTGGAACTGAAAGCCGCATGGACCACCTGGTTTTTGTGCCGGAGTGGGGGCGTTGGCTGTGGCCGTCCTGTCTTGGCATCCCAGAGAACGGCGGTAAAATCCTCGCTGCAGGTGATGACACTTTCCGAGTTCGGGCTGAAGGCCGCAAAGAGGACTCCATCCCTGTGGTCCAGCGGGGCGCCTTCGCGTTGGCCAGTGTTTGCGTTCCAGACATAGGCCGCCGCCGAGTCGAAACCATCGTTGGAACAAGCCGTGATCACAAAGATCCCGTTGGGGCTCCAAGCCAGCGAAACTACCGGAGTTGAAGCAGGGTGTGCGCAGGGAGAGGGAAGTAGCGCTCTTTTGGTGGTGAGACTCCATATTTGGAGGTCGTTCCCGATCACGACGGCCACTCGTTCGTCGGATGGATCGAAGGCAATCTGGCGACATCCCTTCGTGAAACGCAACAACTGCAGTCCACTTTCAAACTCCCAGACACCGCCAGTGTCTTCTTTGGCGAACGCCGCAACATACCGGCCGTTCGGACTCAGTATGACATCATTCGAAAAACTCATTGGTAAGGCAACGGCGGAGCCGCTCGTGGTGGCAGTGGCGGAATCCCAGAGCACTGCCAGACAATTGGTCGTGCCGTCGGCCACGATCGGCTTGCTCAGGGTGAACAGCTTCTTTCCGTCGTCGTTGAATCTCGCATCGTGTGATTGTGGGCCGGTTGAGGTTATGGACGAAATCAGATTGGTCGTCGTGTCGTACACTCCGATGCCTTGGATGGTGCGCCGGAGAAAACGAGAACCGCCACGGGAATACGACACGAACTGCGGAACGGGCGTTGTCAAGCGTGGTTGCAAATCCCAGACGCGGACGACGCCGTCGTAACACCCGGTGACGATGTGGCGTCCTTGTGGGCTGAACGCGGCATGGACGGGCTTTGCATTGTGCCGCAACAAGTGGAGCAATTGGCCCGTGCGCGCGTCCCAGACGCGCACCGCAAAATCAAGGCCAGCCGTCACCAGGCGCAGGCCATCGGGACTGAACTCGACCGTTTGAATGCCGTCACCGTGCCAAAGCGGCGGCAACAACTCACGTCCAGTGTCACGCTCCCACACCCGCGTGGATCGGTCGAAACTTGCGCTGGCAACTTGAGTTTCGTCCGGGCTGAATGCCGCGCCAAAGACGCCGCTCTGGTGATTTGTGAAGGCTCGCATCAACCGTGCGTCCGTCACTTCCCAAAGGATGGCGTTAGTGTCCAGACCACTGCTCACGAGATAACGCCCGCTGTGACTGAAAGCCACGTGAACGATTTTGGCAGTGTGGCCGGTCAGCACTCGTCGTCCACCAGTGGGCACGTTCCACAGCACGACATTGGTTTCGGCGCATGCCGCCACCCATTGCCCATCGCTGCTGATGACTGCGCCGCACACGTCTGCTTCATGTGCGAGGGAAGAACGCTCCCGTCCACTTTTCACGTCCCAGAGGCGCACTGTCTGGTTGTTGGTGTGATAGTCCGAAGTGACTGCCAGGCGTGAGTCGGAAGTGAGTGAGGCGGATTCCGTTGTGCTGCCGGTGCCGAAGCGGGCGAGCGGCTTGCCGGTAGCCAGGTCACAGATGCCCCACTGCCCATTCTCCAACGGAGTCAGCACTTGGTTTTCTTGATTCGCAAAAGCCGCCGGGCTAATCTCACGTTCGTTGAACCACATCTGGACAATCCGAGGCGATTGTTGCAACACGGCTCCAAAACGCAGCCGATGAGTTTGCTCGTTGCGCGGGTGGTCTTCCTCCAACGCTTTGGCAAACCAGGGGAGCGAGCCGGGCAAATCGTTTTCATCCATGGCCCGGGTGCCGTACGCTACGAAAGAACCAATTTTGCGCTGGCGCAGTTCAGCCTGCTGTTTCTGATGTTGAGTGGCTTGATACGCGGTGAAACCGGCCAAGAGGGCCAGTATGAGTCCGATCACACCATACCGTTTGAGATCCGCTGCCCATGCCTCCAGTTTGGCCAGTCGCCTTGATGAATGTCCGGCGCGGAGCAGCAGCAACTCGGCTTGGATTTCTTCAGCACTCGCGTACCGCTGGCTCAAGTTCGGGTGGCAGGCTTTATAAAAAATTCTTTCAAGTTCCTGAAATTCCTCAAAGCCATCCATGGTTTGAACGTCCATTGGGATATCCGGCCACTGATCGGGTCCGCATCCGGTGGCCATGACGTACAGGACTTTGCCCAGCGCATAAAGATCGCCTCTGGCCGTGCCGTGGGTGTCAAAATCCATATAGTGTTCCGTTCCGGGAGCCAAGGTCGCGGTTGCTTGGATTTCTGTCACCAGCCCGACATCGGCCAGCTTCGGCGCGCCGCGGACGAATACGATGTTGGAAGGCTTGATGTCACGGTGTACCAGGGAACGGCGATGCAGTTCAGCGAGCGCCTCGGCGAGGGCCAGACCGCATTTAATGCACTCCGCCGGGGTGAGCCGTTTGCGTTTGCGCAACTCTGAATCGAGTGTCTTGGGTTCGTAGTAGGCTGGATCTATTTGAGATCCAGTTTCCAAGTCGTCGGCCAGTTCCATGACGCAGGCAAAATACTTGGCGTGGTCATTACGGCATATATGGAGAATATCGACGAAGCCCACATGTTCGCGCGAGACCTCGTCAAATTTGTTCAATCCGGAAAACTCCATCTCGTACGGAAGATCATTCTGAAAGCCGCGGCGATGCACAATTTTGACGGCGCGAAATCGTCCGGTGGCGTTGACGCGCGCCAACCAGACTTCACCGAAGCCGCCTTTGCCGATTTTGCGGATCAGTTGGTGATCCGGGATGGGCGGGATGGGCACCCACTGGGTTGAATGGTCATCGTTCATCTTCGAGCGGAGGGACGGCAGGCGCGAGCCATCGAGGATTGAAATCCGAAGCTTGGTGAAACCGGCCACCCCAGGCGCTCTTCTTCCCGATGTGCTGCACGAGCGACGGGCAATGGTAGTGCATGGCTGTCTGCTGACGCCCGGTCAAGTGGCCGAATTTCAAGTCCACCGGCGTTGGCGCTTCAAACCAATGATCCAAAAAGTACTGAGCCGCAGTGCGCGCCATCAGCAACGCCTGTGCCCCGTAAAGGAATTGCGGTTCGATGAGGATGGCGTTGTTCGGCACATCCCAGGCCAGCTCACGAATTCCTGGATTATACAGGCTGGCCAAATAAACCTGCCGCCGTCGCAGCACCGGCCAGGAATGAAGATTTTGGCGAAAGTAGCGGTTAAATTCCAGGTCATCCTCAAGGTAAAGAAAGTAATCAGCGTCGGTCTTGAGACTCTCCCGAAGTGCCAGCCAGGCCGTGTGGGCCGCGCTTTCCAATCTCCCGCGGAAACGCCTCTCGTCAATCTGTACTCGCACCGGTTCGTCGCCCCAGTCAGTCGCCGCCAGCTTGGCCAGTGTGCGTTGGCGCAAAGCATCACGCTGCGCGCACGAAACCATGAAGGCACTGATTTTTACGTCCTGCGGCGCCATGCAGGCGCGTGATGCGGCTGGCCCGGACAAGCTCTGGACGGTGATGACGGACGGGTGACGAGAAATTCGACAATCCCACGATTGCTTCAAGCGCCGGAGGGACTCCCGGCATTCGCCCTCAAACTGAAACCCACGCACGCGTTGGTTGGTGAAGAAAAGATTCCACTTGTCCAGGTTGCGATGCTGGAAGAGGCGTCGTCCTTGGAAATCGTGCTGGCACATGGTGCCAGGTAACGACTGGATCGGCTTGCCCGGCATCGACCACGACTTCTTGCACTTGCGGAAAGCCATGTGGAACGTTTCCTTGTCCCCATGCACGTGCTGATAGAAGAAATCGCAATTCTCGTTATACCACAGGCACAGCGCCAGCGGCTCCCAGCACTTCCTTTTGTTCACCACCATTTGTCCGCTCTCAAATTCCGGTTCATCCCGGTAAGGCACGCTAAAAATCTTCCAAGCGCTGTGCTGCGGTCCTAGCCGGCCATGGTCTGGCCAGAAAATGGCTCCCGAGCGCCGGAACTGTGGTGTCTCGAACAAAAACTCTGGATTGACCACGGGCACATTGTCCGCGTCCAGTAACATCACCTCCTCGAACGGCGAATGCACGAGGGCATAAGGTTTGAGCGCCCAGCCATTGAGACGACGCACGGGGTGTTCACGACGAACGGCGAAGGCATCGACGCATTCCACGCCCAGCGGCGTGACCAATGCCCGCATGGTGTCGTCCATTTCCTCATCGCCGAGATGCCAAAGTTGAATGGGCAGCACGCAGCCCAAGCGGCGCAGCATGTTGATGCAGACCCAGGCATTGGTGAACATCAGGACGCCGCCGCCACAAATGACAATGCCTCGGCCCTGGAAGTCGCCCGGATAAGGCGGAATCCGTTTCCTGAAAGATTCGGCGGCCTCCAGCGCGGTGACGTGATTCAGCGGTGCGTCAGGAAAATCGTGATGCGCAGTCGCCGTCACGCCGCGCGCAACCGTCTTCGCCTGAGTTGCGGAGAGGTAATTTGCAACGCCGCCATCGAAAAAAGTCTCGATCCGGCGCACGACTTCGGCGCTGGAGATCATGTCCATGCAACGAGGCAGAACTCCGCGCACATCGACACACAGGTTTTTGTCCATTTCGTCGCCGTCGCCAAGCGGTAATGCGCGCGCCCGCCAGCAACCGCCGGTCGCGCAACATGAGAGTGCCCCGACGGTGTGGATAAACTGGTGGCCCGGATAAGCCTCCCAATGGGGGGATTCGCGCCCACCGGCGACCACGACGCACGGCCGGGTGTGATGGCGGCCCGGCCGCACCGGCACGGCAGCCGCCAAATGCATGAGGCCGGTCACGCCGCACACCGCGCCCTGCGCGTGATAAACCAGCCGCACCAGTTCGCGCACCGTCGTCTTGCCGCGCAGATCGATCACGCCTTTCAATTTGGGGTGAAAGTGCGCCGCATCGCCGACCTGGATGAATTGGATTCGACCTCGAAAATGATCCACGACTTCCTGATAGCGCGCCGCTTCCCATAATTTAATGGTGTAGTCCAACTTGCCACCGGCGGAGATGATCCAGAATGGAACGTCAGCTCCGACCAACTCATGCACCTGGGAACGCCTCGTCTTTTCCGAACGCGTGAGGTGGAGATCGCCTTTGAACTGGGTCGGCTTGATGGATGTGCCGAGGTAGCGGTTGAAAAAATCGACGAACCCATGCAGGCAGTGGCAGGCCGACTCATGGCTGCGATCCACGAGTGGCATCTCGCACTGCACGACACTTACCGCAGGATCGTAATCATCCAGCGGAGTCAGATAAGGATTGTTGGCCCAGAGTTCAGCAAATCCCGTGCGCACGTCCATGGCGAACGCGCGAGGGAAGGTTTTGTGCAAATCGCGCACCGCTGCGGTGAGCAGAACTGTGTCGCCGAGGGAGAAATGACTTTTGAAGAGAAATTTTCTCATGGCTCCCACCTCTGGACCGCCTTGGAGGACGCGCGTTGGCCGCTGCACCGCACTGACGTCGCCTTCGGCCTTTAATCAAACTCGCTCGGTCGATTGCCGGGCGCTGCGGGTCATTGTTCGCAGGGCTGCCTGGCCGGGTGTCGAATTTTCCAATTGCGGTTGCTTCTGCAGTTGTTGGATTGGCTCGTTCTCAGCACCATCATGATGACTGCATGCCTTCGCTAGTCACTCGTCTCGTGAGGGCGTCGTCGATTAGGTCGGCAGTCGGAGAATCTACGGGGATGACCCACGTGTCGTAATTCTCTCCGGCGGCCTGTAATGCGGCCAAAAGATGCTTATCTAATGCGCTCTTTACCATTTGCGTGACCCATTTCTGTACCAATTGTCTCACAGCGTCCTGCTGCAACTCGTTCGGGTCGAATTCTGTCTGAGTCAGACCGGCGGCAGACGCCGTGGTGAGACGCCATTTCTTCGGAGCGGGCGTGCAATAAGGTGGACAAAGGAGTGCGTTCATCTCGCCAGGAGCGCTGGCAACATTGATTAGCAAGGTGGTTGTAGTTGGCATAATCTCTGGTTTTGGGTTTCTAGGAGTATTTGCCTTCAGGTTCTAACTTTGCGCAAGCCAAAACTTACAGCGAGTTGACTCAATTAGATGCCACTCAGGATGGCGAGTTGAGCGATGATTTTGAAGTGATGAAACGATTGACACGCATTCCGATCGGGAATCAAACTGCGCACAATCAGCGAAATGGTTTCGCTCATGGTGTGCTTCGATTCGGTCTTATGAAAAACACGCTTTACTCAAATCGACTCCCAGCGGGAGTGGTCAATGTCAGGCATTTTGGCTTCACTCTTATCGAATTGCTCGTCGTCATCGCCATCATCGCGATCCTTGCCAGCATGTTGCTGCCGGCGTTGTCCAAGGCCAAAACCAAGGCCCACGGCATTTACTGCCTGAACAATCTCAAAACGATGCAGTTGTCGTGGATCATGTACGCGCACGACAACGACGACTGGCTGCCCGGCAATAAATGGGACGAACGCAATGAACGGAATTGGGTTTCCGGTTGGTTGGACTTCGCCGACAACAATTCGGAGAACACCAACATCTTGATGCTGCTCGATAAAAATACGCGCAACTCGGCAGCTATACGAAAACCGCCGCCGCCTACAAATGTCCCGCGGATCGTATCATGGTTAAGAACGGTGGCGTGCTTCGTCCCCGCGTGCGCAGCATTTCGATGAACGGCTGGATTGGGCCGAATGCCCCCGCTTGGAACGATGGCTTCATCACTTTCAAAAAGCTGGGACAAATCGTCAAACCCGGACCGTCGCAGTTGCTGGTGTATCTCGATGAGCGCGAGGACAGCATTGATGATGGTTATTACGCCGTGAACATGATCAAAGGCGCTGGCGCGCAACTCGTGAATTTCCCCGGTGGTTTTCACAACGGCGCCGGCGGCCTGAGCTTCGCCGACGGCCATGCCGAAGTGCATAAGTGGCTCGACCCGCGCACGGTGCCGCCCTTCCAAAAAGGCAAGAAGCGCGAATTCACCAACATGAGCAACAATCGCGATCTCACCTGGCTCCAGGATCACGGCACCAGTTCCAGCAAAGACTGAGGCGCTTCGGCTCGCTCGCGCTACAAGCGCACTTGCCAAAGCCATGCCCGACGCGCAAGTTACGGTCATGCGAGCGAAAAATATTGTCATCGCGTTGTTGTTGATCACGAGCCTGGGCTTGGGAATTGGCTGGCTGCGCCGGCACCGACTAGCCCTCGAAGAGCATGAACTGGAGACGGCCAAAGCACTCCAGTTGTCCAATTCTCTAACGCAAACGCAGAAAAAACTGGACGAGCAAGTCACCGTCAACCAATCGCTCGAAACCAACCTCGTCGAGCGCGTTGCCGAATTGAAAACATTTTCCAACAAGCTGGGCGAGGTCGTCACCACGCTGGCCAAGACGGAAGCCAAGGCGGAAGCCGACAGCAAGGCGGCGCAGGAGGCGTTGGCGCAGCGCGACGCCAAGATTACCGACCTCGAGGGCAAAAACGACGATATGCTCAAAAAGATGAACGAGTTGAACGTTTCCATTACCGGGCTGGAGACACAGATCGCGGCGACAGAGAAAAAACTGGCCGCTTCCGAGGGCAACCGCGCATTTCTTTTGAACGAATTGAAACGGCTACAGGCGGAAAAAGCCGAACTGGAACGCCAATTCAATGATTTGGTCGCGCTGCGTGAACAAGTTCGCAAGCTCAAGGACGAACTTTCCATCGCTCGCCGATTGGATTGGATTCGGCGCGGTTTGTACGGTGTCGGGAGCGAAAAGAAGGGAGCGGAGTTGCTCGTGGCGCGGCCGACGGCGCCAGCCCCAAAAACGAATTTCAACCTCGACGTTGAGATTAAACGCGACGGCGGCGTGAAGATCAATTCGCCGGAGCCGACACCGGCCCCGGCCAAGCCCGACGCGAAATGACCGCCGCAGGCCCTCTGGCCGACTCCTTTGGCCGCGTGATGCGCGACGTGCGCATCAGCGTCACCGACCGCTGCAACTTCCGTTGCATGTATTGCCTGCCGGAAACTGAGGAGGCGGCGAATTTTTACCGGACTAAGTTCGACCACGCGAAAAATCCCGCGCCAGCGACACTCATCGCGCGCGAATGGAAGCCGCGCTCGCAGTTGCTCACGTTTGAAGAGATTGAGCGCGTCATGCGCATCCTGGTGAGTCTGGGAATCGAAAAAGTGCGCGTCACCGGCGGCGAGCCGCTGTTGCGGCACGGCTTGGAAACCTTGATTGCCAAACTCGCCCGCATCGAGGGCGTCCGCGATTTGGCAATGACCACGAATGGGTTTCTCTTTCCGCAAAAGGCGGAGGCGCTGCGCGCGGCCGGTCTGCGCCGCATCAGCTTCAGTCTGGATTCGCTCGAACCGGCGAACTTCAAAAAAATGACCGGCCGCGACGGCTTGCGCGAAGTTCTCGCTGGCATTGCGCTCGCGAAACGGCTTGGCCTCGCCCCCGTAAAGGTCAATGCAGTCGTCATTCGCGGCATCAACGATCACGAACTGGAGGCGCTGGCCGGATTTGCGCGCCGCGAAGATTTGAGTTTTCGTTTCATTGAGTTCATGCCGCTCGACTCGGGGCGCGTGTGGCTCAAAGAACTCGTCGTTCCGGGCCGCGAAATTTTGCAACGCTTGCAGGCGCGCTACGAACTCAAACCGGTGCTCTCCCAAAATGTCGCCGAGACCGCGCGTCGCTGGTCGTTCTCTGACGGGCGTGGCGAAATCGGCATCATCGCGCCGGTGACCGAGCCGTTCTGCGGACACTGCAATCGCCTCCGGCTCACGGCGGACGGAAAAATTCGCACGTGCCTCTTCAGCCTCACCGAGCATGATTTGAAACCTTTGCTGCGCGGCGGCGCAAACGATGAGCAGATCGCCGATAAGCTCCGTTGCATTGTCTGGCAGAAGGAGGAGCGGCATCACATCGGCGAGCCGGACTTCGTCCAGCCCGAGCGCACGATGAGCTGCATTGGTGGCTAGGAAAGTTGTAGTAATTCGAGAAGTGCCGCATGTCGTTTTCATCGCCAACGGAAAAGCAAGCACGCCTGTTATGGGCGGCCATCACGGCCATCGCTGTGGGCATTTTGGCCGCGCTCGCTGGACTGGGGATCTGGGCCTTGGCCTGGGTGGCGAATCGCCTTTCCGCTGTGCTGCTGCCGCTGGCGGTCGCCGCCGTCATTGCTTACCTGCTCGAACCGATTGTGGATTTCCTTGAACGCCGGCGAGTTACCCGCTCGCGTGCCATATTCCTGGGCTTCACGCTGGGGAGCGTGTTCGCACTGCTGCTCGCCATTTCGCTGGTGCCGCGGCTGGTATTCGAGGTCGGGGAGTTGATCGAAAAGGTGCCCGACTACGCGTCGATGATGAACCAAAACATCGGCAAATGGCTGGCGGAAACGCCGCGCGGCATGAAGGCCAAGGAATTTTGGGACGCGCACGCCGCCAATTTCCAGATCTGGCTGACCGACGCGTTGCCCATTGTTGGCGGGTGGTTGCTGGAAAAAACAGGCCATTTTTTCTCCTGGTTCGGGTTGTTCCTCGGGTTTTTCCTTGTGCCTATCTATGCTTTTTATTTTCTGAAGGAGAAGCAGGAGATCGAAAGCAGTTGGACGGACTACTTGCCGATGCGCGAATCCCGCCTGAAGGAAGAATTCATCTTCGTCGTGCGCGCGGTAAACGACAGTTTGATCGTGTTTTTCCGGGGCCAAATCCTTGTGGCGTTATGCGTCGCCGCGCTCACGACGCTGGGTTTTTGGCTGCTCGGTTTGAATTACTCGTTCGTGCTCGGCTTCATGGCCGGTCTCTTTGGCGTGATCCCGTACATGGGAGTTGTGTGCAGTCTGATTCCCGCGTTGCTCCTCGCGGCGGTTCAATTCGGCGACTGGCAGCATCCGCTGCTGGTGATTGCGGTTTCGGCGCTCGTGCATCTGGCCGAAGGCTGGGTGATTTCCCCAAAAATCATCGGTGATCGCGTGGGCATGCACCCGATGGCCATCATCATTGCGATCATGATCGGCACGAGCCTGCTGGGGGGAATTGTCGGCGGCGTGTTGGCGATTCCACTTACGGCTGCGCTGCGGACGCTGATGTTTCGCTACGTCTGGAAAAAGCGGCTAGACGAACGGAGCACGGTTTAATTACCCGAGCAGGTGATCCTTGTCAGCAGGTGCGTGTGAGCAAATCACGCAATTTCGGGCTGCATTCCAGAAAGCGCTTGATGGAGGCTCTTCAAAAGGCCGGCGGAATTAAACGGCTTTACCAAAAACGACAGCGTCGTCGCATCGAACAGTTCTTCCATTTTCTCCACTTCCATCAGCCCGCTCATGCCCATGACACGCACGTTGGGGTTCAACTTTTGCAGCGCACGCACGAGCGCCGGGCCGTCCAGGAATGGCATCATCGCGTCCGTGAGCACCAGACTGATCTCGGGCTGGTGCTTTGCATACAGGGCAACGGCTTCCGCGCCGTCGGCTGCGGTGAGCACGCGGTAGCCGAAACGCTCCAACGTCGCTTGAATGATTTCTACGATCGAAGGCTCGTCATCGACCACGAGGATCAACTCGCCCTGGCCTTGGGGCAGGGGATGATCCGCCAACTCGTTGACGCTGGCTTCGCCTTGTTCATCCGCGGGGAGGTAAACTGAAAATCGTGCGCCACGGCCAGCTTCGCTTTCCACGGTCACGAAGCCATTGTGGCTTTTGACAATGCCCGTGGCCGTCGTCAAGCCCAAGCCTGTCCCTTTGCCGGCCTCCTTGGTCGAAAAAAATGGATCGAAGAGTTTCGGCAAAACTTCCTTGGGCACGCCGGCCCCGGTGTCGGTGACACTCAATTTCACATAATGCCCCATTTTCGCGTCCGGATGCGCGCGCGCCAAATCCTCGGTCACCGTGAAATTCTCGGCTTCAATTTTCAACAAACCACCCTCGGGCATCGCGTCCCGCGCGTTCAAGCACAGGTTCATCAGCACCTGGTGGAGTTGGGTCGCGTCGCCGCGCACCGGCCACAGACCGAGTTTGGAGCGGGCCTTGATCTGGATCGAACGCGGGAATGTGTCTTGCACGAGTTTTTCCATCTCGGACACGAGGTGGCGCACTTGCAGCACCTTGTGTCCCGCACCTTCAACACCGCGCGCGAAACCAAGGATTTGTCGGATGATTTCTGCTCCGCGGTGCGCGCTGCGTTCAATCGTGGCCAGCAAGCGGTTTCGTTCCGCCCCGGTCTGACCTTCGCGCAACAATTGTGAAGCCACGAGCACCGGCGTGAGCACGTTGTTCAAATCGTGCGCAATGCCCCCCACCAGCGTGCCGATGCTTTGGAGCCGCTGCGCCCGCAGGAACTGCGCCTCCAATTCTTTGCGCGTGGTGACATCGCGGACATGGATTTGCACCGCGGGCCGATCGTCCCAGGAAAAATAGCGAGCCGAGATCTCCGCCGAAAATTTCTCTCCGCTGTGGCGGATGAGTTCAAGTTCCAGCGCCAGCACGCGCGTGGCATCAGCCAGCACCGTGCGCAACATTTCATCAAACTGCTGGCGATGGCTCGCGGCGACGAACTCCACCAGCTTCTGGCCCACCAGACTGGGCTCCGCCACGCGCAGCATCTGGTAGGTGGCGGGATTGGTCAGCCCGATCGTGGTGTCCGTGTCCACGATCAATATCCCATCCGGGGCCGACTCGACGATTTGATCAAATTTGGAGCGTTCCAAATGCAGCCGACGATAACGGTTCAATCGCGTGATGGTGCGGACACGTGTGCGCAATTCGCCGCGATCAATCGGCTTGGTTAAAAATTCATCGGCTCCCGCTTCGAGCCCGTAAATCCGCGAATCCCTATCGTCCAAAGCCGTCAGCAGAATGATCGGCACTTCGGCGAGCACGGGGTTCGCGCGTAATTTGCGGCAAACTTCGTAGCCATCCATCCACGGCATCATCACGTCCAGCAGGATGACATCGGGCGTCAGTTCAACCGCTTTCTGCAATCCCTCGGCGCCATTGCTGGCGAAAGCAAGTCGGTAACCTTGCGGCGCGAGCAAATCTTCCAGCAGCTCGCGGCCACTGGGTTCATCATCGACGATCAGGATGGTGCTGGGTGAATCCATATCACTGGGTCATATCGGCTGTCGGCGGCTTTGTCCGAAGTCTTTCGATGGCGGCCACGATGGCTTTGAAATCAATCGGCTTGCTAAAATAATCGTCCGCTCCCGCAGCCAGGCACTCTTCGCGGTCACCCGGCATGGCCAGTGCCGTGAGGGCGATGATCGGTGTGCGGGCGAGCGCTTCGTTCGCGCTGTGGCGAATGCGCGCGATGGCTTCGAGTCCGTCCAGTTCCGGCATTTGGATGTCCATCAGAATCAACTCGGGTGCCGTCTGCTCCGCTTGTTCAATCACTTCGTAGCCAGAGCGGGCGGTCGTTAAATGGTAACCCTTGGCTTCGAGATAATCCGCGATGGTCTGGATATTCATCTCGTTATCCTCGGCCAGCAAAATTCGCGGCGCGCTGGAAGAACCGTGATTGCCATTTGAAGCAAAGCACTGGCGTCCAATTCCAGCAGCGACGGCGTCCATCTCGGCGGCCACGATCTCGACTTCGTTCGGCGCGTTCGCGCTGACGGTCGGGCAGGGGAGCGATATGGTGAACCGACTGCCGTGGCCTGGCTCGCTGGTCACAGAAACCGTGCCACCGTGCATTTCTGTCATCGCGCGAACGAGCGCCAGACCCAGGCCGGTTCCATTGTATTGCCGGGAAAGTTTGCTATCGAGTTGCACAAACGGTTGAAACAACCGCGGCAGGTTCTCGGCCGCGATGCCGATGCCCGTGTCCCAGACGGAAAAATCAATCGTGCCCGCGCCGAGTTCGTGAACGACTTCCAATCCCACCGCACCGGCTTCGGGCGTGAATTTCACCGCGTTGCTCAAGAGGTTGACGAGAATTTGCTTCAAGCGACGCTCGTCCGCCGACACAAAAGCCAGCCCTTCGGTGATGGTCGCCGAGAGGTGGATTTTCTTCTTCAACGCCGCTTGTTTCACCAGCCGCAAGCTGGCATCGCAGACGGACTGGATTCCGACCGGCGCGACTTCGATGTGAAATTTGCCTGCCTCAATCTTTGACAAATCGAGAATGTCATTGATGAGCGAGAGCAGGTGGCGGCCGCTTTCTTCAATGCTTCGCAACGAGCGAAGCTGCTTCTCGTTCAGCGGTCCGTAAATCTGTTCTTGCAGGGACTCCGAGAGTCCGAGCACGGCGTTGAGCGGCGTGCGTAATTCATGACTCATGCTGGCCAGAAATTCGTCCTTGTGTCGCGCGGCTCGGCCGAGTTGCTCGTTGGCGGCGCGGAGTTCGGACGTGCGCTCCTCGACCCGACGGGCGAGCGAGGCGCGTTCCTCGGCCAACGCCTGCTCGACGAGGATGCGTTCGGTGATGTCGCGATCCGTGCCGCGAAAACCCACCACCCGTCCAGTGCGATCCAGGATCGGCGTCGCGTTGCGTTCGAGGAAACGAATCGAGCCGTCTTTGTGCCGCCAGCGCAGCACGAGGTCGCGCCAACCCCACTGATCGGCAATGAAAATCGGCAGCATGTACCCCATTTGTTCACGATCTTCTTCATGAAGAAACGACAGACAATTCTGTCCGACCAGTTCTTCCGGCGCGTAGCCGAGAATTTCTTTGACCGCCGGATTCGAGTAAGTGTGGCGGCCCTCGCAATCGATGGCCCAAATCCATTCCCGCGTGGTTTCGACGAACGCGCGAAATTTCTCTTCGCTCTCGCGCAGAGCGTGCTCGGCCAGCGTGCGTTCAACACTCGTGGCCGGGAGTGTGGCATCGCTCGTCGCGGGCGGCGCGTTCTTCGTGAAGGCGCTGCCATCCATCAGCGTCCGCAAATTTGACAAACCAAATCGCCGGCTCTTTCGTGGCGGCGGGGCCGTCAGAAGATCCTCGGCGGTGGCTGCGAGCTGACCGGCGGTGTGCATCGTTGTTAAGCGCTCAAAAGATCCGGAGTTCTCAGGCCATCCACGATCTTGTCACGCGCTGCCTTGGAATATCGGAGTTTTCGAGCGTGAACTTAACGCCCACTCGCTCTGCTCTTTTCTTATTTCTGAAGAGTGTAAACCGGCGAGGCAACGCTAGAGCCTGTGGCAGGCGAATTATATTTGCGCTCAGAATTGACGTGACTCGTTTGCTGGTGCGTACCAAACGCCGTCGTAGGACTTTCCATACACACTGAAGTTTTCTAGGAAAAGATACAGGCCTCCCAATGCGTCTTCACCAAAAGTGATCGCTCCAGAGATTGGCCCGTTTTCTCGATGAAAATAGATTCCGCGAAGCGTTTTTCTCCCGGTCAAGATGGGTGCTGCTTGGTAAGGTTCTCCCGAAAACGCAAAGCCATGCGCCGACAGCACGCCAGTCCGTGGATTAAAGCGAGCGATGCAAGCTCCTCCGGGCGGCAACGGATAAAGCTCGATGTCGCCGTCTTTCTGCCGGATTGATACCCGCCAACCACGCTGTTTGACACGGCTTCTGAAACCAATGGATGGAAAAAACACCCGGTAATCTGAATGGCGCAAGCAACTAGCGTCCAAATCCGAGCGTTCATTTATTTCTTCCCCAAAATC
Organism: Verrucomicrobiota bacterium; assembly: GCA_016195385.1. Classification (GTDB taxonomy): domain Bacteria; phylum Verrucomicrobiota; class Verrucomicrobiia; order Limisphaerales; family JACPZS01; genus JACPZS01. The sequence continues at coordinate 107,340 of JACPZS010000232.1, forward strand.
GAACCTCGTGATGAGCGACATTCCTGCCCCGATCACGACAGAAACAGCCGCAACATTTCTCCAAACCTTTACTTTGGCCAGCGGTGCTTGCGAAACCAATTTGCGCCAGCCGAGCCACAACATGAGAAGCAGTCCGAGCGGGAGGCTTAACGCGACGGACGACAATATCCACCCGGACACATCGACGTCTTGTCTAGCGTTGCTTGTGACAAGATAATATGCACCGCTCATTGTTATCACTCGAAAAGAATAACAAATGATCAGAAGAACGCGGCCCCAGTTCTTGAGCAACATGGTGCCATAACCAGCAGCCAGATTCGCAGCCGCTGCTGCGAGTTCCAACGCATCGCGGAGTTCAAAGTGATTACAACCGGCGGTGTGTGCCGACAGAACGTTGGTTAACCGAAATGCTCCATCGATCAGGGCTAGTAAACCGATAATGCGTATACTTCGACAGAGCCAATTCCATCGGATTGGACTTCTGGTTGTTTCGGACTCGTTGGTTGATTCCACGCTTGAGCAGGATGCTACAAAAGATTTCCGACCTTTGTCAGTGCCTCGTCCAGGTTGATCACATTATTACCTCCGTCGCGTGCGCTAGCTGGCTTGCTTTCCAGAACTTTGTCGTCATCTACACCTTGTTTTAGATCGTTTGATCACTCGCCTGCCCGAAAATCGGCCCACGGTTCGGAAGGGCGGCTGTGCAGAATGTCTTTCATCCAGTCGAACTGTGGGTGCGCTGCGAGATATTTTCGCGCGTCGAAACTCTTGCCGCACGCCGAGCCCCAGCGCGCGGCGAAACTCATCTTCTTCGCCATCGCCGCGTCCAGGACTTTGGCATCAACGGTGCCCGCGCAGCCGAACGGCACGCCCGGCCACGGTCCGGCCGGTTCACGATCAAGTTCGAAGTGGCCGCACAACGTCCGGCCTCCCGCGTGTTCTTTTTCCAGAGACGAGTCGTAGTGGTCGGCTTCAAATTTTTTGGCCAGCGGCACGTCGATCTGACCGCGGTACTTGGCCATGAGTTGTTTCCAGCGCACGCGCCGCGCGATGGACGACACCCGGATATCGGTCTCGTTCACGCTCGTCTCGAAGCGAAGAATCTTCGGATCCTCGGCGACATTCGAGCCGACGAAATAACCGTCGCGCGTTCGCTCGAAGCCGACGTATTTCAGACCCAGTTCAAGACGCGCGATCTCTTTCGTGTTCACGTCACCGATGAGCCACGCATTCGCGTAGCCGCCGTTATTGCCACGTTTCATGATCTCGCACCACTCGTCGATCGACCCCGCGTCTTGCGTCGCGCGTCTCATGCGGACAAACTCCGGAATACCGTTCGTATCGAAACCATCGAAGCCGCCAATCGTCGTCTCCGAGCCGACGAGTCCCGCGTCGGTGATGAAGAAATCCATCCCGCTGTGAATCCATCCGGCGCACGTCTGCCAGAAAATGCGGTGGCCGTGCTCCGGCACAATGTCGGCAATGACGTTCGGAAAAACATCCGCGTAACCGGACATCGTGTTGTGGCCGAGCACGACGTTGCCATCTTTCGTCCAACTTCCCGTCGCGATGAACGAACTGCACGACTCCTTGACCGGCGGAGTGGGACCGTCCTTGATCTTCTTCAACTCCGTCGGCCACCAGTAGCCGCTCAATTCAATGATGCCGTTGTAGGCGATGATTTCGTCGCGCGAAACCTTCACGCCACCGGCGCGTGCTCCTTCCGCAATGCCCTCGAGTTCGGCGAGATTCTCCACGTCGATTTTCGGCACGAACATTTTCGTTGTGCGTTCGACCAACCACGGCCATGTCATTCCGCTTTGATGTTCCCAGCCCACGCGCGTGTTGCGCAATCCGTCGGCGATTTCTTTCGCCAGCAGATAGCCCTGTTGGAAGCCGCGCGCGCGGGGGCTGCCCTCGATGTGCAGATAAATCCAACCGTGCCGCTCGAAGCGTTTGCCTTTCGCGATCCACGCCTGCTGTTCCGAGGAAAGCGGCTGGGCGGCTTGAACCGTCGATGCCGCAAGTGCGATCAACGTGGCTGTGAAACAAGCGAATAATTTTAGTGTGGGCATGAGCAAAGTTGTAGCAGTCGTTGATCAAGCCAGCAAGCAATTCAGTTGCTTGATCGCGGGTTCTTTGAGCCGACCAATCAAAACTTTGTGCCTTTCGCGGCCGCGCTCCAAGTGCTACGTTTCGCCCGTTCATGAAAAAGCCCACGAGGATTTCATCGCCTGCCGTCGTTTGGATGACCTGGCTGTTCCTCAGTCTCGCTGACGCGGCGGTTGCCAACGCCCACGCAGCCGTGTCGGTGGGGTTTGAATCGAACCAAATTTGGGTCAGCGAGACGAACCAGCAGGTCACACTGAATGTGCTTCGCAGCGGCGATGCGAGT
>JACPZS010000241.1 GCA_016195385.1 Verrucomicrobiota bacterium
CCGGCGTTGATGTCCATGTCTTCGTTCATCCAATTGAAGAGCGTGGTGTTGGTCGCGACCTTGATGCACGGCGTCGGCTTGCAGCCATAGACGCTCCCGCGCCCCGTCGTGAAGACGCCGATGTTGCAGCCGCCGGCGATGAGTCCGGTCATGCTCACGGGATCGAATCCGGGCGTGTCCATGAAACACAGGCCGGTGGCGGTGACTTGCTCGGCGTATTTGTAAACAGCGGCGAGCGGCGACTGGCCGCCTTTCGCAAGCGCGCCGAGGCTTTTTTCGTAAATCGTCGTCAAGCCGCCCTCCTTGTTTCCGAACGACGGATTGTTGTCGATGGTCGCGTTGTGCAGGCGCGCGTGTTCCTCCCACCAACGAATCAGCGCGATCAATTTGTCGCCGATTTCACGATTCACCGCGCGCTGGAGCAGCAAATGTTCGGCACCGTAAATCTCGGGCGTCTCGGCCAGCACGGACGTGCCCCCGTAGCGCACGAGCTCGTCCGAGGCGACGCCAAGCGCGGGATTCGCCGTGATGCCGCTGTTGCCATCCGAGCCGCCGCAATTCTCGGCAAGGATAAGTTTGCTGATCGGCTGCGTTGTGCGCCGCACGGCGCTGGCGTGCGGCAACAGCTTCGTGACGGCGGTGACGGCAGCCTCGACGGTTTTGCGCATTCCGCCAACGCCTTGAATTGTCAAAAACGTCGGCGGTGTTTCACCGGGTTTCAATGCATCAAGCTGCTGCTCGCGGCGAATGAATGAAATCTGATTTCCTTCGCAGCCGAGGCCGATCATGACGTAGCCGAAAATGTTCGGGTGCCGCGCGATGCCCGCCAGCACGCGATGAAGCGTGTGCGACGGCTCGCCGGGCTGGACGACGCAACCGGCCTTGTGCGTGAAGGCGATGACGCCATCGACGTTCGGCCAATCGCGCTTGAACTCGGGCGTGCGAAAGCGCTCGCGCACGTATTGCGAGACTGACGCCGAGCAATTCACGTTCGAGACGACGGCGATATAGTTGCGTGTGCCGACGCGTCCGCCGGGGCGCGCGTAGCCCTCGAACGTGCGCATCTGCTCGGGCGGATAAAAATTAACCGTCGGCGCATGGCCGAGGTAGTTGTAGTCGCGCGCGAAATCTTTCATCGCGACGTTGTGTGTGTGAACGTGATCGCCGGGCGCGATACGACCCTTCGCGAAGCCGATGATTTGGCCGTACTTTTTCACCGGCGCCCCGTCAGCGATTTCGTTCAGCGCAATTTTATGTCCGGCGGGAATGTCGCGAGCCGCAGTCACGCGGAGGGCGTCGTTGCCCAATTCCTGACCGCCCTTGATGGGTTTGCGGAGGACAGCGACGTCGTCGTTGTCGCGAAGCCGGAGGGCGAATTCTTCAAAGTTCAACATAGGATATTGCGGCACGTTACGCGTGCAGCGGAAAGTTGGAAATGAAAAACGGAAACGCAAAGCCGCCGAAACGATTCGCTGCGACCGGCACATTGGTTGAACGACGCGTCACCAACGCGTGTGCATGAATGGCCAAGTTCGGCCTAGCCTCATCGTTTGTTCTCGGGTTATGAACAAAGCATGGCAAACCAGCCAGCCAAGACACCTCAGAGAGCCGGCTTTCTCCAAAACCGCCGGGCGGTTCGCGATGAAGCTTTGTCGGCCTCGGTTTCCATTCCGATTGGCCGATTCGCTTTGCAGGGCGACCTGGAAGCGCCAGCGGGCGCAACTGGCGTTGTGCTGTTTGCACATGGAAGCGGGAGCAGCCGTCAAAGTCCGCGTAATCAGTTCGTAGCGCGGGTGCTGCGCGACGCGGGCACGGCGACACTGTTGTTCGACCTGCTTACGCGCGCGGAAGAAGCAGCCGATGCGCGAGATGGCCACCTGCGGTTCAACATCGGACTGCTCGTCGAGCGGCTCGTCGCGGTCACGCACTGGGTCGCCCGTCAAGGTGCGATGCAACACTTCGGCCTCGGATATTTCGGAGCGAGCACGGGCGGAGCAGCAGCACTGGTCGCCGCGGCGGAACTCGGTTCAGCGATTGACGCGGTGGTTTCTCGCGGCGGCCGGCCGGATCTCGCGGGCGCGGCATTGTCGCGGGTGAAATCGCCCACGTTGCTCATCGTTGGCGAACGCGACGACGTGGTGCGGCAGTTGAACGAAGCCGCCTTCGCGCAACTGCGTTGCAAGAAAGAACTCGCCGTGGTGCCGCGCGCGACGCACTTGTTCGAGGAGCCGGGCGCGTTGGAAGAAGTGGCCGCGCTCGCGGCGGCGTGGTTCCGGCGGCATTTGAAGCCACGTTGAAGCCACCGCGTCGGCAACGAAAAGGATCGTCATGACAATGCGATTTCGCGATCGAACCGAAGCCGGCCAGATGCTGGCGAAGAAACTGGCGCGCTACGCCAATCGCACTGACGTGCTGGTGCTCGCGTTGCCACGTGGCGGCGTGCCCGTGGGTTACGAAGTCGCGCAAGCCATCAACGTGCCGCTGGATGTGTTCGTCGTGCGCAAGCTTGGCGTGCCGGGCCACGAAGAACTGGCGATGGGCGCGATTGCCAGCGGCGGCGTGCGCGTGCTCAACCGCAGTGTGGTCGAAGGGTCGCAAATTTCCGACGCGGTGATTGACGCGGTCGCCGCGCGCGAAATGCGCGAACTGGAGCGTCGCGAACGTGCTTACCGCGGCGACCGACCGATGCCGGCCGCGCAGGGCTGTACGGTCATTCTGGTGGACGACGGCATCGCCACCGGGGCCACGATGCGCGCGGCGGTGCAGGCGCTGCGACAACTCGAGGCCGGTCGCATTGTCGTGGCGACTCCGACCGCGGCGCTGTCCACGGCACAGGAGATGCGTGCGGATGTGGATGAGTTCGTCGCGGTGATGACGCCGGTGGACTTTGCGGGCGTCGGCCAATGGTATGACAATTTTTCGCAGACGACCGATGAGGAAGTCCGCGAACTGCTCGAAAAAGCGAGCCAGCTTCCCCGTTCCACGCCCTGAAATCTTTCTGAAAACTCGTTCACCTGGCAGGCAACAGGCGGCCGGCGATTCGGAGCGAACCTGAAACGTCACGCAAAACTCCGCGACGGTTTCGTTGTCAAAGCTTGTATGAAACTGCTACGTTTGCCCGCGTTCACATTATGAATTTTTTCTCCTCAAAATTGAATCGCCGCCTCGTCGCCGTTTTGTTGGCGGGTACGCTCGTTCATTGCGCCTCGGCCGCGACGGCCCCGCTCGTGCCCGTCGAAGCGCTCGGTGTTCGCGTCGCGCCCGGATTTCGCGTCACGCTTTACGCTGACTCCGATCTCGCGGATGACATTTACGCGATGACACTTGATGCGCGTGGGCGCGTTGTGGTCACCAGCGCGGGTTACATCAAAATCCTCCACGACACAAACGGCGACGGTCGCGCCGATCAGGTCAACGTGTTCGCCACGACGCGCACCGGCGGCATGGGCATGTGCTTCGAGGGAAATGATCTCTATTTTGTCGGCGATGGATTTTTTTCCGTCTATCACGATAACAATGGCGATGGCATGGCAGACGGCCCGCCGCAGAAATTGGCGTCGTTGAATTTCGCCGAGCACGGCGGCCACGCGATGCGCAAAGGTCCGGACGGCTCGTGGTATCTCATCGGCGGCAACGACACGGGCTTTGACCCTGCCAAACACGCGACGCTGCCCAGCTCACCGGTCAAAAATCCTGAAGCCGGCGCGCTCCTTCGCTTCAATGCCAACGCCTCGCAGTCCGAGATCGTCGCCCACGGTTTTCGCAATCCGTATGATTTCGACTTCAACGCGCTCGGCGACATTTTCACGTACGACAGCGACGTCGAGAGTGATTTTTTCCTGCCGTGGTACACTTCCACGCGGCTCTATCACGTCGGCTACGGCGGACATCACGGCTGGCGTTTGCCGAGTTGGAAGCGGAGCTGGAACCGCCCCGATTATTATCCGGACACCGTGAACGTTCTATTCCCGGTTGGGCGCGGCTCGCCTACCGGCGTCGTTTGCTACCGCCACAAACAATTTCCGGATCATTACCGCGGCGGGATTTTCGCGCTCGACTGGACGTTTGGGAAAATTCTCTTCTTCCCGCTTGCGCCGGATGGCGCCAGCTATCGCACGCAAGGGGAACTTTTTCTTGAACCCATCGGCAACCACGGGTTCGCGCCAACGGACGCCGCCGTCGCGCCCGATGGTTCGTTGTTTATTTCCATCGGCGGACGCAAGACGCGCGGCGCGGTCTATCGGATCGAATACACGGGACCGGTTCAGGCCGACACGGCGACCACCAGCGGCGTCCCTAAAACGTCCTCGGCTCAACTCGACGCCGTGCTGGACGCGCCGCAGCCGCTCGACGCTTGGTCGCGCGCGATCTGGATGCCAATTGCGGAACAACTCGGCGCGGCGAAGTTCAGCGAAGCGGTGGTGGATGCGCGCGTGCCGGCGGAATTGCGCGTGCGCGCCATTGAGATTCTTACTGAACGATTCGGCGGGGTGCCGAGCCAGCCGGCGACCATCGCCGCGCGGGACAATTCTGCTTTCGTGCGCGCGCGTGTCGCGTGGGCCATCGGCCGCGTGCCGTGCGACAATTGCGCCGCCATCCTGCTGGCGCTCGCCAGCGACGCGCAGCCCGTGGTTCGCCGCTGCGCGCTCGAGGCGATGGCGGATCTTGCCGCGCAATTCAAACCGGCGTTGCTGACACAACCACTCGCCGCAAATCTCGCGCATCCGGACAAACGGGTTCGCCAGGCCGCCGCGCGGTTGGCGACGCTGTTGCCCGAAGTGGGCTGGACGAAATACTCGACGAACCTGACCCGCGCGCTGCCGCTCGCGCGCCTCACCGCCGCGATGGCGGACGCGCAGCGGCATCCCGAGGAAGAACTCCATTCGAGCACGCTGGAAACGGCACTGGCCGTTTTGAAAACCGCGCGCGAGCCGGACGTGCGGCTGCAAGCCGTGCGCCTCATCATGCTGGCGTGCGGCGACTACCATTTGCAAAATCCTTCCGTCGAGGTTTACACCGGATACGAAATGGCTTTGTCGCTCGACGGCCGCGAAGGAATGGCCGCGCGAATTCAAAACGTCGTGCGGCCCGTGTTCGGCTCCGGCAACGTGCTGCTCGATGGCGAAGCCGCGCGCCTGCTCGCGATGGTCGGAGACAAGGACTCGAATCTCGTGCGACAGGTCGCGGCGAAAATTTCCCCGAGTTCGACGGCGACTTCAGATTTCCATTATTTGGCCGTACTCTCACGGCTGCCCGCCGAGCGCAGTGCCGACACGACGATGCGTACGGCCGGCGCGATTTTAGGCTTGGATCGCAAATTGTCGGGGCAACAGCAGCGCACGCATCAAAACTGGAATTTGCGTTTGAGTGAAGTCGTCGCCGAGTTGCTCAAACGCGACACGGCGCTCGCCGAGGCGATGCTCAAGCATCCGGAATTTCCCAAGGCGAGCCATGTCGGCCTCGTCGCGCTGCTCGGCGAAAAATACCGCCAACCCGCGGCGCGATTGTTTTTCACGACGATTACCAAGACACCGAACTTCGTCTGGTCCGGCCCGCTGATTGAATTGCTGTCCACGCTGCCGCCGGCGGAAGTTCGTCCGCTCTTGCGCCAGCAATGGTCGAACTTCGCGCTGCGCGATGAACTGCTCCTGCAACTCGCGAAAAAGCCCGAATCAATCGACCGCGAAAAATTCCTGACGGGCTTGAGTTCGAGCCAGCTTGCCGTGGCGCGCGCGAGTCTGGCCGCGCTGCACAGCCTGCCCCGCGATCCCACGCCGAACAATCTCGTTCCGGTGCTGCGCTTCCTCCGCGGGCTGGAACCGCTGCGCGCTGAAGTGGCGCTGCGCACAAACACGCTCGCGTTAATCAATAAACAGGCGGCGCAAAAATTTCCGACGACGGAAAGCGAGACGAACGCCGTGGACTTCAAAAAAGCGTATCTGCCGATCCTCGACTGGTTCCGGCAGCAGCACCCGGACTTGCGCCGCGCGCTGGATTCGGAAGGCGAGGATGATGACGCAAATTGGAACCAGGTTTTGAAAACCGTGAAGTGGAGCACGGGCAACGCGGCGCGGGGCGAGCGCATTTTCGTCGAGCGCGGCTGCCAGACCTGTCACGCCGGACCGAAACCGCTCGGGCCGGATCTTGCGGGTGCGGCGGGACGCTTCTCTGCGGAGGACTTGTTCAAGGCGATTGTTTATCCGAGCCGCGAAGTGGCCGAGTTGTATCGCACGACGACGTTCCACACACGCGACGGCCAGAATTTCACCGGTATGATTTCCTTCGAGTCCGCCGACGGCGTTATCCTCCAAACCGGCGCGACGACGACGGTGCGCTTGAGCGATCAGGAGGTTGTTTCACGCCAGCCGAGCCGGCTCTCGCTCATGCCGGCTGGTTTGCTCGCTGGTTTACAGCCGCAAAATCTCGCGGACTTGCATGCGTACCTGAAATCGTTGCGACCGCCGAGCCGCTGAAACGCTTCAACGGACGGATCGCAATTTATCGCTGCCGCGGTGCTCGCGGAGAATCGGTTGGTCCAAAATTAATTTGCGCAGTGTAATGCGCGTCAGCGCGGCGGGAATGACGCGGACGGCCAGGGGTTCGACGGCGATGCGCGCGGTTTTTATGTTCGTCACAAACGCGTGTTCCGCCCAAACTGAAATGACAACTTCTCTCTCAGGCGCGTTCGCTGACCGGGCTTCACCGGGGCGAGCGGCAACTTGGCGCCCGTATTCGGTGCCAGATTTTGGAGAGTGCGCGTGCCGGGGCATGGATCAAAACGGGTTGATAATGCTGCGAATCCAATCGACGCGCGCCGAGACGCGCGTGATGTAGAGCGAGCCGGGTGACGGTTGCGCGCGGTCGGGCACCAGCCGGGTGCCCTTGTAGAGACCGCCTTCGTTGAAGATCGCGCCGTAAATCACTGGAGCAGAAGGATTGCGCCGGTACGGACCGGAGACACCGTAGTTGATGCCGGCCAGCTTCCACACGCCGTCCACTTGAATGAACGCGGCACCACCGGAATCGCCGACCGAGAGCGTTGCTTCGTTCGGGCCGGCGTCCGCGTCAAACGTGGCGGTCAAAATTTCACCGAGCGAGCCTCTGAAGTTCAGAACGCCGCCGAATTGATTTTCGCCCCAACGTTGGACGCCATCGGCCGGGCCGTTCTCCCAGCCTTTCAAAGTTGAACCGGCCGGTGGTGGCAAGAGAATTGCCGGCCGCTTGCGCGGGGGGAGTCCGTCTCGATCTTTGCCGCACAAGACGATTGCGCCCGCTGGCGTGATGCCGCGCCGCGGTTGGGCGCGCACGACTTTGGGCGTGCTCGGATCGCTCCAGATTTCCGCGCCCCGTTGCGTGCCGCGGCCGATGACGACAAATTTTTTTCCCACTTCATCCACGCCGTCATAAAGCGGCGCATACGCCGGGAGTCTGCCATCAATTCGCCACAGCCGCAGGTCGCTCCTGGGGTCGTCGTAAAACGCCGTCGTCGCGTAATCCACGCCCTGGTAGCTGAAGAACAGGCCGACTTCGCCGCCGACATGCCGGGCAGTGATGAAAAACTGGGGAGCGATCGCCGTGCCCGTGAAGTATCCCCAACGACCTTCAAATTCCCAGCCGCTGTCAGCGAGATCTCCCGTTGGCGGCGTCGTATTCGCGGTGGGATCACCCGAACCAAACAGCAGCACCGCACGTGCGGCGAGCGGGATGCTCAGGCAAAAAACCAACGCCAGGCGCGCGCAAATCAGGGAGGTGTTTTTTGGGAAGTGGATGCCTCGCAAAATCCCGTGGCCAACGGCAGCCGTTTGAGTGAGTCGGAAAAGTGACGACCGGCATTCGGCCGCGCGCCGAAGCCATTGCATCCTGCAACTTTGTCCTGCTCTCATAGCAAATTCTGTGTCTGGCTATCGGTGGAAACAGAGCAGTCCATTACCGATATTTTTGAGTTTTTGACTCCCGCAGGAATATTCCGAAACGCGTGGCGAAAGGCGGAGGGATTTGCGCGGAGGGCTTGAGCTGGCGGCGTGGGCCGGCGGATCGATCGAGGAAAATCAGTCCCATTTCCGCCGAGTCAAATTCACAGACTGGTTGGGAGAAGCGTTGACTTCGGCAAGAAATTAGAGGTCAAGTTGCGCCATGCAAATCGAGAGCTTGAAAATGTTTTGCGATCTGGCGGAGACGGAAAGTTTCACCAAGGCGGCGCAGATCAATTTGGTGACGCAGTCGGCCGTGAGCCAGCAAATCAGTTCGCTGGAGAAGCAGTTCAAATCGATCCTCATCGAACGGAGCAAAAAAAAATTCCGCCTCACGCGCGAGGGCCAGTTGCTGTATGAATACAGCAAGCAAATCATTCAGACGTACGAGTCGCTCCACAACCGCCTTCAGGAAATCAAGGACGTGATCTCGGGCATGATTCGCGTCTCGACGATTTACAGCATCGGCCTCCATGACCTGCCGCCCTATTTGAAGGCGTATCTCAAAAGCTATCCGACGGTGAACGTGCATGTCGAATACCGCCGCTCCAATCAGGTTTACGAAGACGTGTTGAGCAACGTCGTGGATTTAGGACTGGTGGCGTATCCGGTGCGTGACAGCCGGCTCGAAATTGTTCCGCTCCGCCAGGACAAGCTGGTGTTGATCTGCCATCCGCAGCATCCGCTGGCCAAACAAAAGAGCGTGCCCTTGAGCGCGGTGGCCGGCCAGAAATTCATCAGCTTCGAGCCGGACATTCCGACGCGTAAAGCTATCGACCGCGTGCTCAAGGAAAACCAGATTGACGTGCGCACCGTCATGGAACTGGACAACGTCGAGACCGTCAAACGAGCCGTCGAAATCGAAGCGGGCCTGGCCATCGTGCCGCAAAGCACCGTGTCGCAGGAGGTCTCCAAGCAAACCCTTGTGGCCATCGACATGGAACATCCCGATCTGTTCCGGCCCCTCGCCGCGATTTACAAGAAATCAAAAGTGCTCTCGCCAGCGATGAAACAATTCATCGCGATATTGAAGGGGTGAAGGGTGTACACTCCTCCTAGGGAAGCGCGGGCTTCAGCCCGCTTCAACGTGGATAGGCAAGACGACCTGAAGCGGCGTGAACGCCGCGCTCCGGCCACAGATTGTTTTTTCCGTTCCAACCATCAACCTGAACTGACATGACAACCCAACCCACGACCAAGCCGACTCACAACCGGCTGTTTTACGCCGCCGCCTCCCTTGCCTTGCTGGTGCTGACGTTCATCGGCTTCCGTTTCTTTTACCTGCACATGCAAGCGTTTCCCGGCAGGCCGTTGACGCCGCCCATCCGCACGCTGCTGATCATCCACGGAATCTTGATGACGGCGTGGATGCTGTTGGCCGTGCTGCAGCCGTTGCTGGTGGCGGCAAACCGCAAGCGCGTCCACATGGCGCTCGGCAAGTTCGCGGCGGTGCTGGCGGTGGGCATCGTGATCGCCGGCTATCTGGTCGCGGTCAATGCCGCGCGCGTGAACCCGCCGGAGTTGAAACTCTTCGGCCTCGCGCCGAAGGAATTTCTCACCGTGCCGTTGATCGGTGTCGTGACGTTTGGCGCGTTCGTGTTCGTTGGCGTGCTGAACCGCCGCCGCCCCGAAGTGCATCGCCCAATGATGTTGATGGCGTCGCTGGCGATCGTTTCAGCCGCGATGGGCCGGATGCCCGCGCTGAACGACTGGTATGCAGGGACGTGGCTGGAGCACTGGTTCAGCGCGTTTGTCTCCACGCTGGCATTGGGCGCGCTGATGCTCGCGGCCAAATGCGCGATGGAGCGTCGCTTCGACCGCTGGTTCGCCGGTGCATTCGGAGCGCTTGCCTTCGCCTGTGTCTTTGCATCACTCTTGGCAAAGACCGATGCGTGGGTACAGTTGGCCACCATCCTTACGCGTTAAGCCATGATTCGAAACGACAAATCGCACATTTCAGGGACGAACCACCTCGGGATCATTTTGGCGTGGCTGGCGTTGGCGCTGCTGGCTGGCTGGTCCGGACTCACCGCGCGTATGCGTCTGCCCGTCCCGCAAGTCATCCTGTTCGGAAGCACCGGGCTGATCCTGCTTGCGTTCTGGCGTGCGGAAAAATTCCGCGCCTGGATTTTCAACCTGCCGCCGCGCGCGCTGGTTCTGCCACACGCCGTGCGCTTCATCGGTTTCTATTTTCTCGTGCTGCACGCAAGAGGCGAACTTCCCCGAGCCTTTGCTGTGCCGGGCGGCTGGGGCGACATCGCCACGGCGACGCTCGCGCTCTTGGTCTCGATGATGAACGCGGAAACGCGCCTAGGAAAGCGCGCCTACCTGACATGGAACATCCTCGGCCTGCTCGACATTTTGTTCGTCGCGGCCACAGCGACACGCCTGTTTCTGGCCGACCCGGATTCGATGAGCGCGCTTCTGCGGCTGCCCTTGAGCCTGCTGCCGACATTCATCGTCCCGCTCATCCTGGCTACGCACGTCATGCTGTTTGCCCGGCTGGCTCATCGGAAACATTGAGCCGCGTTCGCCGACTTTGAGCCTGCGCCACGGCGGATCGGCTCGGGATGGATTGGTTTGAGCAGCCGAGCGTCAAAGTCGATGGCGGTAGCGAGCCTCTGCTTCAATACCGGGCGATTGGATACACAAAACGCGCGTCTTTACCGAGCTTGGGATGAGCAAGAAGTGGAGAGTCCTTCCCAAGTCCCGGCAGGCCGGATGGTTTGGCGTTGCCGAGAGTTTAGTCGAAAGATGAAACGAGTCATCGACACGATTGAAACGCTAGGCTTGGTGGAAACACCCGATGGTCAGCGCGAGTTATGCGCAGCCGCAGCCGCAAATTACGACGAAGAAAGTGGGCGGCTGGTCGTGCAGCTCGAGGCGTTCATGCGCAACACAGATCTCGTGACCAAGGAAAAACACTTCATAGCGGACTGGCTGCCGAAGGCGGAGACGTTGTATGAGTCCGTCGGACCCGAAGACGCGCGCGACGTGGCGCGCGAAATTTTCCATCGCTGGGTTCGCAAGTTGCGGGCTGCGGCGCCGAGCCTGCACTGCCCTACTTTCTAAACCTCCAGAAACCATCAACTCAGGATAATTATGCTACCGAAATACACCGTTGAATACACTGCGAAATTCCGAAAGCACGCGCAGGCCAATCACTATTCCACCGACGATCCGGTGGCATGCGAGGAATTTGTCGAAGAATTGCTCGAACGAGGTTTCGCGCTGCAATCCATCAAGCACGAAGGCGTTAATTTGCCGAAGCACGAGTTCGACCGCATCGTGAAAACCGCTGCCGGCATGCTGGCCTCCAAGCGCATTTGTGTTACGCTCGGCATCAAGCCGGACGAAGAACGCTTCCGTTTTGGTTTCGCGGCGTGAGGCGTCCTCGAATTGATGCGAGGCCGGTTAATCGGCAAGCTGCAACGTGAATTTGCTGGCCCGCGCTGCCGTCGCCTACGCCAGTGGTAAAACCCGACATACTGCCATGAATGACTCGAACGAAAACATTCCGACGCCAGGCACCCAAGCTGCGAACCGTGCCGCGTTGCTGGCCGCCGTCCTGGCGCATCCGTTTCTGCGCGGACTTGCGCCGGCGCACGCAAACACACTGGCGGACAATGCGATGTTCGTTTCGTGGAAAAGCGGTGAAATGATCTTTAGGGAAGGCGATCCGGCGAATCGATTTTACCTGATTCAAAACGGCCGGGTCGCGCTCGAATCCGTCCGCCGCGACCAGCCACCGCGCTTGATCCAGCACATCGGCGCGGGCGACGTGCTGGGCTGGTCCTGGCTGTTTCCACCGTACTACTGGCACTTTGACGCCCAGGCAACCGAGCCGACCACTGCGATATTTTTTTACGGCACGCGATTGCGCGAACAGTGCGAACAGGATCACGAACTGGGCTACGAATTGATGAAGCGCATGGCAGCAGTCGTCATCCAACGGCTCCAAATGACGCGCCGGCAATTGCTCGCCGCCCCGCAATCCTGACGGCGGCGCGCGCTTGTCCCACCGAGCCGACGAACGCAGCCGAGGTGTTTTTCGGCCATACAAAATTCCATCTGACCGATGCGCGCTAGGTAATTTCCCTAGGGGTCGTACGTGTCTGCTCCCCCCAAGAATCAGGCCGACTGCCAATTCTCGTTTCCGCCGACTCTCCCTAAATTGCTCTCAGTTGAACCGATTTGAACGATACAAAATTGAGAAGGGCACGACAATGAATGCAAATGGAACACTCCTCGAAACGTTGATAGACTCGGACCTCTACCGCGATTACGAGCGCGCCTACTCGGAGGCGACCGGTCTGCCGGTGACACTCCGGCCGGTCGAGACCTGGCAGTTGCCGCTGCACGGCAAGCGCCGCGAAAATCCGTTCTGCGCGATGATGGCGGAGAAGAGCCGCACCTGCGCGGCTTGTCTCCAAACGCAGGAAAAGCTCGCGCAATCCGCCCGCAATGAGCCATGCGCAGTGACCTGCGCCTACGGTTTGTGCGAACTGGCCGTGCCAGTGAGGCTCGGCACGGAAACCATCGGCTTCCTGCAAACCGGCCAGGTGATGCGGCAGCAGCCGACCGCCGCCGCTTTCGATCGTGCCGTGGCCAAAGCCGAAGAGTTGGGCGTGGACCTGAACACTCCCAAGGCGAAGAAAGCCTTCCTGCAAACACCCGTGGCTTCGCAAAAGAAAATCGAGTCCGTCACCAACCTGCTCGCCATCTTCGCCGAGCATCTTTCCATGAAAAGCAATCAACTGGCGATGCAGGCGGCCAACGCCGAGCCACCGGTGATCACGAAGGCCAAAAAATTCATTGAAGAGAATCACACCGAGGATTTTTCGCTGGGCGACGTGGCGGCGGCGGTCCACACGAGCGTGTTCTATTTCTGCAAGTTGTTCAAAGAAACCACCGGCCTGAATTTCACCGAATTTGTGTCCCGCACCCGTGTGGAAAAGGCCAAGAACCTTTTGCTCAACCCCAACCTGCGCATCAGCGAAATCGCCTACGAAGTCGGTTTTCAATCGCTCACGCACTTCAACCGCGTCTTCAAAAAGATCGTCGGCGAATCACCCACGGATTATCGCGGGCATCTGCCGAAGCCGGCTTGAACGAACGCTGCGCCCCGGAAGCCGCGCGGCAAACACTTGCCCCACGTCGCGATGAATGCTCCTGCCAGATCGATGACGAATTACCGAGCGCTCCTGCATTGGCCCGGTGGCTGTACGTCCGCCTCCGCAGCCAATCTGCCTTCTTGCCCGATGCTTTGGCCCGATATTATCATGCGCCCTCGTGGCGACCGACGAATATCCGGGAATGGCAAAGGCCGATTTGATTGCGCGCATCCAGACGCTTGAGCGCGCCAATGCCGCCGACCGCCAAATGACCGAAGCCCGTCTGCACGCCACACTCAAAGAATTGCAGGATGTCAAGGCCGCGCTGGACGAACATTCCATCGTCGCCATCACGGATGCCCGTGGCAAAATCACCAGCGTCAACACCAAATTCTGCGCCATCTCCAAGTACTCTCGCACGGAGTTGATCGGCCGGGATCATCGCGTCATCAATTCCGGTCATCACTCCAAGGAATTCTTCCGGCATTTATGGGCAACCATCGCGCTTGGCCAAGTATGGCGCGGCGAAATCAAAAATCGGGCAAAGGACGGCACGTATTACTGGGTGGACACGACGATTTGTCCGTTCCTGAACAAAGCCGGCAAGCCCGTGCAATTCGTTGCCATTCGCACGGACATTACCGAGCGCAAACGTCTCGAAATGGAATTGCTCGACATCAGCGACCGCGAACAACGCCGAATCGGACGCGACCTCCACGACGGACTGGGGCAGCGGTTGACCGCGTTGGAATTGTTCAGCCACACGTTGCTGGACCAGCTTCGCAACCGCGTGCCCGCTTCGGTCAAACAGTTCCAACTGCTTGGTGGGGAATTACGCGCGGCGATCCGCCAGGTGCGCGCTCTCTCGCACGGCCTCTCGCCCGTCGCGCCCGAAGCCGAGGGTTTGATGCATGCGCTGCAGCAATTGGCCGAAAGCACGACCGAACTGGCCAGGGTCGATTGCCGGTTCACCAGCGAACCGCCCGCGCTGCTCGCGGATGCGACCACGGCCACGCACCTCTATCGCATTGCTCAAGAAGCAGTGAACAACGCGCTCAAACATGGCAAGGCGAAGAAAATCCGCCTTTCGCTCGCCGATCACGGCGACCGCGTGGAATTGAAAGTGGACGACGACGGCCGCGGTTTCCCGATGCCGGCCAGCCGTGGGAACGGGATTGGCTTGCGCGTCATGCAGTACCGCGCCGACCTCATCGGGGCTGCACTTGAGTTCGACTCGGTGCCGCGCCAAGGCGTCGCCATAACCTGCAGCTTGCGCAAACGACCATGAAGCCAAGCAAAGGTCCCCGCCTCCCGCCGGCTGCGGCCAAAGAGCTCCGCCGGCCAAAACCTGCCGGCAAAGCGCCCGTATCCGCCATCGCGCGGCGCAAGAAACTTTTGCTTGTGGACGACCATCCCATGATGCGCGCCGGCCTTGCCGGCCTCATCAACAGTCAGGCCGACCTTGAAGCTTGTTGCGAAACCGGCACCGTCGCCGAAGCCCTGGCTGAAATTCCAAAGTGTTCGCCCGACTTGGTAGTCACCGACCTCACGTTGCCCGGGCGCGGCGGCCTCGAACTCATCAAGGACGTCAAGGCGCTCCACCCGGCCGTGCCCGTGCTCGTCATCTCCATGCACGACGAAATGCTCCACGCCGAACGCGCCCTCCGTGCCGGCGCGCGCGGCTACCTGATGAAAGAAGCCGGCGCCGAGAAAATGCTCGAAGCCATCCGGCGCGTATTGAGCGGCCAAGTTTATGTGAGTGAACGGATGTCCGCCAAAATTTTCGACATCTTTTCAGGCCGGCGCTCCCACAACTCCCCCATCGAAAAACTCACCGACCGCGAGTTTGAAGTCTTCCAACTCATCGGCCAGGGCAAGACGACCCGGAGCATCGCCCAACAACTCAACCTCAGTTCCAAGACGGTGGATGTGCATCGCGGCCACATCAAAGAAAAGCTCGAACTCCCGGACGTCACCAGCCTCGTGCGCCACGCCGTCCGTTGGGTCGAAACGCAAAACGCCGACGCCCCTTAGCCTTCAGAGCAGCGCCGTCCGCTTTCGTGCTACCGGCATTTCATGCGTCCACCGCCGGTGTAAAAATCTTTTTCAGAATGGACGCCCGCGCACGCAACACTTACGCTCCCGCTGCGATTCAACCTTTTTCCAACTTATGAAACACGCCATTCATCGACGCCAATTTCTCAAGCAAACGGCCATCTTCACCGCTGCGGCCGCAGCTCACCAGCAGTTCCATTCGCTTCGCGCCGCAAGTTCGCCAGGCAACAAGATCGTGCTCGCCGTCATGGGCGCGAACGGGCGCGGCTCGGAATTGATCAAAGGTTTCAGCGCGCTGGATGGCGTCGAGATCGGTTACGTCTGCGACGTGGATGAACGGGCGATGGCAAAAGGAATCAACGCTGCCGGCAACAAGCAAAGCAAAGTGCCGCACGGCTTGAAAGATTTTCGCCGGGCGCTCGACGACCGCACGGTGGACGCGCTCGTGATCGCCGCGCCGGATCATTGGCACGCGCCGGCGACCATTCTCGCATGCGCCGCCGGGAAGCACGTCTATGTCGAGAAGCCCGCGAGCCACAATCCGCGCGAGGGGGAAATGATGGTGGCCGCCGCCCGCAAGTTCAATCGTGTCGTTCAGCTTGGCTCCCAGCGCCGTTCGATGCCGGGCGTTGTCGAAGCCATTGAAAAACTTCGTGCCGGTGAAATTGGAAAGGTCTTTTTTTCGCGCGGCTGGTACACGAACACACGCGGCTCCATCGGCCGCGGCAAACGCGCGCCGGTTCCGGCGTGGCTGGATTTTTCGCTGTGGCAAGGGCCGGCTCCGGAGCATGAGTTTCGCGACAATCTGGTTCACTACAACTGGCATTGGTTCTGGCATTGGGGCACGGGCGAACTCGGCAACAACGCCATTCATGCGCTGGATGTTTGCCGTTGGGGGTTGGGCGTGGATTTTCCGCGCCGCGTGACTTCTGGCGGCGGGCGTTATCATTTCCAAGATGATCAAGAGACGCCGGACACAAGCATCGTGTCGTTCGATTTCGGCGACAAAGTGATCGCGTGGGAAGGACGCAGTTGCCAGCCGCGCGGGATCGAGGGTTCGAGCTTTGGCATCAGCTTCCACGGCGAAAAAGGCAGCCTCGTTTGCGACGGCGCAAACTACAAAATCTACGATTTGAACAACAAGGAAATCGGCAGCGGCAGTGGTTCGGGGAGCGACCGCCCGCATTTGCAAAATTTTCTGGACTGTATCCGCAACGGTCGGCGTCCGAACGCCGACATCGAAGAAGGCCACAAAAGCACACTGCTCTGCCATCTCGGGAACATCGCGTATCGGGTCGGCGGCGCGGTGGAAACGGATCCCCGCACCGGCCACATCCGAAACAACTCTGCGGCAGCGGCGCTGTGGGGAAGGAAGTATCGGCCCGGTTGGGCACCGCAAGATTATCGGTCAGTGAAAACTTGATGGCCCTACGGCGCTATCCCATCGCTGAAATTGCGTGCCGCTTGTGTTTTCCCGCCGGCCTGCTTTGCTGGGCAGAAATTAGCGCATGAAATTAAAACACGGATTGCACCTCGCGTACTGCACGAACATCCATCGCGGTGAGACCTGGGAACAGACTTTTGACTCGCTGAAGAATTACACCCTCGCGGTGCGTGATCGCGTTTGCGCCGGCAAACCTTATGCGATTGGTTTGCGGCTCGGCGACCAGGCGTCGCGTGAATTGAGCGATTCGGCCACACTGCGCGGGTTTCAAAAATGGTTGGCTGCGGAGAATTGCTACGTATTCACGATCAATGGATTTCCCTACGGCCGCTTCCACGGCGCGCGGGTGAAGGAGCAGGTTTACGCGCCGGACTGGACGACGACCGAGCGCGTGGATTACACGAACCGCCTCTTCGATCTGCTGGCCCAACTCGTGCCGCCTGGCGTTGAAGGCAGCGTGAGCACCGTGCCGTGCTCGTTCAAGGAATTTATCAAGAGCGACGATCAGGTGCGCGCCATGCGGGCGAACTTGTGGCGCTGCGTCGAGCACATCGCGAAGTTGAGCGAGCGCAGCGGCCGCCAACTTCATCTCGGCCTCGAACCGGAACCGCTTTGCTATCTGGAAACCAGCTCGGAGGCGGTGGAATTCTTTGAACAGTTTCACGCCGAACGCCCGAACGATCCGCGCTTGGCGATCCATCTCGGAGTAAACTACGACACGTGCCATCTGGGCGTTGAATTTGAAGAGCCGCAGGAAGTAGTGCGGCGCTTTCAACAACACGGCGTCAAGATCAGCAAGATCCATCTGAGCAATGCTCTCAAAGTTCGACCGACGCCGGAAGCCCGCGCCGCGTTGAAATCTTTCGACGACGATATTTATTTCCACCAAGTCATCGCGCGGTCGTCAGACGGAATCATCACGCGATACAAAGATTTGGATCTCGCGCTCGTGAACGCCGCCAACCGTGCCACTGATCCGTTGTCGGAGTGGCGGATTCATTTTCATATCCCGTTGCACAGCCGCCCGACCGCGCTATTTGACACGACGGCGGATCATTTGCTTGGTCTGCTCGACATTGTACGTGAACAGCCAGACCTTTGTTCACACTTTGAAATGGAGACTTACACTTGGGAAGTAATGCCTCCCGAGATGAAGAACCGCAGTGTTGTCGAGCAGCTCGTGAGCGAATACGAATGGACTTTGCCTAAGCTCACACAATGATTGAGGTGTCCACGATTTGTGCCTGAAGAACGAAACGATTTGATCGTCGTCCTATGCTTGAGGTCCGAGAATACCCGTTGGAAACAGATTGACAAAAACAGTTCGTTTCATACTGTATTTCACATTGAGAATTTTGATTCGGGTAGCGGTACGTTCTTCAGCGGGGTTCCCCACCCCCACCTCCTTGGCGTCTGTTGCCCGAATCATTTTTTCTTAGACATCGGTTGACTTCACGAAACGGTTTTTCTACTTTCGCCTGCCCCCAACGGGGGTGTAGCTCAATTGGTTAGAGCGCTGCCCTGTCACGGCAGAGGTTACGGGTTCGAGCCCCGCCACTCCCGCCATCTTGATCTGTTTTTGTGCCTTCACTGTGCAATTGTGCAGAATGCTGAAATAACTTCAAATAATTCTCAAGGGATTGCAATGCAAGTACTTGTTGTAGGTAGATTGAGACACCTTTGGAACCCCATTTGTGCAGTTCTGGAAAGCCTTGTGCAGATTGCAGTTCCAACCGAAACGCATTGATAGCCAAGGGTTGGAACCGATTTTTCCGATTTTGCACAAATATAAATTGGGGGTGGGACGTGGGACACCTTTTTTGCCCAAAAACGGGCAGTGGTCAGAAATCGACAGCGCGATTTTTGAGGATGGCGCGCTTGGCGGTTCGCGCGGCTAGTTGCAAAGCCGATTCCAGCCGCGTTGCAAGGCGTTAAAACTCCCCCTGAAAAGGCGGTTGCAACCCGGTTGCGATTCCCAGCTTTCTGACCGCCGCTCCAATTCAATCTCTTCCGCCCGCGTCAAAACAGCCCAGCTCAAGTTGCGCCCGCAACAGCTTGTTTATTTGCGCGCTGCGGATCGGCGTCGGGCCGTTCACGAAGCTATTGCGCCGATGCGACTGCGGCTTGATGACCGCTCGATCGTCGATAATCCCCAAGGCCAGGGCCTCACAATATGGTACGTCCTGAACACCCATGCCGGAGTTGAAGGCGAATGGTGGGTAAGGATTTCCAAGTCCGTCCCTGGCATTGCCGAGCTTGCGCCAGACGGGTGAATCCTTGCGCGCAATCATGAGGCCGCCGAAAAATTTACCGCCCGCGCCGAGCCAGCGCTCAGGCCAATTGCGCGGCTCCTTTCGGCTTTCGATTCGCAGAAGCTCCTGCGCTGGCCAAGTCAGTAAAACATCCGGGTTCTGTCCCCATTCCCAAGAGGCATGACACAGCGCAATGCTCGTGCCGGTATCAAGGATCAAATTCAGCCAGGCATCGGTGCGCCAGTCCTTGATCGTGCTGGCGTCTTCGGCGCAGGGCTGGTAGCCCATGCTTTTGAGATCCAGCTTGAGCGCGAGCCGCGCGGATGGATGGTCGAGTTCCCCGGCAACGATCCGATCAACCAGGGCGTCACTGCGCTGCAAAATCGTGCGTTGGCGTCGCTTCTGTTTGACATGCTTGAGGAGGCAAGAAAGCCATCCGCTCATCCGAATGCCCTCGTCATCGTCGCCCGTTCCGCGAATCGCGGGCGATCACGAAGCTTCGCCAGGATTCGACCGGGATGCGATAATTCTGCCGTTTTTTGCCCTGGCCCGTGCCGATGGCATTCAACGCGCCGCGATCCACGAGGTTGATGACGTGCTCCGGACAAACGCACATGCACCTGGCCAATTCATCCACGCTCAAAGTCGTGCGGCCGGGGAAATACAACTCAGGGAAGGGGAACTCGGCGGGGATGGACAGTTCCGGCGCGGGCACGGCCGATTTCGGGGGCGGAGCGATTTTCGGCGCTTCAGTCATGCGCGGCGGCGAATCTTTCTTCCAGGAAACTCACGCAATCAACGTGAAAAAAGATGCGCATTTTGCCCGCGTAACGGATGAGCCTGGTTTGGGTTTCGGGATGCACTTCGGGGATGATTTCGCGCCGCCAGCGGTACGCGGATTCCTCGTTCAAGCCGAAATGCCCGGCCAGTTCCTTGGCGGTGAGCCAGTCAGTGGGATTGAATGGCGCGGGCGTCGGTTGGGTGACTTCGGGCATGGTCGAATTTTCGTTGCAGTGATTTTCCGGCGACAAATTTACCTTGGCCGATACGATGCCCAGGCACGCGGATTTTCGCAAGCTCCTTCAACCGGGCGGCCAACGCTACATCAACCCGCGCAAACAAAAGCGCCGGCCAGGAAACCCCGGCCGGCGCGTGCAGAGAGCGCAGGACTCTTAATTCAATTCTACTTTTTCGACTAAGGGCCGGCGGTCGAGATCTTCTGGAATCGGGTTATTCCTTACATGACTACGCATCTGTTTTGCCCAGCCCTCCCAAATAGCCAGCGCGCAGCAAGCTTGCTCAAAAGTAAACCCGAGAACGGTCCCAATATGAGTAAAACTCGTACAACTGCTCGAATCGCCGGCCAGGAAACAATTCAACAAGTCCTCGTCGAACTTCTTAAAAATGCTGTCGCGCGGGGCAGGTGGGAGTTTTCGTTCGCTCGGTTTGAAGGGGAGACCGCGCATTCGCGTGTGGTTGATCGACCTCCGCAACCCACTCGCCCACCGCGCGCAAACACGGGCGAAATGTTCTTTGGAAAAGTGGGTTAAATCCTTGTGCAGAAGCCATTCTTTTAATGCTGGTTCTATGCCGTCCAGCGGATCGTAAATCTCCACCGCTTTAGCACGAGAATCCGTCAATTGTTCACTTCGTGTGCCTTTCATCGCCCCCTCCTTTCAGGCTCGTGCGCCGCGCGAACACGATTTCGCCGTCCCGTTTTATCATGGTGGTCGCATGGGCTTTGGCGTCCACGTAATCGTTCAGCGCGCCACACCACTCTTCATCCAGGCTGTCGAGGTTTTCAGTGCTGGCATCGCCCAAAACTTGATCCACGATGCGACGGTCAATAGCGCGCAGGAACTTGTCAAAGTGTGCTGTCTCAACGGCTGAGTTTTCAAGAGACCAAGCGATCTCGTATTGTGGACGCCGCTCTTTCGCGGGCCGCTGTGGCGAATGGTTTTGATCTTGCGAAGTGGCCTTGCGCTCGCTACTTTTTCTTCCGACCTGATTTGAGGTTTGCATGTTGTGCTTTCTTGATTTGGGTCTTCGGCTCTGCCGGTGTTGTCGCACTGACAGAGCTTTTTTGTTGTTTGGCTTCTTCCGCCGTGACCCAGGCCAGCAGATGAAGCGCGGTTTCTCCTTCCGGCTTGTTAACGCCGGACAACCAGCCAGACACGGCCTGGCGGCTAACGCCGAATTCCTTCGCGAGCGCGGCTTTGGCCCCGCGCGCAGTAGTCACGCGGCGCAGCCGTTCGCGAAGGGTGTCGATGAGCGACGTTGTTTTATTCATGTCGGATGATTCATTATCAATTGATGATTTAATTGTCAACTGATTGTTTACAACACTCAAAGTTTTTCGCCGTACGGCGGCTCCCGGCTTCGATTTTTCTGACTCTGCCATCTCGATGGTTGGGGCTTGAGTTAGCTTGCCAGACGCGCCGATTTCCTGCGCCGCAGCCTCAAAAGCGTCGGCGTATCGTTCAAGTTCAGCGGAGGGAATTTCACTCGCAATTTTCCAAGCGAAATCACGAATCCGGGTTAAAAACGTCGAGGTCATCTCGTCGTTGGTAACAACTTTCCAGCCGCCCGGCGATTCGAGTTTTGTCCCGAACTCAATTACCGTTGGTTGATTTTGCGCACGCTTCATCATTGCCGAGGTGCGCGAATTTTCTTCGGAGCGTGCTTTCAGAATAGCCGCGATCTCGAATTCAATGTGCGGTTTTAGCAGTGAATCATAGATTTTGCTGAACACTGCGCGTTTGGGAATTTGCAGATATTCATAATCATCCACTGGCACATACAAAAGCTGCGGGTCCTTTCCTTCAGCCAGCCATCGTTGGCACAAATTAAACGTGACTCCCAGCGCCCGAACCAGATCGCAACGCACGGGTGCCCGCGCGTGCTCCAGGTTCGACAGATAAGAACTGTCAACTCCGAGCTTTATCGCGAAGTAAACTCGCGAGATTCCAATCGACATGCGGAATTGGCGCAGTCGCTGGCAAATCGCAATTTCTCTCGCGGGCATTGGGTTTTTTCGTGGCATTGCGGCCAAGATCATACAGGCCGAGACAAAGAAGGAAATTTTTATTGACGGCTACGTTACACGGAGTTACATGTTTATTGTGAACATTAACAACTCACAAAGCAAAACGATTCCCGAGGTAATCGCCATCAAGAACGAGCTGAATCTGCGTGGGTGGACGGCTCATGAACTGGCTCGGCGATGTGGGCTGGCCGTCGGCACGGTCCGGAATTGCCTCAGCCTGAACAATCAGTGCCCAACCACTCGCAAAAAAATCGAGCAAGCGTTAGGCCGCGAGTTTTGGTCGCTGCCCGGCGATCTTCCCTTGCAACGGGCCGCGAATTTCGCCGCCGAAGAGGAATCCGTTTTGACTTAATTTTATGTCCACTACTTTGGAACTTTTTACGGATGAGGTTAAAAGGACGATGACCGCGCGCCGCTGTAGCTGGGAGGAAGGCTGGCACCTTACGCGAATGCTTTCGCCCACGCTCTACAACGCAATGCAGCATGATGGCCACACGCAGCAACAGATTGCCCTCGCGAATGAAGCCGCCGCGCGCGAACAAGCCCTGTCCAAAATCGATCCGTCTCGGATGACCATTTCGGATCGCATTCACGTCAGCTCCGGCCAGGAGCGCGCGGCGCTTGAACGTGAAGCGTTGGGCCTGCCGGCTGAGACGCCGCAGGATGTGGTAAGCGTCGCCTTTGCGGCCAACGGCAATGTTTACGGGCCGCGCAATGCGAGCAACATTTTCGCCGGCCTCGCGCGCCACGTCGAGACGCCGCTTCAACAGGGAAATTACAATGCCGGATTCGAGTCGGCGAAGACGAAATATCCCGGGCTTTGGGCGGAAATCAACGGCAAGAAATCGTAACGCTCGAACCAACCGCAAACCACACCCCAAACTCCATGAGCAAAAGCATAAACCCGAATCCTTACGACCTCGACACAGATTTTCTGGATCGATTGGCGAGCCAGCGCAAATTGGGCCGGCGAAGCATCCAAACCTTGAAGGATTTGCGGGAAGAAGAACAGCGCCGGGAGGAATCCGTTGCGGAACTGAATCGCGAAATCGAAACGGCTCGCCAGGAGACGGAACCCGATGACGAGGCGGGGGTCGATAAACTCACGCGGTTGACCGTGAGACTGGATTTGAGCCAGCGCAAGGTGTCCGAAATGCCCGCCAAAATCCAGGCGGAGATCGCCGCCGGCAAAGAAATATCCCGAACAATCGCCGGCCTGATTCAGGACGTGGGGCAGGTTTTGTATTCCAAGTCGGAGGCTCGCGCCCAGGAAATCGCCGCGCTTCTTTTTGAACCGAATCGCGCCCTGCAAATCGCTCGCGAAGCAATGCCCGTGCGCGCGGCGGCGCATTTTGCAAAGGCGCATTTTCTCGGCATGGTTGATCCGCTTGCGCGCCTGGAAGCCGCCCTGGCCGCGGCGGACAAAATTCTGGAAGCCGATCTCGCCGAATTCTTTCCCGCCGTGCCGGCCGCCGCCGCTGTGTAACTCAACCCTCAACCCCTCCAAACATGCCTGCCACAACCCCACCCGAAGAACTCGCCGCCGTGCGTGAGAGCTTCACAAATCTTAAACCCAAAGCCGACCGGCTCGCCGAGTTGGAAGCCGGTTCGTCTCCCAGCGCCGCGCAAACCGTCGAAATGAGCCACCTGCGCATCGACTTGGAACGTCCGCTGGCCGCCGCCGCCGAACTCGCGCAGCGGGTTTTCGCGCCGATCATCGAAGCGAAACTCGCCGAGGCCCGAATCGCGGTGAAAGATTTTGCCAATGGCGACCCAAAGATCGTCGAATCAATGGCCGGCGATCACTGGCAGGTTTCCCGCCTGCGCAAATTTTTGCGTTATGTGGATTGCCACGGCAATTCCACCAGCCGCCGCGCGGCCATGTTCCTCGAACATTTCGGCGAGCTGCTCGCCGAAGCCGAAGCGCCGGCCAACGCCGCCTGAACTTTGATTTCG
Source organism: Verrucomicrobiota bacterium (assembly GCA_016195385.1). Lineage (GTDB taxonomy): Bacteria > Verrucomicrobiota > Verrucomicrobiia > Limisphaerales > JACPZS01 > JACPZS01. The sequence goes on from JACPZS010000241.1 coordinate 23,838, forward strand.
TGATGTTGAATTCCATAACAACGAAGATGTGGCGCAAAGTTGGTTTCCGTGTCCTTGGCTACCGGAATAAGCAAGATTTGCGTGTTGGGCAGCATCACCGGGCCGGCTGGACCCTTCTCTCGCCGGCCCACTTTTTGAAATGATTGCGGCAGTCGATATTTCTGGATCCGCCACGGCCGCCCGAAAAGCCTCGCTCGGTCGCACCCGCAACCGCGCGCCCAAGCCGTGGATGGTCGAGCGCACGGCGGAGGTGCTAAAAGCTTTCAAGAGAATCGAAGCACGCGGCCAGCGGGGGGATTGCATCAAGCGGGTGATTCCTCTCGTTGCCTGGCAATTGCGCCAGCGCGGTTTCAAAACTGCGCCCGAGCGTCCGTTCCGGATCAGCGGCTCCCGCCTGGCCGTTCTTTATTACACCTGGCGCGGGCAAGGTCGAAACCCGGCCATGCTTGCCCTGGCTTACCGCACCGGCGGCGATCAAATCCCCGCCGCATTCGTGAAAGAGTTCGTGCGGCGTTGCGCGCGGCCGGATGCGCCCTCGCGCCGGGCCGTGTTCGCGGAGATAGTTTCCGACTGGCAGCGCGGAAAACTGGTGGCTGGCTTCGGCACGTACCGCCAATTCTTGCTTCGGCGCAACCGGCTTCAGCGCGTTCCCGCCGCCGCGCCCAAATTCCCGGTGAGCTTCCCGGCTCTCAGCCGCCATTTCTCGGACACAGATTTCAAGCGCCTGCGCGCCTTGCGCCAGGCCGCCACCATCGCCGAGCGCGATTTGTTGCAGGAAGTGAATACCCTGGTGGCCCGCGCCGGGAAAAATTGACCATGCTTCTTTTTCACCAAATTGCGGGTGCCAGGCGGAAGGAAAATTTCTTCCATAAATGGCTCAGGACGATTTGGAGCCAATCTACCCTCGTCCCGCGCATCAAAATCGATTTATAAAAGCATTCCGCTTAGTTGAAAGGCATCCTGAACGCCCTTAAAGCCACCAAATCGGACTTTTTCAACTAAACCCCTTTTCACTCTTTCAAAATGGCCGCCAACGTCCAAATCATCATCGAGGCCGTGGACAAGGCGCGCGGCGCGCTCGACCAGGTGACGCGCGGCCTGAACCAGATCACCGACGGCAATAAGAAACTCGTCCAGGCGCAGAACGACGTTTCGCGCTCCACGCAAACGCTCGGCGCGGGCATGAATTTTCTGAGCGGCGCTCTGCGCAGCGCCGCCGTGCAACTCGCGGCCTTCGTGAGCGCGGGCGCATTGGTGCGCATCGGCCTGGACGCGCTCAACGGCGCGGCCCGGCTCAAAAACTTTGCCGACCAAGTTTCTGAAAGCGTGGAATGGGTTGCCAAACTCAAATTCGCCGCGTCGCAAAACAACGTCCCCTTCGATCAACTCGCCGAATCGCTGGTGCATTTGCAGCGCGCAATGGCCGAAAGCTCCAAGACCAGTTCACTCGCCGCCGCCGCATTTCGCATCATCGAAATCGGCACAGCGGATGGCAACGCCTCGGCGCTCAAGTTGAGTCAGGTAATCCCGCAACTGTCCGACAAATTCAAAGGCTTCGCCAACGATTCCAACAAGGCGGGCCTGGCGGTCGCGCTCTTTGGGCGCGGCAATGTCGAGTTAATCAATACCTTCTCGGTCGGCAGCGATGGGCTGGCGGCGTATGGCGCGCAAGCCGAGCAGCTTGGCCTGACGACGCAAAAGGACGCCGAGGCGGCGGACACCTTCAACAACAAGCTCGATGCGCTCAAAACCAGGCTGGAGCATATCGGGTTGATGGTCGGCCTGCGCTTCGTTGAAATTCTGCAAACACAGATCGATAAGTTCAACGACTCGAAGGAGGTCGTGGATGCCCTCAATCACAGCTTCGACTGGCTGGTCACTCTCGTACAACAGGCCTCAGAGGAATTTGACAAGTGGGAAGGCGCGCTCGATTCGTTCAAAATCATTTTCGAGGCGTTAAATTTGGTCATGAAGGTTTTTGCCACCGCCTTGATCGTGGTGCTGGCCGAACTGAAAAGGGTCATGACCGTCTTTGCAACGCTCATCCAGGCATCGGTCCAAATCACCAAGGGCGAATTTGCGATGGCCAAGGAAATTATCGTCGGTCTCGGTCAGGAAATGCGCGAAAGTGTGGAGCAGGAGGTGGAGCGCATCCAAAAACTTTGGGGCTTTGCCGAGCCGCGTTTGAAAAAGCTCAAGGAATTGCGCGAAAGTTTTGCGGAAGCTCCCGAAACGCGCGGGGAAAGATTGCCCGGCACCTTCGACACCCTCTCCGGCGAAAACACACCGACTCCGAACGTGCACGATAGGACTGAGGAGGGCATCCTCGCCAAGGCGCAAGAGGTTCTGCTCAAGCGCAATCAGGCCCAGGCGGAATATCAACTAAAACTCGTCGAAACCGAGGCGCAACTCAAGCGCGGTGACATCACGCAGACGGAAGCGGATCGGCGGGCGATTGCGAATGCGAAGGTTCTCGTTGAGGTCACAGACGGCTATCTCAAGGATTTGGAACGCATCGCGACGATCGTCGGCGATAAAGCGGTGCCCAAGGAAATCGGCGACAAAGTGCGACAACTCGCCGTGCCGCTCCAATTGGAGCGCGCGAAGCTCGCCGCGCAAGCCAATGAACGCGACCCTGGTTCATTTCGCCAGGGGTTGATCAATTTCAACGCGGGATTACAGGGTTTGCAGGATCACGCGCGGCTCGTCGCCGCGACGCTCAATGCGACGCTCAAGCCCGCGATTGATGGCATCAGCGACGGCATCATCGGCATGATCGAGGGCACCAAGACCTGGGGCCAGGCCTTCGCGCAAGTCGGCAAACTCGTCATCGAATCGCTGATCA
>JACPZS010000235.1 GCA_016195385.1 Verrucomicrobiota bacterium
AAGACGGCGAACACGGTGGGCACATGCAGCGCGGTGGTCACGGTGACGGTCACTGATGGCTGCGGGAACGCGGCAAGCGTGACCTACAACACGCGCATCGACAACACGCCGCCGGTGCCGGTGGCCGGGACGATTGCAGCCTGCTACCCGACGGTGGCAGCGGCGGAAACAGCCGCCATCGCGGCGACGGGCGCCACGGACAACTGCCCGGGCGCGCTGGTTAAGACGGCGAACACGGTGGGCACATGCAGCGCGGTGGTCACGGTGACGGTCACTGATGGCTGCGGGAACGCGGCAAGCGTGACCTACAACACGCGCATCGACAACACGCCGCCGGTGCCGGTTTGCCAGAACATCACAGTGAATCTGAGCAGTGGTGCCCCTGGCAGCGTAACGGTCAACGCGTCCCAGGTTAACAACGGTTCCTCGGATAACTGCACGGCTCCCGGTTCGCTCACGCTCCAGATCAAGAAGACTTCCGGGGGTGTATTCGGCCCGTCGGTAAGTTTTGGCTGCAGTGAAACCGGCCCTCGAAGCGTCGTTCTGAATGTGATTGACGCGTGCGGCAATTCCGCTACCTGCAACGCGACGGTAACCGTGGTGGACAACACGCCGCCGACGGCAATGTGCAAACCCCCATTTGCTGCTACCTTGAGCGCGGCCGGCACGGTGGCGATCAATGTGGCGGCTATTGAAAATGGTTCGACCGATAATTGCGGCGTCGCGATGCTGGAAATCAAAAAGACTCTAGCATCAGACAGCACTTATGGTTCTTCCGTAATCTTCGGATGCGCGGAACTGGATGCACAGTCTGTAACACTGCGCGTGACAGACCCGTCGGGCAATACCAGCACTTGTTCAACAATGGTGACGGTTAATCAACGGGCAACAACCTTGACTTATCAAGGGCCAACACAGGCTTACTACGCTGATTGCGTCCCGGTGAAGGCACAGCTCAAGGACAATTTGTCGGGCCTGGGGGTGGCGGGTAAGACCGTCACGTTCACCATTGGCGCGGCCACGGCTTCGGCCACGACCGACGTGAATGGTGTGGCGGCTACCACGCTGACGTTAAGCACCGCGAACCTCCCTAGTCCACCTGCCTATGCGGTGGCAACATCCTTTGCTGGTCTGTGTCCATTCCTAGCGAGTAGCGATTCCGATCCGTTTACAATCGTGCCGGCGCTCGCTGGTCCATTGGCTGGGAAGGCCTGCTATACCGGAAACCTGTTCTTCTGGACGACCGGCCCGAGCAGCAGCACGGCGACGCTCGCGTTAAGCGCAACGATCCGCGACGTGACCGCTGTTTGCGCCAGCGACATCCGGAATGCGAAGGTCAGCTTTATGATCCGCAACGGTTCAACGCTCACCCCGATTACCGGGGCGCAGAATCTGCCCGTTGGTTTGGTCGATCCCACGGACAAGAAAGTTGGCACGGCCAACGCCCTGGTGCAGTTCAACATCGGCAGCGCAAGTGCGACCACTTACGAAATCGCGGTCATCGTGACGGGCGCGTATCAATTCAATAACCCGGCGGACGACAAGCTCCTCACGGTCGCGAAACCAATCCCTGGTGGAATGATCGTGGGCGGCGGCGAAGTTTCCAATGACAATGGCTCCGGCGGGAACGACTCCAGCGGCTATCTGGCGGGCGATTTGTCTCCGAACACACAATTCGGCTTCGATGTGGAATATACCAAGAGCCTTACAAATCCCCAGGGCAAACTGTGGTTCTTTTTCTTCAGCCATCGCCAGCCGGATGGCAGGTTGGATACCATCCAACATAAATACAAGTTCACCAGCACGGCCATCGCTGTGCTGGCCACAACCCCGGCCAGTGGCACGGCGAGTTTCAGCAGCAAGGCGAACCTTGTTGACGTGACCAACCCGGCGAGTCCCATCTCCATCGATGGCGGAGTCCAGTTGCAGGTTGATCTCTTTGATCACGGCACAAGTTCGAGTGGCTCCGACACGATCGGAGTCACGCTTTACCGGAAGGGCGGCGGAGTCTGGTTTGCCCTGAAATGGAATGGCGTGAAGACTGTTCAAAAAGCCATCGCCGCAGGTGACTTGAGCGTCAAATAGGTCTTGGAAAATCAGCATGACTGCGATTCAGACGTTCGCGATCACGATTCATTTGTAACTAATTTACACCCGTCACTGGGTGTCTGTTCAGCCACCCGCGATTCTTGCCCGAGCTTGGATCGCGGGTGGTCCTTTTTGGATCCACGCGACGTAATTGCAAGCGACGCAGTGCCGGGGTTCCAGAGGTTCAACCCGAATTTGGAAAACGGATTGATCCGCGCTTGTAAGTCGAAGCGCGAAGGCTACAGTCGCCGCATGTCAACGCCACCGGAAAAGCTAGCTGCCAAGTCCCGGCGGGAATTTGAATCCGCGTTCCCGCGCGGAATTGTCCCCGCCAGCCGTGGCATGAAATAACCAACGTGCCTTTAGTGGCCAACAGAACCGCGCCGAAAGGAAATTATCTTGCAAGCGAACTCCGACTCACCGCTGTCCGATCAACAACTCGTCGAACAAATCGGCGCGGCCAGCCAACGCATCCATGCTGAACTGGACAAGGTCATCATCGGCCAAAAGCAGGTCATCGAAGAACTGCTGGTGGCCCTCTTTGCCGGCGGGCATTGCCTGATTACCGGCGCGCCGGGGCTGGCGAAAACACTGTTGGTGAAATCGCTCGCCCAGGTGTTCCATCTGAAATTTCAGCGCATCCAGTTCACGCCGGACTTGATGCCCGCCGACATCACCGGCACGGAGATCCTCCAGGACACCGAAGCCGGACGGAAGATGGCGTTTGTCCCCGGACCGGTGTTTGCGAACATGCTCCTGGCCGATGAGATTAACCGCACGCCGCCCAAGACACAGGCGGCCCTGCTCGAAGCGATGCAGGAACATCAAGTGACCGCCGCCGGCACACGCCACGTGCTGCCGGAGCCGTTTTTCGTGCTGGCCACGCAGAACCCGATCGAGATGGAGGGCACGTATCCTCTGCCTGAGGCGCAACTCGATCGCTTCATGTTCAACGTGGTCATCGACTATCTGCCGGAAAACGACGAGGTCGCGGTCGTTACCCAGACGACCGCCCGCCCGCCGACGGCCATTGACGCAATCTTCACCGGCGAAGATGTGCTGCGTTTTCACGCGCTCGTGCGCAAAGTTCCCATCGCGGAAGATTTGATTCGCTTCGCCGTCCGGCTCGCGGCGGCCTCGCGTCCGCATCAGCCCGGCTCGCTGGCGTTTGTCAACGACTGGGTCAACTGGGGCGCGGGCACGCGTGCGGGACAATATCTGGTGCTGGGCGCAAAGGCACGCGCGCTGTTGCTGGGTCGCGCGCATGTGACGTTGGAGGATTTGCGCATCCTCGCGCAACCGGTTCTGCGGCATCGCATCTTGATAAACTACCGGGCGGAAGCCGACGGCATTACCGTGGACGAAGTCATCAAACGCCTGCTCGAAGCGGCCCGACCCGTCGGAGCAAAATGAACCCGGCCGCCAGCCATCGCGCGCTGGGTGCAGGCGCACTGATCGATCCGCAGGCGTTGATGGCGATCAAAAACCTCGAGCTGCGCGCGCGCGTGGTCGTCGAAGGATTTTGGAGCGGGCTGCACCGCAGTCCGTATCACGGGTTCTCCGTCGAGTTCACGGAGTACCGCCAGTATTCGCCGGGGGACGACCCGCGCTATCTCGACTGGCGGCTCTTCGCGCGCAGCGACCGGTTCTACATTAAAAAATTCGAGGACGAAACCAACTTGCGCTGCCACTTGCTCGTGGACAACAGCCATTCGATGACTTTCGGTTCGCTCGCGTACACCAAGGCGCAATACGCGCACACGCTGGCGGCTACTTTCGCCTACTTTCTCCATCAACAGGGCGACGCTGTCGGGCTGCTCAGTTTCGACGAACAAATCCGCGACTATCTGCCCGCGCGCAACCGCGTCGGCCACTTGCGCCAGCTCATGCTCGCCCTGGAAAAACCCGCCGCCGGCCGTGCGACTGATCTCATCGCGCCGCTCAAGCGCATCGTCGAACTTGTGCGCAAACGCGGGCTGATGGTTTTGATTTCGGATTTGCTCGCGCCCGTGGAAGCGCTGGAAAAAAATCTGACGAGCCTGCGTGCCTGCGGCCACGAGGTCGTCCTTTTTCAACTGCTCGATCCAACCGAACTCGAATTCAGTTTCGAGCACGCGTCACTTTTCCAGGACGTCGAATCAGGACGCGACCTTTACATCGACCCCGCCGCCGCCCGCCGCGAGTACGTCAAGAAATTGAACGCGCACAATGCTGCCGTCCGGGCGATTTGCCAGAAGCTGGGGATCAATTGTCATCTGCTCTCGACTAAGCGTCCGTTGGAACTGGCGCTCTTCGATTTTCTGCGGGAACGAATGCGCGGAAAAAAAGCGCGCTCGCGCAGCGCCGTATCACCCTCCAGCACTTCCGCTGCAGCGTAAACTTTCTTCGCGAACTTCAGTGCGGAACTTCAACCGATCTGCGCGGAGTATTGCGCGGGCGACAGGAGACCGGCCGCTTCCGCAGCATTCGCCAGCTTCACTTTGAAAAACCAGCCGGTGCCGTAAGGATCGCTGTTGGCCAGCGCAGGATTGGTGACGACGGCTTGGTTGGCTTCGATCACTTCGCCGGTCACGGGCGAGTAAATGTCGCTCGCGGTCTTGACGGATTCGACGACGGCGCAAGCCTCGCCGGCTTTGATTTTTCTTCCGACCGCCGGCAATTCCACAAACACAACGTCGGTCAATTCATGTTGTGCGTGGTCGGTAATCCCAACCGTGGCGTGGTCACCTTCGAGGCGAAGCCATTCGTGGGATTTGGCGTATTTCAAATCGGCGGGCACATGAGAACTCATAGGTCGGGCTGGTGTAGCAAGCGGCGCGGCGCGGGTCAATTGGCTTTGCGATAAAATGGTTTTTGGACAACCACCGCTGAGGAGCGGCGTCCGCGAATTTCAATCCCGATCATGGTGTCCGGCTTCGCAAACTCCGGTATCACGTAGCCCAGCCCAATGCCGATGCCGAGCGTCGGACTTTGCGTGCCGCTGACCACTTTGCCAATCGGTGCAGCGGCGCTTCCGGAACTCCAGATCGGATAACCCGGCCGGGGCGGCGCGGACTTTTCGGTCATTTTGAACGCCACGCATTTCTTCGCCACGCCATTCGCTTTTTGATCCGCCAACACGGTGCGTCCGATGAATTCGCCTTTGTCGAGTGCGACAAAAAATCCCAGCCCGGCTTCGATGAGCGTCGTTTCTTCGTCCAGTTCGTGGCCGTAAAGCGGGAAACATGCTTCGGTGCGGAGTGTGTCGCGCGCGCCCAAGCCGGCGGGCTGAAGGCAATGCGCGTGCCCGGCGGACATGAGGCGCTCCCAAATCGCCGCGATGATTTCCGTCGCCGCGATGATTTCAAAACCGTCTTCGCCCGTGTAACCGGTGCGGGCGACATAGACTGAGTGGCCAGCGAACGTAAAAATTCCGATCTGATTTTTCTTTAATTCGCTGGCGCGCTTCACGCCGGTCGGGCCGGCCGTGATCGCGGGAAAACATTCATCGATGAACTCGACCGCGCGCGGTCCTTGCAAAGCCACGGCACCAAGCGCGTCGGAAACATTTTCGAAACGATCCCCGTTGCCGGGATTGGCCGCTTGAAATTGCCGCCGCAACCACGCCGTGTCTGGCTCGATTCGAGAAGCGTTTATGATCAGCAAAAAATCGTCCTGGGCAAGCCGGTACGCATAAAGATCGTCGATCACGCCACCGCGTTCATTGCACATGAGAGTGTATTGCCCGTGGCACGGAGCGAGCTTGCGCAAATCGTTCGTGAGCGTTCGGTTCAAAAATCCGAGTGCAGCCGGGCCACTGACACGTACTTCACCCATGTGCGAAATGTCGAACAATCCTGCCGCCCGCCGCACGGCCAGATGTTCATCCATGATGCTGGAGTATTGGACGGGCATTTCCCAGCCGCCGAATTCGACGAGCCGGGCACCGAGTTTCTGATGCACGGCGAAGAGTGGAGTGCGTTTCAACATACAAAATGTCGGGCGAAGCTAACAACTCCCGGTACGGCGTCAACTTCGTCGAAAGCAAATTCCGAGGAACGCTGCTTTACACACGCGGGAAATTCTCCGAAAAATTGCGCGTGGACATTCAAGACGTGTTGGCGGACAAGCCGGCGCTGGCTGGCGGAAGCAACTCGACGCTTCTGCTCGTCGGAGCGACGGTAATCGGCGTGGCATTCCTTGGCTTCTTGTTGGCGGATGCTTACCGCGTGAAGCAGCGTGCGAAAAGATTCAATCAAAAGCGCGGTTCAAAATAGCACTTCGCGTCGTTGGCGGTAAAATGTCGAACCGCCGGCTCATCGCGCGCAAGAACAGCACATCCTGATGTCACGGTATGCTTTTGCGTGCCTCTCTTTGCGCAAAATCATCAACCCGGCTTGGGAAAAATGGCGAAAGCTCCATCCGAACGTCCGGGCTTGTTTCGTTGCGTCGCTTGATTCTGCTTCAGAGCCTTCTGAAGCAGATGGTGGTGCCTGTTGGAGACTGCTCGAACTTTTTTCGACGAAAATCCTCTTGGAGCGGGTATCTCCACACCCTTCCCCGCCGTGGGCCAAGGCTACGCAAAATAACCTCGCACCCGGCGCTGGTTCTTGGTGTTTTCTTCAGGAATGAAACAACGCTTTTGGTTCGTCGCGCTCGCACTGGGGATCATTTGCGCGGCGAACGCTGCCGCCGCACCGGAGCCGGAAGTCGAGGCCAAGGATTTGCCACGCCTTGCGCCGACCGAGCCGGACAAAGCGCTGGCCACGTTTCACCTCAAGCCGGGCTTTCGCATCGAACTCGCCGCGGCCGAACCGCTCGTCAACAGCCCCGTCGCAATGTCGTTCGACGAAAACGGCCGGCTCTACGTCGTCGAAATGATCGATTACTCGGAGCGCCGCGACGAACACCTGGGCCGCATCCGTCTGCTCGAAGACACCGATGGCGACGGGCGTTTCGACAAAGCGACGGTGTTTGCCGACAATCTGCCGTGGCCGACAGCGGTGATTTGCTACGGCGGCGGCGTGTTCGTCGGCGCAACGCCGGACGTCTTGTTTTTGAAAGACACAAACGGAGACAGTGTAGCGGATGTGCGTGAAATTGTTTTTACTGGATTCGGTCAAGGAGTCGCGCGATTGAACGTTCAACAGTTGGTAAACAGTTTTAATTGGGGTCTCGACAATCGCATCCATGGCGCGAACGGCGGCAACGGCGGCGCGATCACTTCCGCAGCCTGGCCCAAGGCGAAGCCGCTTGATATTCGTGGACGCGATTTCGCGTTTGACCCGCGCGCGCGCGCGATTTTTTCTGAAAGCGGCGGCGGCCAGTACGGTCTGAGTTTCGATAATGCCGGGCGAAAATTCGTGTGCAGTAACAGCAGCCACATCCGCGCCGTGATGGCCGAGGAGCGCTACCTCGCGCGCAATCCCTTTTTCGCCGCGCCGTCGCCGACCATCGACATCGCGGTCGATGGTCCGGCGGCGGAAGTTTTTCGCACCAGCCCGGACGAAGCGTGGCGCGTCATCCGCACGAAGTGGCGCGTGACCGGCAAAGTGCCCGGTCTGATCGAAGGCGGCGGACGGCCGTCTGGCTACTTCACCGGCGCGACGGGCATCACGATTTATCGCGGCGACTTGTGGCGGGTCGAGTTTCTCAACGATGCGTTCGTCGCCGACTGTGGCAGCAATTTGATCCATCGAAAAAAAGTGCGGCCCGATGGCATTGCTTTGAAAGCCGAGCGACCTGCGGATGAACTGAAAACCGAATTCCTCACTTCGACGGACAACTGGTTTCGTCCGGTACAGATGGCCAACGGGCCGGACGGCGCGCTCTACGTCGCCGACATGTATCGCGAAGTCATCGAGCATCCGTGGTCGTTGCCGGAGTCGATCAAGAAGCATCTCGACCTCAACAGCGGCAATGACCGCGGCCGCATCTGGCGCATCGTGCCGGAAAATTTTCAGCGACCCAAACCCGTCCGGCTCGGCCAGGCCACAACGCGTGAACTCGTCGCCACGCTCGAACACGCGACCGGCTGGCGTCGCGACACCGCCGCGCGATTGCTCTACGAGCGCCAGGATAAAACCGCAATTCCCGCTCTCGAAAAATTACTGCGCAACTCGAAGGCACCGCTCGGCCGTTTGCACGCGCTCCACGCGCTCGACGGCTTGCGCGCGTTGAAGGAATGGCACGCGCTGACGGCGATGAACGATTTGGATGCTGTTGTGCGCGAGCACGGCGTGCTGTTGTCCGAGAAACTGCTGCCCAAATTTGGCCTCATGAGTTTGATCTGGAAGAAGTGGAATTCGCTCGCCGCCGACCCCGTGCCGCGTGTGCGTTATCAACTTGCATTCACGCTCGGCGAAATTCGCCACGCGGAAAAGGCGCGTCTGCTGGCCCAAATCGCACGGCGGGACGGCGAAGATTCCTGGATGCGAGTGGCGATCCTCAGTTCAGTCGCGACCGAGGCGGGCGAGTTTTTTGAAAATCTGGTTCGTGATGATTCGTTTGCCAGCTTGCCGGGCAAGCGCGATTTCCTGCAAAAGCTAGTGTCACAAGTCGGCGCTCGCGGTGAACTGGATGAAATCGCGCGGGTGATTAACCACATCCCGGAGGTAAAATCAGCCAGCCTCGCCTTCGAGCTAACGCGCTCGCTCGGCGACAGTTTGCAACGCAAGGGTGGCTCGCTGGAGCGATCCGATTCCGCGCACAAGCTCAACGGCGTGTTCACGCGGGCCGCCAGCATTGCCAAAGACGCAAACATCGCCGAAGCCGAGCGCGTGCCGGCCATTCAACTTCTGGGACTGGGCAGTTATGCCGGTTCCGGCAACTTGCTGCTGGCGTTGGTTGGTTCGGATAGCCCGCAGGTGCTCCAACTGGCCGCACTCACGGCGCTCGCACATTTTCCAGATGGCGAAGTGGCGGGCGAACTCGTCAAACGCTGGCCAAGGCTCACGCCGCGCGTTCGGAGTGAAGCGCTCACCTTGCTCGTCACGCGAACGGAACGCATCGGCGCGCTGCTCGGTGCGCTGGAGTCCGGCGTGATTCAGCCGGCCGAATTGGCGACGACGCAAATTCAGTTTCTTTGCGATCATCGCGACGCGGCTTTGCGCCAGCGCGCAACCAAAATCTTTGGCCGTGGCGTCGCCAGCCAGCGCCAATCCATCATCGAACGATTTTCTCCGGCGTTGCAGTTGCCGGGAAATCCGGAGAAAGGTCGCGCCACGTATTTGGCGCGTTGTGCATCGTGTCATCGCGTCGGTGGCCAGGGCTTCGCGCTAGGCCCGGATCTCGCGAGCGTCAAATCCAGTGGGCGAGAAAAATTGCTGTTGAACCTCCTCGATCCGAATCGCGAAGTCGCGCCGCAGTACGTGAACTATGTGGTTGAAACCAAAACCGGTGAAACAGTGCTTGGTTTGATCGGCAGCGAATCGGCGTCCAGCCTGACGTTGCGCCGCGCCAACGGCGAGGAAAGCAGCGTGCTGCGCTCGAATGTGGAGCGCATCCAGAGCGTGGGACTCTCGGTCATGCCGGAAGGGCTGGAAGTTGGACTGAGCGCGCAGGACATGGCGGACTTGCTCGAGTTCATTGCCACCGCCGAATGATGATGGCGCTGGCGGAAAAGAATTTACTACCGTGTGAGAGTCGGCGGCGCAATCAGGTGCATACCGCCGTTTGCGGGGTGCCTCAACGCCGCGATCATGCTCTCGAAAATCAGCCGGCCATCCGCACCGCCGAGCAATTCTTCGCAGGCGCGTTCGGGATGCGGCATGAGACCGGCCACATTGCGGCGCGCGTTGCAGATGCCGGCGATGTGTCGCAGCGAGCCGTTGGGGTTTGCGGATTCAGTGAGTTCGCCGTGGGCGTTGCAGTAACGCCAGAGAATTTGCTCGTTTGCTTCGAGGCTCGCGAGCGTGGCTTCATCTGCAAAATAGCAGCCTTCGCCGTGCGCGATGGGAACGCGCAGCACTTTCTCGCGCGGGATTTTGTTCGTGAACGGCGTGTCAAAGTTCACCGTTTGGAGAAAAACCTGTTCGCAATGGAATTTCAGATCGCGGTTGCGAATGAGCGCGCCGGGCAGCAGCCCGGCTTCGCACAAGACCTGGAAGCCATTGCAGATGCCCAGCACCAGCCCACCATCGGCGGCGAATTGCTGGACGGCCTGCATCACCGGACTGAACCGCGCGATCGCGCCGCAGCGCAAGTAATCACCGTAGCTGAATCCGCCGGGCACGATCACCGCGTCGGGATCGCCGAGCGAATTCTCCTTGTGCCAGACCAAGCCAGCGTGATGACCGAGAAGCTGGAGGGCGTGGACAGCATCCTGGTCGCAGTTGGAGGCGGGAAATTGGAGGACGGCGAATTTCATGCGCGAAGGCGGGCTTTCGCCAGGCTTTCTCGCCCGAGTTCGGGGTGCGTTGTCAGCTTCATTCGATTTCCAGCCGGTAATCTTCAATCACCGGGTTGCTGAGAAATTTGTGCGCCGCTTCGTTGAGCGCCTGCCGGGCTGTTTCGCGATCCGTATCTGGCGCCAGATCGATTTCGAGATACTTGCCGACATGCACACCAGTGACGCCGCGGTAGCCCATGTGCTCCAGCGCGCTTTGCACCGTCTTGCCCTGCGGATCGAGCACGGCTTTCTTCGGAGTAATAATGATTCTGGCTTTCATTGAGTGGCGCGGTTGCCCGCTTTCTGTCGGGACTGATGTTGGGGAAAGCGATGCGGCGGCGCTAGTTTTTTTTGAATCCGAGCAGAACTGCGTTTTCCCGGAATCAACTGAAAGCGATTTTTGCAAATTCACCGATGACTTTGACGTGGGCACCGGCGATGCAAAGCCGCTCTGCCGTGCGCCGCATCAGGGCTTGAGTTGGAGCCGATAAAAGCGCACCGCATTTGTCGCTGATTCGACATCGATGAAGGGATAATGCGAAGTGGTGATCCGGAAATCCACCAATTTATCCCACGCCTTCAAGTCTGCCGACTTTTGCAACTCGTAGTCCACGCCCGTGGCGCCGGTGATCTCGAGTTTCATGAGGCCGCCGATGATCGGGTGGATGTCAAGACGGTATGAATCGGTTGTCACGGCGATTTGGAATGTGACGGTCGCGCTCAACGCCGGCGAGCCACCATCCGTCACGCGCTCACCAGTTGCCGCTCATAGACACTCCGAATCGCCGCGCGGTGGTCGTCCACGGCCTGCATGAAAGCGGCGGCGTCCGCAAAACCGCAACGCACGGCAACGCGCTGAAGCGGCGCAGGATTGTCCGGGAGCAGGACTTCGCCTTCGTAACTCCACCGGCGCAGGATGCTCTCGATGCGGCGAAGCTGGCGATAATTGGTGATGAGCAGATCGGCGTCCGCGCCAGGCAATGCTGCCGAATCGCGCGCGCGTTCGAGGGCTTTGAGTGTGTTGGGTTCGTGCCAGCCATGCGCGAGGCAAAGCGTTTGGGCGATGAACTCGGCGTCGATGAGTCCGCCCGCGCCAGTCTTGATCGCCAGGCGGTTCTTCCCGGGGGACGTCCGTTCCTTTTCAATGCGCTCACGCATTCGCGCAATTTCGCTTCGCCAACCCGACGAATAGGCGGCGGGCAACAAAGAGGGCCGGTTAAAATTAGTGAGCTTCGCGACCAGTTGCTGAAACCGCTGGCCGAGTTCAACGTTGCCTGCGACCGGTCGCGTCCGTGTAAGCGCCTGGATTTCCCAAAGTTGCGAGCGTTGCACGTAATAATCCTCGAAAACATCAAGGGTGTTGACGAGCAGTCCTTTTTCGCCGTCGGGCCGCAGGCGTGCGTCGGTCACGAAGGCGATGCCCTGTTCCGTCTGGCGCGAAAGCAAATCCATCACGTCGATGGCGAGGCGCTGCAGCGCGGGCAAATTTTTTGTGTCCGGTTCGGCGACGAAAACGATGTCGAGGTCAGAGCCGTAGGTGAGTTCCGCTCCGCCGAGTTTGCCGAGACCCACGACGACCACGGGCGCATTTTTGAATTTGTTTTTGCGCAACGCGACTTCGAGCGCGTATTGCAGGCACGCTTCGGCCAGAGCGGAAAGTTCGACCAGGTTGTTTTCAAATTCCGCGAGGCCGAGAATGTCGCGCAGCCCGATGCGCATCAACTCGACCTGATGGTAGCGGCGCAGCCAGCGGCGTTGATCGGTGTCATCAAGACCGAAGCGAAGATCAGCGAGGATCTCGGCGGCAGTTTTCGCTCGCCGCAGACGGCCACTCAGAACCAGTTCATCTACCAGGTCCGGCGTGCGGATGGCGACTTCTGCGAGAAACTCCGATCGATCAAACAACCAGAGCAGCAGCTCAAATAGCGAAGGATTGTTCGTCCAGGTTTCATACAGCGTCGCCCGCGCGCCGTACGCGGCCACGAAGCTGTCGAGCCGGTTGAGCACACGATCCGGATCTGAAAGAATTTTGACCGAACTGCCGGCGGCACTGGTTGCTGCGAGGATGGATGCCTGGGAAATTTTCGGGCAGAGGGCAAAAAATCTTGGCAGGAGTTCGCGGGCGAGTTCACTCGTGCGTTGCGAGACGTGAATGAAGCCCGGCCCATCCACCATGCCCCGGAACAGACGGAATGAAGTCTCGACATCTTTGAAGCCATGTTCGGCGAGCAGTTCTTCCCAGCCTGTTTCCGCGCCCGCAAACGTGCCGGGCAACGCGCCGCTCGCGGTCGGGAGCTCGCTGTGAAGGAGCTTGTCGTAAACGGCGCGCACGAGACTCGTATGCGACCGGCGCGCCGTCTCAAACTCAGCCAGCGAGCCGAAATCCATCAAGCGCGCCAGCCGCTCGCGCGCTTTGCGTTCGGTCGGAATCGTATGCGTCTGCAAATTGTTTTCCATTTGCAGCCGATGCTCGGTATCGCGGAGAAACCGGTGGGCCGCCGCGAGTGCCGCCGCGTCGTCTTCGGAAAGCAAATGGTACTCCGCCAGTTTCTGGAGCGCGGGAATTGTTTGCGCGCTTTGCAGAAACGGAACGCGGCCGGCATGGAGCAATTGCAGCGTCTGGACGATGAATTCGATCTCGCGAATTCCGCCGCGACCGAGCTTGACGTTGCGCTCAAGTTCGCCCGCTTTGACGACCTCCGTTTCGATGCGCCGCTTCATGGCGGCAATCTCGCGAAAAATTCTTTCGCCCAGTGAACGCGCGTATCGAAACGGCTGGATCATTTCGAGAAACTCACCGGCGAGCGCTTCATTTCCGGCAACGCGGCGCGCTTTGATCAGCATCATGCGTTCCCAAGTCTGACCCCATTGCGCGTAGAAATTCTCGTAACTTGCGAGCGAACGCACGAGCGGGCCGGCGTTGCCTTCGGGCCGCAACCGCAAGTCAATCCGGTAAAGCGCGCCTTCGGGAGCAAGTTCGCCGACCTCCGCGACGAACGCTTCGGCGAGGCGCTTGAAGAACTGATGATTGCTCAAACTTTTGCCGGCGAGTTGCGCTTTGCGTGGCGGCTCGCGAAAGACAGATCCTTCGTCTGCGTAAACAAAGATCACATCCACATCGGAACTGTAATTGAGTTCCTGGCCGCCGAGTTTGCCCAGGCCCAACACGCAAAACTCCGTGCGCTGCCAGCGCTCGCCGGCGTCGAGGTGATACGGCCAGCCAAGTCGTTCGCTGAGTTGTTGAAAACAAAGTTGGGCGACGGTGTGGAGGCACACATCGGCGACATTGGAAAGTTCGCGCGTGATCTCCGTGACGTCGGCGAGCCGCGCCAGATCGCGCGCGGCGATGCGAAGCTGTTCGCGTTGCTTGAATTCGCGCAGACGCGCAAAAGCGCCGGCGTAATTCTTCGCACGGAGCAGCGACGGCAGCCAGGCGTTCACTTCACGCCGCAGACCTTGTTCCTGCCGCGGATACTGCAACATTTCCGCGTTCAGCGAAGTAGCCAGCCAGTCCGGATGAGATAGCAACAATTCACTGAGCGCCTGCGAGCCGCTGAAAATCGAAGCAAAAATTCGTGCCTCTTCCGCGGAAATGTTTTTCAGCACGCCGGCGGCAACAACGGCCCGGAACAAATCATAGAAGTGCTGGCACCGTGCCGGATCGGCACTGCTGGCGA
Organism: Verrucomicrobiota bacterium; assembly: GCA_016195385.1. GTDB lineage: Bacteria > Verrucomicrobiota > Verrucomicrobiia > Limisphaerales > JACPZS01 > JACPZS01. The sequence goes on from JACPZS010000235.1 coordinate 14,134, forward strand.
TGGCATTCGGCCAAACTTGCTTCGACATGGAACTGAGGAAATCAAATTTTACGCGGCGAGGAAATCACCGTCTTTTTGCAAAAGAGCCTGTGCCTGGAGGCGATTGCGGTAGCCGGACGAAACACGAATTGCCTTCGCGCTCAACTTCGATTACCAACCGTCCATGATTTCCGATGTGCTCCGTCTTTTCACGCCGTTCCTGCAGCCGATTGGGTTTGTCTGGTTGTTGCAAATGCTTTGGACGGTTTACCTCCTGAAACGGAAGCGGATTCGCGAAGCGCTTTTTCCGGCGGCGATGGCGGCGCTCATTTGGATCATCGGCGGCAGTCCGCTCCCGGCGTATCTCATCGCGACCCTTGAGGAACCGTACGCGCGGCCGCCCGGCGCGGAAGTGCCCCACCGCGACGTCATCGTGATGCTCGGAGGCTGCGCGCGAACTTCCCAAAATGATCCGAACGGCTTCAATCTGCACAGTTCGGGCGACCGCTTCATTACAGCGCTGGCTTTGGCACGCCAGAACAAAGCCCGGGCGCTCGTGCTCGGTGGCGGCAATCTCCGAGTGCTGGATGGGCGCGTGTCGGAAGGCAAGGTGTTTACAGACTGGCTCACGAACCTGGGCCTCGTCACCATGCCGATGTTCAACCTCGGCGTACGGGAGGATACGCGCGATGAAGCGGAGCATCTGCAGGCTCTGGCCAAAGAGAAAGGCTGGCAAAACTGTCTGCTCATCACGTCGGCGGCGCACATGAAACGCGCGGACGCGATTTTCAAAAAGCTGGGTGTCGATGCCACGCCGATCGCGTGTGACTTTGAAGTCGCCGGCTTGCCAGGGGAAAAATATTTGACGCGCCTCGTACCCGGTTTGCAGGGTTTTTCGCTATTGGGAATTTATTTGCATGAACGCGTGGGCTGGTTCGTGTACCGGCTGCGCGGATGGGTTTAATAAACTTCGCCAGCGCTACGGATCATGACGAGGAGAAGATTACTTCGCGTCATTCGCGCGCCGGCACTTTGACTTTCCCACCGCGCCATTTGGTGCGTTAATCAAATTCATGTCCGACACGCGCGCGATGCACAATCTGGCCCTCATCGGTTTCATGGGCACAGGGAAATCGACCGTCGGACGTTTTTTGGCGCGGCAGTTGGATTACGCGTTTGTGGACACCGACGAACTCATCGAGACGCGCGCCAAGAAAACCATTAGCGCTATTTTTGCCGAGGACGGCGAACCGGCGTTTCGCGTACACGAGCGGCAGGTCGTGGAAGAACTGGGCAAGCTGCGACGCACCATCATCGCAACCGGCGGCGGCCTCGGCGCAAATCCGGCGAACCTCGCACGCCTCCGCGAACACGCGTTCATCGTGTGCCTCTGGGCTTCGCCGGAATACATCTGGCAACGCGTCCGGCACCAGACTCATCGTCCGTTGCTGCAAGATACCGATCCGCTGGCCAGGATCAAAAAACTCCTGGCCGAACGCCGCGACGTGTATCACGAAGCCGACGTGCTCCTCAACACGGAACGCCGCTCGGTGCGCGAAGTGGCGCAAATCGTCATTCATCAATTCAACCTGGCGCGCGCCGCGGGCGGATGAAAGCGGTGATTCGCGAACGCGCGCTCGCACTGGATTTTGACGCCTGCCGCTTCACCAGCGCCGCCGGCCCAGCGAGCGCCGCACAGTTTCAAGCCTGGCTCGACGCTGGCCGGCACGGCGAAATGAGCTACTTGCAACGCAACGCCGGGAAAAGAATTGATCCGGACAAAATCCTGCCGGGCGCGCGAAGCATCATTACCCTGGCGACGAGTTATCACGGTGCGCCGGACGATTCGGTGCCAGCCGTCGGACGATCAACCGGACTCGTCGCGCGTTACGCCCGCTTCGACGACTACCACGATGTGCTCGCCGAGCGGCTGATAAAGCTGGCCGAGTTTGTAGATCAACTCGGCGGCGGGGCGACGCAATCGCTTTGGTATGTCGATACCGGGCCGCTGCTGGAGCGCGATCTCGCCCAGCGCGCCGGACTCGGATTCATCGGCAAACATACGAACCTCATCAGCCGCGAATTGGGCAACTGGTTCTTCCTCGCCGAGATCGTCACGACGTTGGAACTCGCGCCCGACCCGCCGGAGAAAAATCGTTGCGGCTCCTGCACGCGCTGCCTGGCGGCCTGTCCGACGGCAGCGATCACCGCGCCGTTTGAACTCGATGCCCGTCGCTGCATTTCCTACCTGACGATCGAACTGAAAGGCTCCATCCCGGTCGAGCTGCGCCCGGCCATCGGCAACCGCATCTTCGGCTGCGATGATTGTCTGGCGGCGTGCCCGTGGAACCGCTTCGCGCGCGCAAGCCGGCTGATGAAGCAACACGCGCGGCCGGAACTCGCGCAACCGGATTTGCTTTCACTGCTAGCCCTCGATGACGACGGCTTCAAACGCCGCTTCGTGGGCATGCCGATGTTGCGAACCAAGCGTCGCGGACTGTTGCGAAATGTTTGCGTCGCACTCGGCAACGTGGGCGATGCCGTGGCGTTGCCCGCGTTGGAGAAGGCGTCGCAGGATCCCGAGCCGTTGATTGCGGAGCACGCGCGCTGGGCAATTGAGCAGATCAAAAAACGAGACTGTCTCTCGTTGGGGTAAACTGAGAGGGCGGCAAAGAAAACGGGGCCGCTATTTTCGCGCGCCCGCTTTTTCGCGGCGGCTGGGAGTGGGCGGTTTGAGCGCTTCCGCCAGCAAGCCTTTTTCCTCGGTCAGCAGATCGGGAATTTTTCCAGCAGCTTCGAGGTGGCGTCTGGCCTCATCGCGTTTGCCAGCGGCGGTGAATACCAGCCCGGCGTAGAGCGGAAGTTTGCCGGCTTGTAATTGTGCGTCCGAAAGTCCGCTCACGAGGCCGAGGGCTTCATCCACTTTGCCCTGAACTTGCAGGGAGTAGAGATAAGTCGCCGCGACGACGGGGTTGGTCGGCTCCTTGGAATAGTTTTCCTGTGCGAGCGGGATGGCCGAACTCCGATCCATCGACAGCAGCAGCGCCAGCGCGGCGGTGTCATTGGCGGGAGCGATGGCTTTGGGCTGGATTTGATGAAGCTGCCGGGCCACGCGGTACAGCCCATGCGTGTCATTGCGCGCGCGGTAAATTTTCCCGAGTTGACTCAAGGCCAGGTCTTTATTGATCGCGCCTTTGGCCACAGTCCACCAAGCCTCCTCGGCTTCGCTGGTCCAGTTCCAGGAAGTGGCGATTTGGGCGAGGCGCGCGAGGCGTGCTGCGTCTTTTTGTGCAGCGCGCACGGCCAGCCGCCAGCTTTCGCTCGCGTCAACTTCTTGCGCCTTCTCGCGATAAGCGCGGGCCAGATAGGCCTGCCGCAGAAATTCATTTTCGCGCGCCGTCACCGGTTCGAGCAAATCCTCGAGGCGATCCCAATCCTTCAGCAGTGTCAAGGCCTCAGCCAGGGCGAGCACGATGGCTTCCTGGCTGGCCACGGGAGACGGAAGTTTGCGCGCCCATTCGACGGCAGGCTCGGTGAGTCCGTTGGCGGTCATCCAGCGAATCAATTCCGCGCCGGCGGGAGCATTCGTGATCGCGAGGCTTTCCATTTGCCGCAAATAATCACTGAACTCGGGCGACTCGCTCTGTTTAAACGCTCCCAGCAGGGTGAAACGATCCACCAGCAGAGCCGCTGGATGCGCGGCGAGTTCGCGCGCAGCTTGAACGGCCGCCGGAGTGTTGTCCCCGATGCCGGCACCAGCGGCAAGCACGCGCAACGCGGGGAGCGCCAGCGCTGGTTTGGCTTTCAATCGTTCGAGTGTGAGCCGCGCCGCATGTTGGCTGGCCTCGTTGTCCGAACGCAACTGGAGGCGGGCGAGGTTGAGTTGATTGGTTTCGTTCGCCGGATCGATTTGCAACGCCGCCGCGTAATGCGCCTCCGCGACGCCTGGTGCCTGGCCCTGCCCCAAGGCGACGCTCGCCGCAAGTTCATGGTAAACCGCCGTGCTGCGATCTTTTTCGGGAATAGCGCCGAGCGCCTCACCGGCCAGCACCCAATCCTCCCAGCGCTCCGCCGAACGGGCCAGCGCGAGCAGGCTCTTCGGCTGGTTCGGCTCGATTTGCGCAACGCGCTGGCGCCAATCGAGCGTCTCGCGCGAATTACCTTCATCGAGAAGCTCGGCAAGCAAACGGGAACCTTCGAGGCTGCGTGGATTCAGATGAACTGCATCGCGAGCACGCAAGATGGCCCCGGGCCGGTCGCCCTGCTTGATCAATTCGCGCGCTTCGCGCACCGCCGCGCGTTCACGCCACGGATTGAGCAGGTCACGATTTTGGTAGGCGAGCAGCGACCCAAGAAAAGCGACAATGACCGTGATCGTGGACCAGCGGCGCAGCAATTCCTGGCGGCGCTGACGGCGATACCACGTGCGATAGCGTTTGGGGCCACTTGATTTTCCGCTTTCTGAGTCAGGCACCCGGCCATCAAAATTCTTTCGCCGGGCATTTTCAATCTAGTTTTCACGCCGCTTCCGCGCCATCGCCATTCCGCCGATAGCGCAGAACCCGCAGGTAAGGAGTGAAATTTCAACTCCACGCGAGAACTGCTTGTCTTCGTACGCCAACTTCACAGCGTGACGGCCGGCGGGGACTTCGATCGCTTGGAATCCATAATTCGCCCGCCAGATCCGCGTAGGCCTGTCGTCCACGTACGCACGCCACGGATGATAAAAAGCTTGCGCCACGACAAGCAATGCCGGCTGCCGCGCGCTGATTTCAATCGTCGCGTGCTGTGCAGCGAAGTGGCTCTCCAGCACTTCAGCTTCGGCGCGATTGGTCACGGTAATGTGCGACTTCGCTTCCGGCGGTAGCAACACAACGGCCTGCGGATTGAAACTGGTTTCGCTCAACGCGGCAAGCGTGGCCGTGTCACTGAGAAAAATCGGCTGCTGGCCGATGGTCGCCAGCGGCATGAAGCTCGTGCGATTCGTCCACTCAAAATACTCGCCGGAGCGCGTGATTTGCGAGACACCAAGAAAGTCGTGCAGCGCGGGCAGCGGCGGCCGGTTCGTCGCGTAAAGGAGACTGGTGATTTCCGAAGCCTCGCGCAGGTAGAGCGAATAGAAACCGTTTAGCTTCGGAATTTCTTCAAGCAAGTTGCAGTTGCTGAAAAGCCCCAGCCGGCTGCAGATATAATCGGTCAGCGGTTTCGATGAATTGGAGTAACGCAGTTTCAGATCGGCCTCGGGTGTGATCATCGCGCGCGAAGCACCATGCCGGGGCAGTGGTTGCAGCGCTTTGAGCGGCCCCATACCCGGCTCCAGCACGGCGCACGAGACGGTGGGGTTTTGTCGCGGCGCGTGCGTGAACGCGTCGAAGGCGAGGCAGAGGAACAGACCGAGTCGCGCGAGCCATTGCATTTCACGGCGACGAACAAACCGAAGGCTCAAGAGAATTCCAAAGAGCGCCAGCATAAACGCAACGCGACTCGCCGCGCTTTTCCACGTCGTGTTCCAGTCGTACTCGGGCGATGGATAGCGATGCGCGAACCGAGCAATCACCACGCTTATTGTCAGCCAGCCCGCGAGCATCGCCGCCGCGCGTTGCCACTCGCGACTGGTTTGTTCAGCCGGTAGGTTTTGCAGATGACGAATCGCAAACGCCGCGAGCAACGGCACTGCGAACACGGCGAGCACAATGAATTTGATCGGAAAGCGAATGAAGCCGAACTGCGGCAACGCCGCGCGCAACCAGGTGTAGAGATGCCCCTGATCGCCGAGCGCGAGCGTGCAACTCACCACGATGATCGCGCCAAGAAACCAGACGCGCCTCTCACGAACGCGCCAGAGCGCGAAGGTTGCCAGCGCCAGAATGCCGAGACCAAGATAGTAGGACGACGTCCAGAACTGCCCGTGCTGGAAAAAAATTCCCTGCCGGTTCTGAAACATCTGAAACAGCGGCACGATGAAGTTGGCCCAGCCCGCCGGTGGCATCGCCCAGTCGGCATTCGCGAAACTTTCGCTGCGCTGCGAGTGCTTGAGAAGATCCAGAAACGGCAGCAGTTGCGCCGCGCAGAGGCCGACGACCAGCAGCACGACGAGTGGAAAACGCCAGAGCAAATTCGCGCGCGCCGCCCGCGAGCGGAAAATCTGTGCGAAGGCAAGCAAACCAAGGAAACCCCAGTTGAACAAAATAATTTCCGGCGCGCCCGAAAGCATCAGCAACGCGCCGATGAACGCGGCGAGAAAAATCATCCGCCCGCCTTCGCGCCAGGCGCGTTCGACGAACAGGACGACCAGCGGCATCCACGCGAGGCCGGCGACATTGTTGGGCCACATGAGGCAATTGAGCGACAGGCCGTTGAATGCGTACGCGAGACCGGCGACGCACGCGGCGAGACGATGGCCCGTCCATCGATGCGCGAGCCAGTACATCGCCATGCCCGCCCAGAACAAATGCGCGAGGCAAAATGCACTCAACGACCACGGCAGCGGCAGCAGCAGGTAGATGAGCGAGCCGGGATAGAGCACCAGCGTGTTCCATTGCGCGAGAAACGGGAGGCCGCAATTGCTCAACGGATTCCAGAGCGGAATTTCGCCGCGCCAAAAACTTTCGCGATGATAATGCGCCAGCGGGTAGCCAAAATAGCCAAAGTCCCGGAAACAAAATGTTTGGAATTGAAAAACGACATCGGGATACGCCGCCGCCAGCAGCGCCAGCAGCACGAGCGCGAATCGGCCCGGCGTGAAAAGTTCATCCACCGCGTCGCCTGTTGCTCGCGCCGCGGGTTCAACTCGCTCGCTGCCGATTTCCGTGTTCACTGTTGGCGCTGCAATGATGGAGTTTGCCGAAGTCATTTCGCAACGAACGATTTCATCGAACAAACAGCGCAGGCGTTGAACTCGAATTGTTTTTGAGTGACCGGCTGCTCTTCCCAAACCAAAGCAACGCAATGAAGGCGAGTGTTACCGCCGAAAGCGCCGCACCGACTGCGAAGGCACGATCCTTGTAAACGAGTTCCACGCGATGTCGTCCACCGGGCACGACGACGGCCTGATACGCGTGGTTGGCGCGCCAAAGCTGCGCCGGCTGGCCGTCCACTCGCGCGTGCCAGGCATGATAAAACGTCTGCGCCACGACGACCATCGCGGCCGCAGGCGCTTCGATTTCAGCTTCGATTCGATGAGCGCTGAATTTCTGAGAAAGAATTTTTGCGGTGCTGGCGTTCACGCCGACGAGGGAATTCCTGGCGGCCAGCGGCAGGAAAACTTCACGCACGGGCGCGAAACTCGCCGAACCCATCGCCGCGAGCGTGACGGCTTCATCCGCGAAAACCGGTTTTTGCCCGGCCGTGATCAACGGCATCGCCGCAGAGCGAGGCGTCCACTCGAAAAGTTTTCCTTCGGGAATGAATTGCGACACGCCGACGAAGTCGCGCCACGGCTCGGCAGCCCCGGTTGATTTGGCGGTGACTTGTTTCAACACTTCGTGTTCTTCGCGCACAAACAACGGAAAGAAGCCGTCGATTTTGGGAATCCCGTCCAGCAGGTTGCCATCGCTGAACAAGGCCAGCCGCGGGCCGAGATAACTTTGCAACGGATCGGCGACGAGACATTTCTCAAATTGCTCCTGCGCGGTGCGGCTGAGGGCGGCGCGGGATTCGCCCGCGCGTGGCGGCGGTTTCAAATTCATCGCCACTGTCGCGCCGGCCTCGTACACGGCACGCGGCACGGTCGGGTTCTGTGATGGCGCGTGTGTCGCCGCGTCCAGCCAGGCGAGCGCCAGCAAAGCCACGCCGAGCAAATTGCCAGCGCGCGCGGACAAGTTGCGCTTGAGCGCGGCTAGCAAGCCCAGGCAAGCCGCGAGGAACACAACCCGCGCCGCGGCGTTGGATGCGACGACCCGCCATTCGCCTGGCGTTGTTGGCGAGCGTTGAGCGAAGACAACGAGGCCGATCATCGTGCTGCACACCAGCAAACCAATCCAAAAAATGGCGCGCGCTGGTTTTGTTTTATGCGCTGGGTTTGTCGCAAAAAATTCCTTCAACGCCATCGCTCCAAGCAACGGCACGCAGAACACGGCTACGAGCACGAATTTCACCGGATAGTTCATGAAGCTAAGCGCGGGAAAACAATTTTTGAGCACGCCGTAAATAGGCGTGTGGTCGCCCAGCGCGAGCAGCAGTGCGAACACGGTGGCGATGGCAAGCGGGCGCGCGCGTGAGTCGCGCGAAATGAAAACTGCCGCCAGAGCCAGCGCCGTCGCGCCGATGCCGAGGTAGTACGAAGTTGTCCAAAACTGTTCCGGTTGAAAATAAACGCCGAGCGGAGATTTGAAGCAGTGGAACAGCGGCGCCAAGAAATTGAGCCAGCCTGTCGCCGGCAACGACGAAACGGCAGTCGCGTAGCCGGTGTTGCGTTGTGAGTGAAACAGCAGATCAAAAAAAGGCGCGAGTTGGATCGCGGATAGTGCCGCCACCAGTGCGGCCACGGCGGCGAAGCATCGCAGTCGCTTTTGACGCGCGCTGGATTCGTGAAGCAATTTGAGCACGAGCAGTCCAGTGGCGATCAACCATGTGAAGATCACAACTTCCGGTCCACCCGCGAGCATTTGGAACGCGCCAACGAGCGCGGCCAAAAGCGCGCGACGACCGCCGCTTTCAAGAGCTTCATCCAGCGCCAAAATCACCCAAGGCATCCAACCCAGCGCGGCCATGATGTGCGGCCAGATGAGGCAGTTCAACGTCATGCCGTTGAAGGCGAACGCAACGCCCGCCAGCCCGGCGGCCAAGCGATGATTCGTCCAGCGATGCGTGAGCACAAACATGCCCGCGCCGGCCAGAATTTGATGTAGCAAACAAAACACGCCCAGCGACCAGGACAGTGGCAGGGTCAGATAAAAAATTGAAAACGGATAACAAACCATCGTGTTCCACTGCGCGAGGAAAGGGATGCCGCAATTGTTGAGCGGGTTCCAAAGCGGAATTTCGCCACGCCAAAAACTCTCGCGGAAATAGTGCGCGAGCGGATAACTGAAGATCCCGAAGTCCCGCACGAAAAATGTCCGCGTGCCCAGCCAGACTTCCGGGAACATCGCCAGGCTGAACGCAGCCAGCAGCAGCGAGAAGCGGTCGGGCGTGAGCCAGGCCAACAGTTCTGGTGAAGTGATGGCGGCGGTCGTTGCGGAAGGTTGCGCGGAAGCCGACTCACGCCACGGTGGCCGCGGCTCATCGCAAACTACAATTTCATTGGCAGTCGGCATCATTTGGTAGCGCGCGTAGGCGGTGGCGGGAAATTCGTAACCGGGTTCGCCGAATCCGTTTCCCAACTCCAATGAAAGTCGCGCAGTTTGAAGATCCCATCGCCGCTTGCCCCCGGTTCGAGCACGGCCAGCTTGATGGCGCTTTCCGGCGGAGGAATGGAAAGCTCGATGGAGACGGGATGACCATCCAAGGCCAGCGTCGCTTCGCCGTCATTGGTCGTCACGCGCAGCAAGTTGTGCCGCACCACCACGTCACTGCTGTCGGTGACGGAGCCGGTGAGCTTCAATGTTCCGCCCCGCGCGGCCCGATGATAAAAGGTGATGAGACGATGCGAAAACAGAAGCTCCGTATCGGCGGAAGTCATCAGCCGGGATTGCGCTCGCTCGAAATCAAAGCGCATAAATTGCGTCCACTGGCTGGCTGGCTCCGACCAGAAAACCGTGAACAAGCCGTAGTCGGTCTGGTGCGGAAACTCGATCGTGAACGGCGGCGACTGCGGCGCGGCGATGGAAATCACCGCATCGGGCCGGCCGCCCGGAACGGAAAGTGAGCGCGATTCGTTCTCGACGCGCACGTGTTCGATCCAGCCGTTGAAGCCGTGGCGGCGTAACATCAACCAAAGCGGATACTCGGCGTCATCGAAACCCAATTTCAAACCGATGCGTTCGCAGTGTGCCGCAGCGAGGTCGTCACAAATCTGCGCCAGCGGTTCGTGCAGATGTCCGGCGAGCGGCTGCAGGCATTGGCGCTCGCGGGGAAGCGCCGCCAGCTTTAGATCCAGCAGCGGTCGCGAGCGGTTGTGGACCATTGAGAGAACGACGAAGCCAGCCGCGACCACCGAAATCAGCGCGACCAGCCAGCGTGGCGAATACTTTACAAACACAACGGCCACCAGCGGCGTCAACAAAACAAAATACGCGAGATGAATCCGGCCGTGCCAGTGCTGCCAGCGCAGCAGCGCGCAAAACAGCACGAAGCTGGCAACGAACAAAGCGCCATAAGCCAGCAACCAGCCGTGCTTGCGTGCGCGGACGAACAACAAAATCACGGCGACCGCTACCAGTAGGAGATGAATTGGGGCGCTGGCGTAACTGTCAGTCACTAGGAATTGATCGCGAAACGCAAACGGCGCCTCGGCGTACGTCGTGTCGGGGTCGTTTAGGTCGTGGCCGGTGGCCCGATGCAGACTTTCTGCAAACGCGTTAATGACTCGCGTCACCGGGGCGACACCTGTGTTGGTTTGCAGAAGCAGGTTGCGGATGACGTTGGAAAAAGTTCCGCCGAAGGAAATATGTTGATTGCGTTCGAGCGCCAGGATGTGCGGCGAGCCAAGCGGCGAACCGAAGCAGTGATAGTTTCGCACGAGATGGCCGACGTTGAGCAGCAAAAATCCCAGCACGAAAATCCCCGCCAGCCGCCAGCGGAGCCGGCTGGCAGTCCATCGCGCAAACGCCAGCCAAGTCAAACCGAGGACGATGGGCAAGGCATAGGAGTACATCGTGGCCTTCGTCAACACGCCCAGGGCGAGCGAGAGACTTGCCACAATGGCGTGGCTCAAATTGGCCGGCTCCTTTGCGAGCAACAGAGCAAAGACTGTGAAGCACACGAGCCAGGCAGTCGTGACGTAATCGGTCTGTGTCGTGATGGCTTCGACGGCTCCGATGGGCAATGTCACGACGAGCAGCGCCGTGAAGGAATTGACGCGCGCGCAAAAATGTCCGCCCGCGCCGTCAGCGATGTTGTCGGGCGACTCAGTCCTGCTGCGAAGCGCGAGCAAATGTTGCGCTATAAAAGTCGCGCCAACCACGCTCGTCAGCATCGCGAACCACTGGACGAGATTCGCGGCCTGATCGCTGCCTTGGAGCAGATGCAAGGTCGTGATGACGAAGCCTGACCACGGCGCGAATTCGATCTGCCGGGTGTTGTTTGTGGCGAAATGTTCGACGCTGCCTTGTTGGATCCAGTGCAGCACGCGCGGCAAGTGATACGTGAGCGAATCCCAGTTCGTGGTAGGCAACGTGAAGGCGATGAAGCCGAGCAACAAGATCAACAAACCAGCAAACCAACTCATCAATTTCACGTCCAACGGCGGTTGTGCTTGGGCGGACAACTTGAACCACTTGAAAAATTCCTTAACCGCGGACGCCGCGAGTTTTCCTCGTTGCGCCGCGAGACGCGCGGCGAATCCGCCCAACAGGAGCGATAGAAACGTCCACGTGCCCAGCATTGTGGGCGCATTCAGAGCGCGGAACTGGCTTGCGGCTTCAACGACCAGCGTTAGCAGTGTTCCCCAGGCGACACAGGCGATGAGCCAGGAGAGACGCCAGTCCGGATGAATGATCCGGCGCGCGGCGAGTTCGCGGCTCAACCAAAAGCACGCGAGCCAGCTAAACAACAACGGAATCAGTCCAAAGAATCCAGCGCTCATTGCTTAGTAGTGAGCCGGCGGTTGAGAGCAATCTCCACCGCTCGCGGAGTGGCCGAAGTTCGTCGGTTAACACCGTTTTCCATGGTTAATTGTGATCGCCCGCAGAGTTCGCGCGGGTTAAAGAATTTCGCTTTGATCGTGTCGCTGCGCTGCCGATATATCGGCAACAATGGAAAAAGTGTTAAAAGCGGACGCCCGCCCCGTAACGCCAGTGCCGCCGGTTTCAAGCCGAAGCAAGAACCCATTCGCGTTCCCGAAATTCACGCCCGAACCGGCTGAGAAAATTTGGCCGCTGTCGCTGGGCGATCTGGCGCAAAGCATCGGTGACCCTGCCCTGCTGGCGCAGGGCGAACCCAGACCAAGCCGCGCAAAATCTCGCCAGCGGGCGACTTTCAGTTTAGCAGAGAGACGCATGATCGAACGCTCCGCCTTTTACGAGCAACGCGCCGCCCTGCGTCCGGCCGAATGCCAGCGGCATTACCACCGGCTGCTGCGAAAGCTGTTCGGCTTTTTCATTCCTCCCGGCATGCGCGTGCTGGAACTGGGTTGCGGGCTTGGCGATTTGCTGGCCGCGGTGCAGCCGTCGCAGGGACTGGGCGTGGACTTCAGTGAGACAAGCATCGCGCTGGCGCGGCAGCGTCATCCTGAGCTGGAATTTCATGTCGCCGATGCGGAGCAGTTTTCGACGGAGGAGAAATTTGACTACATCATTCTCTCCGACCTTGCGAACGATTTGACGGACGTTCAAGGAACACTCGAACGGTTGCACTTGTTCTCGCATCCACGCACGCGGCTCGTCTTGAATTTTTTCAACAACGCCTGGCGGCCGATTCTCGCTGCGGCGGAAAAGCTGGGGGCGAAAGCGCCGGTGCCTCCACAAAACTGGCTTTCCGCCGGTGACATGAAAAATCTTCTGCACCTTGCCGGCTGGGAAATCATCAAGGAAGACGCGCGTATCCTGTGGCCGCTGAACACGCCGTTGGTGGCGCCGTTGTTCAATCGCTGGCTCGCGCCGCTGCTCAAGCCGTTTTGCTTGACGGTCGTCCAAGTCGCGCGTCCGCGCCCGCAACCAAAATCGGACCGCCACTATCGTTGCAGCGTCGTCATTCCCGCGCGCAACGAAGCCGGCAACATCGAAGCCGCCGTCCAGCGCACGCCGGAACTTGGGCTGGGCACGGAGATCATTTTCATCGAGGGCCACTCGAAGGACAACACATGGGATGAAATTCAGCGCGTCAAAGCGGCTTATCCTGAGCGCGACATCAAAGTGCTCAAGCAGCAGTCCAAAGGCAAAGGCGGCGCAGTGCGCGAGGCGTTTGCGCAGGCGAGCGGCGATTTGCTCTTCATCCTCGACGCGGATTTGACCATGCCGCCGGAGGAACTGCCGAAATTTTACGAAGTCGCGCGCACCGGCACCGCCGATTTTGTCAACGGCGTGCGGCTGGTTTATCCGATGGAACAGCAGGCCATGCAGTTTGCCAACATGATCGCGAACCATTTCTTCGGTCTTGCATTCGGTTGGTTGCTCGGCCAGCCCATCAAGGACACGCTGTGCGGAACAAAGGTTGTCTTTCGCGAAGATTACGAAGCCATCGCGCGCAACCGCGCCTACTTCGGCGACTTCGATCCCTTTGGCGATTTCGATCTGCTCTTCGGCGCGGCGAAATTGAATTTGCGCGTCGCTGATCTCCCGATTCGCTATCAGGCGCGCAGCTACGGCGAGACGAACATCCAGCGCTGGCGGCACGGCGTGCTGTTGCTGCGCATGGTGATCTTCGCCGCGTCGCGGTTGAAATTCATCGGATGACCGCGCCGCTGGCCCAGCACCAAATCGAAATCCAGCGCAACCTCGACGCCTGGCAGCACAAGCCGCTGCTCCAAAAAATCTACGCGCAATTCTATACGCGCATCATCGCGCTCATCGACACGCGCGCGAAAGGTCAAATCGTTGAAATCGGTTCCGGCATCGGCAATTTGAAAGCGCATCTGCCGCAGGCGCTGGCCACCGATTTGTTTCCGAACCCTTGGCTCGATCTCGTGTGCGACGGCTACGAACTGCCGTTCAAAAATGAATCGATCTCGCATCTGATCCTCTTCGACGTTTTTCATCACCTCCGCGCCCCGAACGCGTTTCTGCGCGAAGCTCGCCGCGTGTTGACGAAGGATGGCCGCGTGATCTTGTTTGAACCGTTCATGAGTTGGAGCAGTTTCCCAATTTACGGTTTATTCCATCACGAACCAGTGGCGTGGAATTCGCCCGTCGATTTTTCGAAAACACTGCCGCGCCCGCGCGATTACTACGCCGCGCAGGGCAACGCCACGCGGCTTTTCTTTCGTCGTGACAAAACGGACTGGCCGGACGACTGGAAAATTTTTCACGCGGAAGCATTTGCGAGTTTCAGCTACCTGCTTTCCGGCGGCTTCAGCAAACCTTCATTTTTTCCAGCGCGCTGCCTGCCAGCGCTGCAAAGTTGCGATGCTGCGCTTTCGCGGCTGCCAGGTCTGTTCGGCGCGCGCTGTTTGGTGGGCTTAACTCCGCGCTGAAGTGTTTCCGACATTTCGGACATGGCTTCGCAAAGAGAAACCGGCGAAAGCCAAACACGCAAGCCATGACGCAACTGTGATCCAAACTCCAATCTGAAACGTCGCCGATCGAAACCAAACCGTCACTTCATGCCGGCCGGCCGGAACCGCGAGCGCCTGAAACGCGAAGTTGGCCGTCGCCAGCCGATATTCTCTGCCGTCCACTTCCGCTCGCCAACCCGGATAACTTGCCTGCGAAACAACCAAGAGCATCGGTTTGTCCACTTCGACGACCGCCCTGCATTCATGCGCTCTCACGGATTGCTCCAGGATTTTTCCGGTGCCGCCAGCGAGCGCGGAGAGTTTCGACCGCCAGTCATCGGGCAGGATGACCTCGTTGCGCGAATCAAAGTCCTTTGCGAGGAATTTTTCCAGCGCGTTCGTGCCGTCGAGAAAAACCGCGCGCGGCACGAGCGTGAAGAACGGCTGCGCGCCCGCGCGTGGATTCCATTGCCACGGCTTGATCGGCTCACTGACGTGGGAAACACCTAAAAAATCCAGCGCACCGGCGGACGTGGTGTTGGTCTGCAAGCTTAATCGCCACACGACTTGCGCCACGTCGCGCAAGTACAACGAGAAAAAGCCGTCCAGTTTCGGAACACCTTCAAGCAGGTTGGCGTTAAGCAGCAGGGACTGGCGCGGGACTTTCACCGCGACTTCGGCGTTCGGGAAAATCGTCGCGTCGAGCAGCGCGTGGGCGGCGCTCGAAACCACCGCCCGGCTTTCGCCAAGGCCGGGGCGCGGCTCCAGCGCCGCGAGGTTTTTTTTGAAGAACTCCGAAGGCGCGAGTGGATTGACCCGTCGATGCGCGCTCCACAAATCCGCGAACACGATCAATCCGAGCAACACCGTCAACAGGAAACGACGAGTTGGCATTTCGGTTCGGCGCAAGGCAATCAGCACGCCAGCGACGGCGAGAAGGAAGCTCAAACTCGTTCCTCCGCTGCGCGCCACGGCGTTCCAATCTTCACCCGCGATCGACCGCCATCGGCTCACTCCGAACAGTGCGAAAAAAATCAACGCGAGCGCCACTGCGGACTTCGCCAACGCGCCCAGCGAAACACCATTTTGCAACCATTGCATTGCACCGCGACCGGCCAACAATGGCAACAACACCGCGACCGGCACGATGAATTTTATCGGATACCGCATCACGCCCAACCCCGGAACCAGTTTGCGCAAGAGCGGGTAAACGCCACCGCGCTCGCCAAGCGCCAGCAGGAGTGAACAGGCACAAAGCGCGAGCACGAGCCGAGTCCGTCGCGAACGGTCAAACCAAAGTGCGAGCAACGCCAGCAAGAGAACCGTAGCTCCACAATAGTAAGAAGTGGCCCACTGCTGCTCGGCCTGGAAGAAAACTCCATCGCGGCCCGGTGCCATGCGAAACAGTGGCACGAGAAAATTACCGAGGCCCGGCCACGTCAAGCTCCAGGCACCGGCGGCGTAGTTGGTGTCGCGTTGGGAATGCCGCAGCAATTCGAGAAACGGCAGCCATTGCGCAGCAGTGAGTCCAAGCGCGAGCGTGAAAACAGAAGCGAGACGCACGAGTGAAACGATGACGCTGAGATTGGATGACGAGTTCTCATTGTTTCGTTCTGTTCCGACAACCGTCAAGGCTATCAAGCCGCTCCAAGTCAACAGGATGATTTCCGGCGCGCCCGTCAAAAATTGCAGCGCCATTACGAGAGCCGCGGAGACGATGTGCCGTCCGCCACGTTGCACAGCGATTTCACCGGCGAGCAAAACCAGCGGCAGCCAGCCAAGCGCGGCGATGTTGTTCGGCCACATCAGCGCGGTGACAGTTAAGCCACCGAAGGCGTAGCCGATGCCGGCGATGCTTGCGCCCAAGCCGTCATTGAACCACCGCCGCGCCAGGCAAAACATCGCGACACCGCCGAGGTAAAGATGCAGGAGGTTAAAAAAATTTAACGACCACGGCAGCGGCAGCAAAATGTAAATGAGCGAGCCGGGGTAAAGGCACATCGTGTTCCACTGCGCGAGGAACGGCAGGCCGGCGAAGTTGAATGGGTTCCAAAGTGGAATTTCTCCGGCGCGATAGCTTTCACGAACATGGTGCGCCAGCGGCAAACCGAAGTTGGAAAAATCACGGGTGTAAAAACTGCGCGTGCCGATCAGCACGTCGGGAAACGCGATGAACAGGAGCAAACCCAGCGCCAGCGCAAAGCGCGGCAGCGTGAATGGATCCTGGGCCGACTTGTCGGCAAAACCGGGGCGGGCGCGGATTTCAACTTCGCTCATCCGCGCGTGAGGCTAACAACCACGCGTCGAATGAAAAGATTGGAAAGTGGTTTTCGATCTCACGGCTCATGCACGCGATTCGTCTTCCACCTATTTCAACCACGCAGGCACGCTTTCGGATTTCCAAATCTCTGCGAGCGGTTGCCGCTCGCGCACGCTGGCCGCGCGATTACCGTTCACCAAGACTTCCGCCGCCAGCCCGCGCGAATTGTAGTTGGACGCCATCACGAAGCCGTACGCGCCCGCGCTCAAGAGCGCCAGGTGATCGCCCTCGCCCACTTTCGCGAGCGGACGATTCTTGCAAAAGAAATCGCCGGATTCGCAAATCGGCCCGACAACGTCGGACTCAGTCATTGCGCCGCCTTTGCGTCGGAGCGGAACAATTTCGTGATAGGAGTCGTAAAACGCCGGTCGGATCAAATCGTTCATCGCGGCATCGACGATGACGAAATTTTTGCGCCCAGTGCGTTTCACAAACTCGACGCGCGTCACGAGAATGCCGGCATTGCCCACGATGAAGCGGCCCGGTTCGATCAAAATACGCAAGCCCGCCGGCTGCAGCAGCGGCACGAGCGTGGCAGCATAAGTGGCCGGCGTGAGAATTTTTTTGGCGACGGGCGTCTGCCACCATTCGGGCGAGCCGCTATCGAGCGCGGGATTGTAAACAATGCCGAGTCCGCCACCAACACTGAAGAATTCGAGATCGTATTTGTCGGCAAGTTTCGCCGCAAGCGGCAGGATTTTTTTGACCGCCTGCTCGAAAGGTTTCACTTCGGTGAGCTGCGAGCCAATGTGCATTTGCAGCCCGCGCAAGCGAAGATTTTTAAGCCGGCTCGCGCGGGCATAGACTCTTTCGATCTGCTCGAACGCGATGCCGAACTTGTTTTCGTAGGTGCCGGTCGTAATTTTCGCGTGCGTGTGCGCATCGATGTTCGGGTTCACGCGCACGGCGATGGGCGCGGTTTTTTTGAGCCGCGCGGCGACACGATTGATGCGCGCCAGTTCCGGCTCGCTCTCGATGTTGAAGGAATAAATTCCCTGCCTCAGCGCGAACTCAATCTCGGCTTCCGTCTTGCCCACGCCGGCGAAAACGCATTTCCGCGGATCGCCGCCCGCCGCGATAACGCGCCGCAACTCACCTTCGCTCACGATGTCAAAACCGCTGCCCTGATTGGCGAGCGTGCGGATCACCGCGAGATTGGAATTCGCCTTCACCGCGAAACAAACGAGGTGGTTCAGCGGCGCGAGGGCAATGTCGAGTTTTTGAAAATGATCCGTCAACGTGTGCTGCGAATAAACGTAGAGCGGCGTGCCGAATTTGTTGACGAGGCTTTCAATCGCCACGCGCTCGCAATGCAACCGGCCGCCGACGTAATGGAAATCGTGCATGGCGCTCAGTTAAGCGGGCACGCGGCGGCTTGTCACGGCGAGAGTGTGAACACGGTGCGAAAGCAGAACGAAGGTATCCAGCCGTTTCCGCGGGAGCCGGATTTGTTATCCGCGCAGTGCAAGGATGTGCAGGTGGTGGGAATGATTTCTTTGCCTCGGCTCTGCCAGGCGCGGATGGAAAATCCGCGTTCCGAGGTTCGGGACGGACGCGTCGGATTTCACTTCGTGCGCGTGAACAAACTTTTCCACGCCGTCGCAAACGCGTAGCGGACAACGGTCTGAAAAATGATTCCCCGCACTTCAGCGCGGCTGACTTTGATGCGACGGTTTGGATCAAGCACGTTCTCGCGACGAAGTTGCTTCAACGTTTTCGCGCCAATCAATATCGGCCACGCGCAGGCGAGGCGCACGCGAATTTGCCTGCGTGGAATCGTGTTCGTGTAATTCCAGCCGGCGGCCAGATGCGCTTCGGCTATGTCGAGCCAGCGGTCGTAAAGTGGGCGCAACTTGGGTTCGCTGGCGGGCAATAACAAATCCACCGATTGCAAACCGATTTGCGCAAGCGCAACCGCCGGCAGATAACAACGTCCCTGGCGAAGATCGCGCGGCAAGTCTCGCAAGATGTTCACAAGCTGCAGTCCCTTTCCGAAGCGCACTCCGTCGGCGAGAAACACCGCGTCGTCCAGAGTTGCGTTCGGGAACAAATGCGCGCGGCACATTCTCGTCCAAAATTCGCCGACGCACCCGGCGACGCGATACGTGTAATCGTCCAACTCCGCGTCGGTGCGCAGGGCGACAATGCGCTCGGCGCTGGCCGCGCCAAACCGTTGCAGATCCAGCGTTTGACCGCTCGTGATCGTGTCGAGCACCGCGCGGGTCAATGCGCGATCCGACGGCGACGTTTCCCGCAACAGCGCCAGCGCGTTGCCGATGCGTTCAAGCAAAATGCGTTCGGAGGAGGAGCCTCGACCAGCGGGAGCGGCTTGCGCCGTGGCCAGTTCACCGAAGTCCGGCGTCGTCTTGGCGCGCGCAGAATCTTCCTCAAGGATGGCCGCGCGCAGTTCTGCCAGCGCCGCGAGCCGGCGTTCCACGGAAACCAGCTCGGTATCCGCGATGGTGTCAGTGGCACGCGCGAGCAAGTAGGCGAGGCCGATTTGCGGACGCACCGGCGCGGGCAGCACACGCAGCGTCAAGTAAAAGGAGCGCGACACGTCCCGCAACAGAGACGTGAGTAGACCGCGTTGCGTGTTTCGATCCAGAGCCACGCGCGAACTATGACAGGAGTGCGCGCCGGTAATCCAGCCTGGTTGTGGCGGCGAAATCCCTTGGATTCAATCACGGTAGAGCACTTCATGTATTCTTGGAAGATCAATCGGTTGAGCTAGTGATCCTCCATCTTTCGATTTGCTTATCGGCGACATCCGTCGCTAACGGACGGCACAAAAGGCTTCGGGTTGCCCCACACCATACGCCTCAGAGCAATTTCTCTCCAACACCACCTTCAACTGAGTTGGATTCACAGGCTTGGAGATGTAATCGTCCATGCCGACCTGCAAACAGTTCTCCCGGTCACCCTGCATCGCGTTGGCCGTCATGGCAACAATAGGCGTTGCCCGGATCGAGCGTTCTTTCTCCAGCGCTCGGATTCTTCGAGTGGCCTCGAAGCCGTCCATTTTCGCCATGTGGCAATCCATTAAAATCACGTCAAATGATGCGCATTCCCATGCATGTATGGCCTCGATGCCGTTTCCAGCTATCTCGACATTACAACCTAACTTGTGTAACTGTGCTGTGGCCACTTTCTGATTCACATGATTGTCTTCCACTAGCAGAACGCGAATGGTTCTGTGGCAGATTAGCTTGTTGTTCGGCGACATGAAGGTTGTATTCGACTGGCCAATGCGGTCAGAGGCGGCGCGCTTCGTTAATCGAACATTAAACCAAAACGTGGCGCCTTTACCTTCGCTGCTAGTGACGCCAATTTTTCCACCCATCAAATCGACGAGCCGACGGCAGATGGCCAAGCCTAGGCCCGTTCCGCCAAATTTGCGGGTCGTGGATGAATCT